>NZ_DAOMOZ010000027.1:0-34163 GCF_035444585.1 Agriterribacter sp.
CACTGCAAATATAAAGAGAGATTTAATATCCTACTACATTAGTAGGATATTTTTTTTAAAGCGCTGCCTGCGGCTTTACTTCAAAAACCTTTTCAATTACACCTTCGCACATCATCATTTATTTTTTGAAATACCGGCGGTGGGATAATTTCTCTCTGCCAGCAACAGATAAAAGAGAAAGAATAGCGTAAATTCCCTTATGCATGCACTAATCAGCAAATCTTATCTTTGACCTTAAATTGTTATGCATGCTTAAAATCGGCATTTTCGGCGCAGGCCACCTGGGCAAATTTCACATTGGCAACTGGCAGAAAATTAAAACCGCTGAACTGGTGGGCTTTTATGATCCCAATGATGAAACAGCCACCGCAGCGACCCAAACGTATAAATTAAAAAGATTCGAAGATGCAGATGCGCTGATAGATGCGTGCGATGCCGTGGATATCATTGCACCTACCACCCTTCATTTTGAATTGTGTGAGAAAGCCATCCGGAAAAGCAGGCATGTATTTGTAGAGAAGCCGCTTGCCGACTCTATGGAGCAGGCGCATAAAATTGTAAAACTGGCCAAAGAAGCCAACGTAAAAGTGCAGGTAGGGCACGTGGAAAGATTTAACCCGGCTTACCTGGCTTTAAAGGAATATACGCTCAATCCCATGTTCATAGAAGTACACCGCCTCTCGCAGTTCAACCCCCGTGGAACGGAAGTGAGTGTAATCCTTGATCTGATGATCCACGATATTGATATTATACTGAGCATTGTAAAAAGTGGCGTAAAAAATATTTCCGCCAGTGGCGTAGCGGTAATGACAGATACGCCCGATATTGCCAACGTGCGTATTGAATTCAACAACGGCTGCGTGGCCAATCTTACCTCCTCCCGGATCTCCATGAAAAAAATGCGTAAAATGCGGCTGTTCCAGAAAGACGCGTATATCGGTATTGATTTCCTGGAGAAAAAAACAGAGGTCATAAAATTGAAAGACGACAAAGACAAAGACGCTTTTACTTTTGATATAGATACGCCATCGGGTAAAAAAGTGATTGCCATAGCTAACCCCAAGATCCCGGAAGCCAACGCCATCTTACTGGAGCTGGAAGCTTTTACGCAATCCATTATACAAAATGAACCCACTGCAGTTTCAGAAGTGGATGGTTTAATGGCAATGGATGTAGCTCATCACATTTTACAAAAGATAGAGTCGGCCAGTTATCTTGTTAAATGATAAGTTTGCCTTGATATCCAAATGAAAGCCTCAAAAAAAATAAATACTTCCTGGTATGCGGTGAGCGATTACTTAGCCGCAGCGCTGGCATGGGCTATCGCTTTTTTTATACGCAAATATTTAACCGGCTTTGAACTGAACATTACCGGGGAGCTTTTACACAATACACAATTGCTGCTGAGCATTTTTCTCATTCCCGCCGGGTGGCTTGCGCTGTTTATGATGCTGGGCAGTTATCACCGGCTATTATACAGCAAATCGTTGTTTTCCGAATGTATAATAACCTTCATCAGCACGCTTACAGGATCTGTTTTTCTTTTTTTTGTGCTGGTGCTTGATGATAAGCAGGCCAATTATCCCTATTACTACAAAGCTTTCTTTTCATTATTTTCTTTGCATTTTATTTTAATATGGACAGGAAGAGCACTGTTGCTGAACAGGGCCAGGCGACAACTGAAGAAAGGAAGCATCTGGTTCGACACGGTAATGGTGGGTAATAGTCCAACAGCTATTCACCTGTTTAAGGAGATCAAAAAAAATCAAAAGCTGCTGGGTTACAAGTTCAACGGATTCATCACCACCAATGCATCCCTCAACGGATTACACCAGCACCTCCCCTGCCTCGGCAGCATTGACGACCTTGAAAAAATACTGGAAGCAACCAACCCCGACCAGGTGATCATTGCCGTAGAGAATTCATTCCCCGATGAAGTAACGTCTATCATTAACCGCATAAGTGAAAAGGACATAGAGATAAAGATCGCACCCAGCAACCTCGATATTCTTGCCGGCTCGGTACGTACCAAAAATGTGCTGGATGCGCCGCTGATTGATATTAAAACAGGGTTGATGCCCGAATGGCAACTGTATCTTATCAGGCTGGCAGATGTGCTGCTCTCTTTGGCAGGGCTAATATTATTATCGCCGCTGTTGTTGTATGCCGCCATAAGGGTAAGACTTTCGTCTGCAGGGCCTGTGATTTTTACCCAGCAGAGGATCGGCTATAAAGGGAGGCCTTTTTTTATGTATAAGTTCCGTTCTATGTACGCGGATGCGGAAAAGAACGGGCCGGCCCTCTCTTCGCATGGCGACCCGAGGATCACCCCCTGGGGGAAAACCATGCGCAAATGGCGCATTGATGAACTGCCGCAGTTCTGGAATGTAATAAAGGGCGAGATGAGCCTTGTAGGTCCCCGCCCGGAAAGGCAGTTTTATATTGACCAGATCAATGCAAAAACACCTTACTTTAAATATTTACTGAAGGTAAAACCCGGTATCACCAGTTGGGGCATGGTAAAATTCGGTTACGCCGAAAATGTGGATCAAATGATCAAACGCATGCAGTACGAGCTGGTATATATCGAAAACATTTCTCTTTCGCTTAATTTTAAGATACTCCTGCATACATTACAAATTATACTGAAAGGAAAAGGCAAATGAGGTCAGGAGTTTTCCATCAATACAAGAGGATCTGCAATTTGAAGCATGCTTTTTTTATATTGACCTTTCATTGCCTGGTTGCAAAAACTGTTGCACAGGAAGCATACTGGCAGCAGCGTGTGGATTATACCATCAATGTATCGCTCAATGACGCGGAGCACACACTGGATGGCTTTATTAAAATATATTATACCAATCATTCACCCGATACGTTACAATACATCTGGTTTCATTTATGGCCCAATGCCTATAAAACCGACAGAACAGCGTTCAGCGACCAGATGCTCGAAAACGGTGATACAAAATTTTATTTTTCTACCCCTCAACAGAAAGGATATATCAATCAGCTCGACTTCAGGGTAAACGACGTTCGGGCAGATACAGAGGATCACCCCGATCACCTGGATATCATAAAAGTAATGTTGCCTTTGCCCCTTTTGCCCGGGCAACAAATACTGGTCACTACTCCTTTTCATGTTAAGCTTCCTTATAACTTTTCGAGAGGCGGGCATGTGGGGCAATCGTACCAGGTAACACAATGGTATCCCAAGCCTGCGGTGTACGACCGCAGAGGCTGGCATCCCATGCCTTACCTCCAGCAGGGCGGGTTTTACAGCGAAACGGGAAATTTTGATGTAACCATTACCCTTCCTGAAAACTACGTGGTGGCCGCTACGGGAGCATTACAAAACGAAAGCGAAAAAGAATGGCTTAAAACGCGTGCTTCTTATTCCTGGAAAGAAACCCGGTATAGGAAAAAAGTAAAAGGAGGTTCCTATAAAACCATCCGGCAGGTTTATCCTCCCTCATCCGCCGCCACCAAAACGCTTCATTACAGGCAGAACAACGTGCACGATTTTGCCTGGTTTGCCGATAAGCGTTTTATTGTGCAGCACGACACCTGCCTGTTAGCCGGAGGGAAAACGATTGACTTGTATGCTTTCTTTATACCTGCTTCGCAAAAGAGCTGGAATAACAGCATAGCCTATGCGAAGAATGCACTCCGTTTTTATTCGGCTTCAGTGGGCACATACCCTTTTGCCACTTTAAGCATTGCCGAAGGCCCGCCGGGTATGAAAGGCGGAATGGAATATCCTACGATTGCAGTCCTTTCTGCGCCCAAAAGCCAGCAGCTAACAGAACGCATCATTGTTCATGAAGTAGGGCACAACTGGTTTTATGGCATACTGGCATCCAATGAGCGGGAGTATCCCTGGATGGATGAAGGGATGAATACTTTTTATGGAAAGCGATATCTTGACAGGAAAGCAACTTCCATAAAGTTCAATCCTTCTTATCTCGAAAAAGTTACATTTGAATCGGTAGCTGCGGTAAAAAAAGATCAGCCGGTTAACCTGCCTGCCGCCGCGTTTTCCCCTGCCAATTATTATTTATCCGCTTATTATAAAGCATCGCAATGGCTGCAGGTGCTGGAAACAGCATTGGGTAAAGCGCTGTTTGATTCCTGCATGCAGGCTTATTACAGCCAATGGCAGTTCAAGCATCCCTATCCCGCAGATTTTAAAAATACTATAGCTACGGTAAGTGAAAAGAATATTGACAGTATTTTCCATTTGCTCAACGCCAAAGGAAGCCTGCTGCCCCCCGCTTCTAAAAAGCTGCGGCTTACCTGGATCGGGAAAGCCGATACCGGCAACAAATATCATTACACAGGCATAGCTCCGGCTTTGGGCTTTAATGATTACGATAAGCTGGTGGCGGGTGGCATCATTCATAACTATAATCTTCCCGTTACCCGCTTCCGGTTTATCGCTGTTCCGTTGTATGCCACAGGCAGCAGGCAATTTGCCGGTATCGGCCGCGCAACGTACACCTGGTATCCCGAAAATATCTTCCAGAAAATTGAAGCAGGTATAAGCGCTGCCCGGTTTTCGGAAAATGCTTATACAGATCCGGATAACCATACCACGCATTTGCGTTTTGCAAAGTTCAGTCCTCATGTGCGGTTTACTTTCCGCAACAGGCAGCCACGCAGCCGGCTCAGCCGCTTTATACAATGGAAAGCCTATATCATCAATACAGATGCTTTGCAGTTTTCATGGGATTCGGTACTGATGAAAAACCGGTACGCCATTCATTCCCGAAATGCCACTATTGGTGAACTGCGTTATGTAACGGACAATAGCAGAGCTTTGTATCCCTATCGCTATGAACTACGGTTTGAAGCTTCACAGCATTTTGGAAGGATCGCTTATACAGGAAATTACTTTTTTAACTACCCAAAAGGCGGGGGTTTGAATACACGATGGTTTGCAGGAAAATTTTTTTATACAGGAGATAAAACATCACAGAGACGGTTCAGCACGGATCAGTATCACCTTAACATGACGGCACCAAAAGGATATGAAGATTATACGTACAGTAATTATTTTATAGGCCGCAATGAATTTGAGGGCATGTTGTCGCAGCAGGTAATGATAAGAGACGGCGGCTTTAAGGTGCGAACCGATCTGCTGAGCAACAAAGTGGGCAAAACAGATGACTGGCTGATCGCTTTAAATTTTACGTCTTCCATTCATCCAAAGATCCCTGTAAAATTATTCTTTGATGCCGGTACCTATAATGAAGGATGGAAGAGCGGCTCCGGTACGCCCCGGCTATTGTATGATGCGGGCCTACAGTTGAGCTTGTGCAGGGATCTCATAAATATATATGTTCCGGTGTTATACAGTAAAGTGTACAGCGACTATTTTAAATCAACTCCCGGTAACAACTTCTGGCAAAGAATATCATTCAGCATAGATATACAGGATATCAGTTTTAAAAAGATCAGTCCTCATATTCCGTTATAAGAAATCACCTCTTTTCATGACCAAAGACATTCAATACCTTAAAAGAAGTGAAATTGATATTGTAAAATGGGATGCCTGCATCGAAAAAAACAAAGGGCTTATCTACGGTTATTCCTGGTGGTTAGATCATATGTCAGGCCATTGGGATGCCCTTGTACTAAATGACTATGAAGCCATAATGCCCCTTACCTGGAGGAGAAAATATGGCTTTCACTACCTGTACCAACCTGCTTTTACGGCATCGCTGGGCCTTTTTGCAGGCCAGGAACAACCTGTTGATACAGCAGATTTTTTAGAGGTTATTCCTTCAAAGTTTAAATTGATTGATATTGATATTAATGAAACCCATCCATTACAGAAGGCAGGTGCTGTTGCGGGACTTACTGTACACAAGCGGTTAAATTTATTGCTTGATTTAGAAAGATCCTGCTCTGTCTTAACCGGCCTGTACAGCAGGCTGGCAAAACGTTCATTGAAAAAAGCTCACAAGCATAATATAATAATAGTACGTAACGATACCCCCGAAGACATTATCACTTTATACCGGAAAGCATACAAAGCCGCGCATCCGGGCATTGCAGCCAAAGATTATCATTCACTCATTGCCTGCTGTAATACAGCAGGTAAGAAAGATCATCTTAAAACTTATACCGCACACACACTGCAAGGCGAAACAATTGCATTTTATATTGTTCTTTATGATAACAACTTCGTGTATTCGCTGGTGGGTGGAAGCACCGCAGAAGGAAAATCAATGGGGGCATTTTACCTGCTTACCGATGCTGCCATACAAGATCATGCAGGCACCGGCAGGATATTCCGGTTTGAGGGATCCGATGTACCGGGCATTGCTTTTTTTAACCGCCAGTTTGGAGCAGCCGAAGCGTTTTATTTACATCTTAAAATGAATCGCCTGCCTTTCCCGGTAAATATTTTAAAGCAATAGCTATTGCATTATTTCTTGCTTTATTGCCCATAATAAGGTTGAATGTAAAGCACTATCGCCGGGCTCATAGATAACAAATCCTTTGGTGCGCAATAAGGTTTCGCATACACTCCGGTATCCATCACCATGAATTTCCATAACAATGATGTTAACTTTTTCCAGCCATTCCGTGTTTTTTGAAAAAAGGATTTCCTCACTGCCCTCAATATCTATTTTAAGGAGACCAATCCTGTCCGGTTCAAACATACTGCATAAAGTATCCATACTTATTGCCCGTACAGGCATATCCGTTACCTCGCTGGTAACAGCTGTATTGTATGCTTTTTCCTGCCTTTGCATATATACCGTGGTATCTTCGGTAAAGGCAGCAGCGTGCAGGGCTTTAACCCGGCCCGCAGATATTTCAGGGGAGAGATTGCGTAAAAGCAAATCCATATTGAACCTGTCTGCTTCCACCGCATACACCCCGCGTATGGAATAATATGCAGAAAAAAACAAAGATGCCATTCCTGTATTGGCGCCCAGATCAACCACATACCCGCGAATCGTATCACCGGGCCATGGAAGTTTGTATACCTTTTGCCAGAAAATCTCGTAAAATATAGCGATATCACCAGCATAGGTCCTTAAAAAAACTGTTTTTCTTTTCCCATTCAAACGCAAATGATAAGGAACGGGTATGGCGGGATGCACTACAGGCTTTTTAGCATAGCGGTATCTTTTGGTATTGATCAGCAAACGGATAAAGGACGCCGGATCTGCCGTAATGGTATAGCAAAAAATAAATTTCCGTAATGCTGTGATTATGCCGTTAAACATGAATTGATATTATTGAAATGGAGCAGAAAGCCATACCTGGCATTATGCTTTCCTTGATAACTGCTCCGCTATCAACAGGTCTGCAGGCAGTGTGATCTTAATATTTTCCTTCTCCCCTTCTATCATAAAAACTTCATAGCCTGCGGCTTCCGCTACCGTAGCTTCATCTGTAAAAGCTTTCTTATAAGGCTGTTCAAAAGCAGGCAAAATAATTTCACTCCGGAAGGTTTGTGGTGTTTGAACGGCAAGCAGCCTGCTTCTGTCTACCACCCTTGTTTTATCTCCTTCTACTATTCTTATGCTGTCGTTTACAGCTACCGCAGGTATGGCATTCCCTTTAATCAGCGTTTGTTCATAACAGCGCCTGATAAGGCCTTCGGTAACCAGACATCTTACCCCATCGTGTACAAAAACAACCGATGCTTCATTGATCTTTTTCAGTCCGTTCTGCACGGAATGAAAACGGGTATCGCCGCCGGTAACCATTTGAATACGTAACGGTGCAACCGACTGCAAAATGAGTTGCCTGCCTTGTTCTTCAAAGGAAACAGGGAGCACGAGTATGATCTGCAGATCGTTGTAAGCACGCAAAAAAGCTTCTACTGTATGCAGCAACACCGGCTTACCGTTCAATAGCATAAACTGTTTGGGAACGGCAGACCCCATTCGTGTTCCCGTGCCGCCGGCTACTATTACCGCATATTTTTTCATGACCTAATTTCCGGGAAAATTAAGGATTACCCATGAATTGTTCATTGATAAAATTTCATCATCCGTCTCTGGTTCGTGCGGATATAAAAACAGAAGACTGTTCATGGGTGCAAAATTCATAGCAGCATAATAATATATTAAATGCGCAGATGCAACAGTATTTGTAAATTGCGATATGTTCAGAACCTGTATTTATCTCCTGCTTTTCCTGGTTGCATCCTGCCGCACAGCTCCCGTTAAACAAGAGCAGGAAATTTTGGCATTAAAAGAGATAAATGAACTGGTTACCGTAGAATATATTGTAAACAAGATCATTAAAGCCAGTGATGACAAGACCTGGTATAAAATAGGCGACCGGAAAATACTGATGACCTGTGAAGCCACGCTTAAAGCAGGTATTGATTTCTCTTCACTTAATGCAGAACACATTCAGGTCAACAACAAGCAGGTTACCCTCACTCTCCCGCATGCTTCCTTATTTTCTGTTAGCATAAAACCCGAAGACATTAAGGTAGCATATGAAGAGATCGGCGCTTTCAGGAGCAGCTTCACCACGCAGGAAAGAGATGCGCTGGCAGCGCAGGCGCAACAGCAAATAGAGGATAGCGCCGATTCACTGGGCGTATTGCAAACCGCGGAAGCCAATGCCAGCTTGTTTGCAAGCAGGTTCCTGCGCAATATGGGCTATGAGAAAGTTATTGTTCAATTCGGGAAAAAACCTGTTAAACTCAATTGATCATGCGAAAACGAAGTGCCAGGTATATTCTTCCTGCTGTTGCTGTTTTAATAGTGCTCCTGCTGCTGAACTTAAAATGGCTTCCTTCTTTCAAAAACATTTTTAAACCGCAGCCTGTTACAATAGACAATACACCTGTGCTGATTAAAGAGATCAATGAACTGGCGCAATTGTGCACCATTACGGCTTTTGATGAAGTAGTAGCAGATTCTGTTGTTATTAAAGTAAAATCCCCCGCAGAAGCCCTGCTTCCCGGTCTTTCGGCTTTTGGCAATTTACCGGTTACCGGCAAGCGTATTGTGATCATCGGGAAAGGGAAACTCATTGCAGGAACGGATCTCAAAAAATTAAATGAACAATCCATTTTTGTTCAGGACGATTCTGTTTCCTTATTGCTTCCCCGTGCAGAAATATTAGATGCGATAATGAACCCTTCGGATTTTGAAACCTTTAGTGAAATGGGTGAATGGAGCAGCGAAGCGGTTACTGCAGTTAAAATAAAGGCACGAAAAAAAATGATTGAAAAAGCATTGCAGCAGGGCATACTCAGCAAGGCCGATGCCCGCAGCACAGCATTGCTTGAAAATTTTTTACGGGGTTTGGGGTTTACCAAAGTAACTGTAAAAACCGAGGACTAACGTAGATTTCTCAATGCAGCGTGTTCCAGTACGGTTCTTTTGGAAACAGCATTATCCGTTTTCCACTTTATAAGCCTTATCTCGCCGGCTTCAATCTCTATTCCCGTTATATCGCCATCGTTGAAACAGCAACAGCCACTGTTGAAATAAGAAGGCTTTAGTTGCAGGTAATCTTCCGATACATGATCATACTCCTGCCGGCGAAAAGCAATTTCTTTCTGCAGATCTGCTATTTCCCTGGTGTTATTATCCTGCCGGGCAAGAAGCAACTGCTTATATAAACGCTCCAGGTGCGTCATGGATTCAAAAACCGGCTGGTGCGTATGCCCTGTAACAAGCACCAGGTCGTGCTGCTGCAAGCTCCATTCGTACATGAACTGGTTATGGTCTGTTTTAAGAATGTCGTTAAAGGCCGGAGTGTTGATATTAAGATCGAGGTACGATTGCAGCGGCGCCCATATTTTTGCCACAAACCATGCGCTGAATTTATTGCCATCGCTTTGAGCGTCGCCCTGGTGCCCGTGTGTAAGAAAAATATCCATTGGCTTTTGACCGGCCTTGTATTTCAACAATACAGCTTCATACATATGCACCGGCTCACCATAAATGCTTATGAGCTGTAATGCCGCAAAGGGATCATTGTTCCAGAACACATCGTGGTTGCCAAAAACTTTGATCAGCGCCTTTCGCTGAAGAAACTGTTTTTCCAGCTCAAAGGATGCGTGATTGTGCTTTTTAACGGTGAAGAGGTTGAATTTCCAGAGCTCTTCACTATCTCCCAGCACGATCAATGTATAATTTTGCCGGTTATAATAATTCAGGGCAGCAATATAGTTTTGCTCTGCAGGTGCAAAATCATCCGAACGTTTTTTATTGCCTTTATGGAGATCGGAAAAAACAATGATCTTTTGCGGCGATGCATCCAGATCAATAACAACTCCTTTTTTGCCGGGCTTTTCCCTGATCTGCTTATACAGTTTGGTAAGCGCATCATGCACCCGTTCCCTGTTGGGACGAGAAGAAAACCTGTTGGCTAACCTGGCCACCGGCTTTTTAAGTATGCGCTGCAAAAATGTGCGAAGGCTCATGTAAAAAAAGGCAATACTACAAATTTTACTTCACCTCAAACATTTCTTCCCGGCGGACAGCATACAGGGGAACTGAAGATGCTGATGCTTGAGCTTTATCGCTGCGCGATACATACACCCGTCATTATTGCTCAGCACTACAGGTCTGCAGGCGGCATGTTGCTCTGGCTCACCTGCTTTGAAAATCCTCCCTTCGACAGGAAATCCAGCACTTCCGGCTTCATTTCTTCTATTATGCCTACCGATTTGGGCTCATTGTTTTCACCAACTGATTTGTATATCCAGCCGGGCTTCTCGTTCCCTATCTCGGTAAGGAACAGTTGTAGTTTTAAAGGAGAAATGTTCAAATGATGCTCAATTTCCCGGATGTCTTTTTCGCCCGGGTAAGGGAGAATATACTCCAGCAGATGGTCGGCGATGTGCAAATGTGTAGTACGCATAGAATGGCAGGGGCTTTTATATATATCCACTCATAAAAAATAATGCCAGTTCATTTGTTTGCAGATCAGGGTTGGATATTCAATATACCTTTTACCAATTTTTCCCATTGTATCTTAGAAAATCCTGCCTGTGCAACCATGCTTACCACTGTATTCCTGATGGCATCGGTGAGGCTTGCATTTCCCGTGTTGGGCTTTTCATTTCTTCCGTGCACTTCGGCCGCAATACGCCGGTCTTCTCTTCTTACGATAAAGGAACTTGTAGCATCCTCCTCAAAGAAATGTGCCGTTGGCTTTTTTTGTTCGGGCTGGGGTGCCGGCCGAACACGCATCACAATAAATTCTCTTGTACCCAGATAATCCGGCTCTTCTTCTATCATCTCAATCCTTACCCAGTCAAATCCGTCACCCGCTGCAGTTCCCGGGCCGGGAATATCTATGCGGAGATAATCGCCCACTTCGGGAGAACATTTTTTGATCATTCCCCGGCAATCCGTTAAAGCAAAAGAAGCCGAAATGCCACTGCTGATGTCTGACCAGTGATTGATATCCAATAATCGCCTTTTAGCCTCCACAAATATCCGGTGCGCTTCACCCGGGTCTGTTGCCTCCACATGGGCCTCAATATCCGTTTTCTTTCCTGTATCCTGCGGGGGTACGGGTTCAACGTCCTCATTATACATACAAGCACATTTTTGCGATTTTCATTTCATATTAAAAAAATCATTCCAGGAGTCTGGCGTACGACTGCCACTTTTAATGATATTGCTCATACAAAACCTCCTTTGTTTTTAATCAATACAATAATAATACCATGAACAATGCAAGGATGGCAGCCCACGGCATTAAAATTGGAGTGTTGTCTTTTATCAAATACAACAAATATGCCGCTGAGGGAAATCATCATTGATAAGATCAAAAAAGAAGGGCCGGTTTCGTTCCGTGATTTCATGGAAATGGCCCTGTATTATCCCGGGGCAGGTTACTATGCTAATGAACGTGATCCTGTTGGCGGCTCCGGTGATTATTACACAAGTCCTTATATCACTTCCGCTTTTGGCGCGCTCGTGGCCAAACAACTCGAAGAAATGTGGGAATTGCTCGGCAAAAGAAAGTTCACCGTAGTAGAATACGGCGCCGGCAATGGTTGCCTGTGCAGGGATATTATGCAGCATCTTAAAAAAAATGAAGCGCTTTATAGCGGTCTCCGGTACTGCATCATTGAAAAAAGCCCTTTCATGAAACGAAAGCAAAAGATTGGGTCAGATGAAAAAGTATATTGGTTTAACAGCATAACCGACATCCCCGCTTTGGAAGGCTGTATTCTGTCTAATGAAGTAGTAGACAATTTTGCTGTGCACCAGGTACTGATGCAGAACGAGCTGATGGAAGTATTCGTGGATTACAAAGATGGCTTTACGGAATGTTTGCGGCCCGCGTCGCCAAAGCTTAAACACTATCTCCTTCAATCTGCTGTACAGTTGATGCCCGGCTTTCGTACAGAAATAAACCTCCGGGCCACGGAATGGATCGGACAGATAGCCAGGACGTTGCAAAAAGGATTTGTGCTGACCATAGATTACGGATATCCTGTTTCTGAATTGTACCATCCCCTCCGTACTTCAGGTACTTTGTTGTGTTATTACAAACACCAGATCAATGATTGTCCCTATATCCATATTGGCGAACAGGATATAACGGCTCATGTTAATTTTTCTGCCCTTGTACAATGGGGACTAAAGGGCGGGCTGCAATATGGGGGATTTACCAGCCAGGCTTATTTCCTGCTGGGACTTGGACTAACCAGGCAGTTGGAAAAAATGGAAAAGAACGCCGGCTCATCCATTGGAGCTTTACACGAAGAAAAAGTTCGTTTCCTGCACAACTTTCTCCTGGGCATGGGCAAAAAAATTAAAGTGCTGCTGCAGCAGAAGGGATTACAAAAACCCTGCTTTTCCGGCTTTCAATTTTCCAGCCCGGTTTTGTAAAGCTGAATATTATTCATTTTTGTGTTCGTAAGCGCTCAACATGATGGTTGTTTCAGAAGCGGCTTCAATGTATTTTAGCATACCCCTGTGAAAAACAACAGACTGCTTCTCATTCAGCAGCACTTCCTCATTGTCGTGGGTAATGAACTTTGCTTCCCCGTTCAGCAGGTAGGCTGTAAGCAGATCCGTTTCGGGGCTGTCTTTTATTTGCGCACCGGTTTTGAGTATGGAAATGACTATGGTAAGACTATCGGATTTAAACACCGTAATGCCATTCCGGTCATTTTCCTGCCAGGCTTTTTCCTGGCGCAACTGTTCAGTAAAAGCCGGAATGTCCATCATCACAAACGGAGCATCCAAAACGCGTTCGCCCTTCGGACGGTTGGAGGTAGATTCGTTGTATTTGGTATCCATGGCTGGTTATGCTTTTACTGACTTTTAAAATGCAAAACCATACCATTAAATAAAAAACAGGAGATGACCCGGAGTAAGGCATAAACAGGCTTTTGTAAAGAAAGTATGGGAAAATTATTTCTACCTGTGGTATTTATTCTACAACCTTATACAGGGAATGCCCGATGATCGTTCTTTTTTACTATTTTCATGCAGTTTTTATGAACAGAATTAAACCAGATGTAGACATTGTAAGTGATTTGCTGAGAGCTGTTCTTGCGGCGAAGCCCGAATCTTCTTTCATACAAAGTCTGTTGTATCAGTATCAGGAACGTGGAGGGCTAAGCAAAAAACAACTGGAAGGATTGTACCATAAAGCCCGGAAAATATCCACAATACCGGAAAATAAAATTATCACTTTAGAGGCGATAATAAAGAAAAAGCCAACCCGGTATAAATCTGCTCCTCCCCAACCTTCACCGCTTTACACTAAGGATGAAAATGCGGGGCTTATGCTCAACGCCGTACTGACCAAATATCCACACCACAAAAGAGTATTGTTCTTGAAGGCTAAATACGATAACAATGAACCGCTGTCCGGAGTGGAGTTAAGTGAGCTTCAAAAATTTAATAAAATGCTTCAATAAATAATTTCAGTAATTTCCGAAATAATTAACCCTAACCACATATATTTTTGATACGCATATGAATGATTTGGTCAGACCGTTTTTAGAAAAAGTACAACGCAGGAATATAGCAGAACCGGAGTTTTTTCAAGCAGTGTCGGAGGTGGCAGAATCACTCATCCCGTTTATTGAAAAGCATCCGAAATACAAAAACAGTAAGATCCTGGAGCGCATTGTTGAACCCGAAAGAGTGATCATCTTCAGGGTGCCCTGGTTGAATGACAAAGGAGAAGTAGAGGTAAACAGGGGATTCAGGGTGCAAATGAACAGCGCTATCGGGCCTTATAAGGGTGGACTTCGTTTTCACCCCTCGGTAACCCTGAGCGTATTGAAATTCCTGGCTTTTGAGCAGGTGTTTAAAAACAGCCTTACCGGTCTTCCTATGGGCGGCGGCAAGGGCGGCTCTGATTTTGATCCCAAAAACAGATCCGATAATGAAGTGATGAAATTTTGCCAGAGCTTTATGACCGAGCTCTATCGTCATGTAGGTGCCGACATAGATATTCCTGCCGGCGATATTGGCGTGGGAGCCCGGGAGATCGGCTATTTGTTCGGACAATATAAACGCATTAAAGGAGAATTCAGCGGCGTACTTACCGGCAAAGGATACGAGTGGGGCGGAAGCCTTATACGTCCTGAAGCTACAGGCTATGGCCTGATCTATTTTGTGGAGGAAATTCTCAAAACGAGGGGCGATTCTCTGGTAGGTAAAAAAGTAACCATTTCCGGGTCGGGTAATGTAGCCCAATATGCTGCTGAGAAATGCATTGCCAAAGGTGCTAAAGTACTCACGATGTCCGACTCCGGCGGATTTATTTATGATCCTGATGGTATTGACCAGGAACGGTTAAATTATATCAAGCACCTGAAAGATCATGAGCGGGGCAGGATCAGGAAATATGCCGACAAATTCAATTGCGGTTTCTTTGAAGGTGAACGTCCCTGGAAGATCAAATGTGATATTGCATTGCCCAACGCTACTCAAAACGAATTGAACGGTGATGATGCTATTGCACTCATAGAAAACGGTTGTTTCTGTGTTGCAGAAGGCGCCAATATGCCGTGTACGCCGGAAGCCGTAGCTGCATTTAACCAGGCACGTATCTTTTATGCCCCCGGAAAAGCTGCAAATGCAGGAGGAGTAGCAGTATCGGGATTGGAAATGTCGCAAAACTCACTTCGTTTTTCCTGGACAAGAGATGAGGTGGATAGCAAGCTCAAGGAGATCATGAAGCAGATCCACAGGATATGCGTGAAATATGGTAAGGAAGAAGACGGGCATATCAACTATGAAAAAGGCGCCAATATTGGCGGATTTGTTAAGATAGCCGATTCCATGCTGGCCCAGGGAGTGGTTTGATAAAATGCTGTAACGTCGTTCTTACCGCCAGGCCATTGCATCAATCCAATTGTTGTTGCATTCTGCGTACCCTGTCTTCCAGTTTTTCCGATGTAAGGCTTTCTCTCAGACTGTCTACTTTAATGGGAAAACAGAAGGGTGTAAGCTGTGAAGGAAATTTGATTATAATGTTGGATTGCTGTATACGTTCCAGCATATTGCGCAAACGCACTTCCTCCATCTGCTGGTCCAGCACTTCGCGATAAGCCTGCTGCATCAGCACATTGCCCCGGTCGTATTCATTAAATACTTTAAAAAGAAGAGAAGCCGAAGACTGCAGGTGACGTGCCTTTTTTTGCTCACCCGGGAAACCCTGGAAGATCAATCCACCGATTACCGCAATATCCCTGAATTTGCGCATGGCCATTTCCGTAGCGTTTACACTTCGCTGTATATCGTTTAACAGGTTATCCGGCGAAAACAACTCAAATACATTGCTGTCATCTACCGGTATAGGCTGATCGCTCAGTAATTCAAAGCCGTAATCATTCATGGCAAATGAAAAAGTGATTGATGTGATCCGGCTGATGCGCCAGGCCAAAATAGCGGCCATGGCTTCATGCACCAATCTTCCCTCAAAAGGGAATACGAACAGGTGGTAGCCGTCTTTTGTTTCAATATGCTCAATGAGCAGCTCATTGTGTTTGGGCACATGCGATAGTTGTTGCTGCAGATCAAACAATGGCTTTAAAACATCAATTTCGCTGTCGCTGCTTTTCTCGATTTGCTTTTTGTGATCCGCCGCGGCGGGCAGGCTCTTTTTCTTCCTTCCGGCTTTATTTAATTCTTCTCTCAGTTTCTTTCCCAAATTGGCCGACAAAGGCATTCTGCCGCCCTGCCAGCTTGGAACAATAGATTTCTTTGCGCTGGATTTTTTTACAATTACAGTCATATCTTTTATACCCACCAGCTCTACATTCCTGCCGGCCAGGGTAAACACAGCCCCCGGGTCCAGTCTTGATATAAACCATTCTTCGATCACCCCTATATATCCACCCGAC
This sequence comes from Agriterribacter sp., assembly GCF_035444585.1. GTDB lineage: Bacteria > Bacteroidota > Bacteroidia > Chitinophagales > Chitinophagaceae > Agriterribacter. The sequence goes on from NZ_DAOMOZ010000027.1 coordinate 16,325, forward strand.
ATAAACTTTACTTTCAGCATGGCTTCGCTTACAATGGTACCGATATGCATGCGATGGCGCATGGCCACCCTGCGGCTGGTGATGCGGTGTAATCCGTTAATAACCTCTACCTTTTTAAATTCATCATATTGCTGCAGGGCTACCCCGCCGGCAGTTATAAACTGCAATACCTGCAGCCATTCATCCCTTGTCATATCTTTATAGCAATACGTTCCCAGTACTTCCCTGTATATAGTATCTGCATCAAAACCGTCGGAAACTGCTAAAGTGCAGAGGTATTGGATCAACACATCATAGCACAGCAGCATAGGCTCCCTGCTCTCGATAATATCTTCGGCTATAGCACTTTTCAATGCCGCGGCTTCCACCAGCTCCAGCGAGTGGGTAGGCAGGAAATAGATCTTGCTCACTGCATCGGGCTGATGACCGCTACGGCCTGCCCGTTGTAAAAACCGCGCTACCCCTTTTGGCGATCCCACCTGGATAACCGTTTCCACCGGCCTGAAATCTACGCCCAGGTCCAAACTTGCCGTACATACAACTGCTTTTAAAATGCCGGCATGCAATGCTTCCTCTACCCAGGTTCTTAATTCGGGCTCAATACTTCCGTGGTGCAAAGCAATAGCGCCTGCTAATTCCGGCGCGCTGTTCAGCAAGCCCTGGTACCAGGTTTCGCTCATGCCTCTGGTATTGATGAAGATGAGCGTTGTGCGGCTCTGATCAATAATGGGAATTACTTTATCAATCAGTTTTATTCCCAGATGTCCTGCCCATGGATATTTTTCAATTTCATCGGGAAAAACAGATTCAACTTCAATATTCTTTTTGAGCGGGGCACGCACAATTACCGGACTGGCCTGTGCCGCGATTGATGCATGCAATACTGCTGCCGCTTCTGTAAGATTCCCTATGGTAGCGGAGATGCCCCAGATTTGAGGCAGGGGGTGAATGGTGAATGGTGAACGGTGAGTGCTTGCAGAACATACAGATGCCAGCCTGCTGATGGCCAGTTCTACCTGCACGCCTCTTTTGCTGCCCAGCAACTCATGCCATTCATCTACAGCAATGATTTTCAGGTTAGCAAAAAATTCCGGATAGTTCTTTTGTGCCAGCAGCAGGTGCAGGCTTTCGGGTGTAACGATCAATACTTCGGGAGGGTATTTTTTTTGTTGCTGCCGTTCGGCCGTAGGTGTATCGCCGTTCCGTATACCCACACGCCAACGCATCCCCAGCTCTGTTATCACTTCTTCCATTGCCCTGCCTATATCCTTAGCCAGTGCACGTAAAGGTGTAATCCATACCAACTGTAGTTTATTGCCTGTCTTGCTTTTATAATCATCCGGGTGCTGATTGATGAAATCTATTACAGCGCCCAGGAAAACGGAAAAGGTCTTACCAAATCCGGTTGGTGCATTTACCAAACCGCTTTTACCATTAATGATATGCTGCCAGGTTTCTTCCTGGAAGGTAAAAGGTTTGAAGTCCTTTTTAGCCAACCACTCCTGTATTATCCTGTATCCTGCCGACCGGTGTAACTGCATGGAAGATGTAAATTACAGGCAAAACTTCACAGGTCTGCCGACCTGTGAAGTTTTGCCGCCGTATTAAGCAAAAATTAACTACCTTAACACCACTATGACACACCAAAACACCATTCAAAAACTCCGGCCCGGCAGGTATTACCACATCTACAACCGTGGCAACAACAGGGAAAATATTTTTAAGGAGCCGGCTAACTACGCTTATTTTTTAGTGCTCTGGCAAAAATATATAGCGCCTGTTGCACAAACCCTTTGCTATAACCTGCTACCCAATCATTTTCATTTTTTCATTCGCGTAAAGGAGGTTTCACAGGTCTTGGAGACCTGTGAAACCTTGCCGCCCGGCAAACCCATTGAGCAGCACTTCGCCAACCTCTTCAACGCTTACGCCAAAGCGATCAACAAAAGATATAACCGCACCGGCAGCCTGTTCCAGGAAAGGTTCAGAAGGAAAGAAATTGACAGCGATGAATACCGCAATACCATCATTGGTTACATCATAACGAATGCAGCAAAACATGGATATTGTAATAACGTTGAGGCATACCCCTGGTCTGCATACCACAGCCTGGTATCCGGTAAGCCCACAGGATTATTAAGGGATGAGCTGTTTCAATGGTTTGGTAATAAAGCAGCTTTTATCGGCTATATTAAAAGCTATACCAACGAAATAATGGCCCGGAAAAATTTACTGGAACATGAAAATGATGATGAGTAGCAGGGTTCACAGGTCTTAGAGACCTGTGAAACCTGCCCCTTCCAGCCTGAACAAAAATGCATATTCCAGCGCAATATCTTTCAGGTAATCGAACCGGCCCGAAGCGCCGCCATGCCCAAAATCCATATTGGTATGCAGCAATAAAATATTATTGTCTGTTTTCATAGCCCGGAGCTTAGCCACCCATTTCGCCGGCTCAAAATATTGTACCTGGCTGTCGTGCAGGCCCGTAGTTACCAGCATATTGGGATAGTCCTTTCTCTCCACATTTTCATAGGGTGAGTAGGATTTCATGTAATCATAAGCTTCCTTACTTTTTTCGGGATTGCCCCATTCATCGTATTCATTGGTAGTTAAGGGTATGCTGCTGTCAAGCATGGTATTCACCACATCTACAAAAGGCACCTGGGCAATAACGCCATGCCAGAGATCCGGCGCCATATTTATTACTGCACCCATGAGCAAGCCACCGGCACTGCCACCCTGTGCGTACAGATGTGCTTTGGAAGTAAATTTTTCTTTTACCAGAAATTCGCCGCAGTCAATAAAATCAGTGAACGTGTTTTTCTTTTTCATCATTTTCCCGTCCTCGTACCACTGCCTTCCCATTTCCTGCCCGCCACGGATATGCGCTATTGCAAATGCAAAACCACGGTTGAGCAAGCTGAGCCGGTTGCTGCTGAATGTGGCATTCATGCTGTTGCCATAAGAACCATAGCCATATAGCAATAAGGGGGCATTCCCGTCTTTCACAAATCCCTGCTTGTATACAACGGAAACAGGAATTCCAGACCCGTCTCTTGCTGTAACGTATAATCTTTCTGTAGCATACTCTTTAGCATCATATCCGCCCACTACTTCCTGTTGCTTCATCAGTTTCTTTTCCCTGGTATCCATATTGTAATCATAAGTAGAATTGGGGGTTACCAAAGAAGTATAACTATATCGCAACGTTGAAGTATTAAATTCGGGATTGGAGCCTACGGCAGCGCTATAAGCAGGTTCTCCAAAATCAATATAATGCTCCTGTCCCGAAGAAATGCTGCGTATACGCAATTGGATCAAACCGTTTTTGCGTTCCGTAACCACCAGGTGATCTTTAAATACATCAATATCTTCGAGCAATACATCGGAACGGTGCGGTATAACATCCTTCCAGGCACTGCTGCCTGTTTCATCCAGGGAGCACCCCATAAGCCTGAAATTCTTCGCGTTTAAATTGGTAACAATATAAAATTTATCACCCAGCTCATGTACCTCATACAATACTTCCTTCATACGCGGCTGAAATATGGTGAATGCAGCATCGGGTTCATTGGCCCTGATGAAACGCATTTCGGATGATAATGTAGCTTCTGAAACAATAAATATAAATTTCCCGGATTTCGTTTTTTCCACGCCAATATAATTCGTGGGATCTTTTTCCTGGTATACTGTTATATCCTCCGTTTCACTGGTATTTAACTTGTGCCGCCTTATTTTTTCCGTGAGCAGCGTAGCGGGGTTATTAAGGGTGTAAAACAGTGTTTTGTTGTCATTGGCCCATACGGAACTGCCGGTGGTTCCATGTATGGATTCTTTAAACAGTTGCCCGGTTTCCAGGTTCTTTATATAAATAGTATACTGCCTGCGCGATACCGTATCTACTCCAAAAGCCAGCAGCTTGTTGTCTTCACTCACGTTAAACCCTGTTGCAGCATAATAAGGGTGGGCTTTTGCCAGCTCATCCACATCCAGTAAAATTTCTTCAGGGGCTTCAAGACTTCCCTTTTTCCGGCAATATTTATAGTATTGCTTTCCGTCTTCTGTACGGATATAATAGAAGTACCCGTTCTTAAAAACAGGAACAGATTCATCTTTTTCCTTTATCCTGCCCTTCATTTCCTCATACAATTTTTCCCGTAGGGCTTTCGACCCGCTCATCATACTATCAAGGTAGGCATTCTCTTCTTTTAAATAACCCACAACTTCTGTGCTATCGGGTCCCTTTTTAAAATAGTCAATCATCCAGTAATAATTATCCGTTACAATATCACCATGGATGCTCCGTTCATGCGTTTTTATTTTGGCTACGGGGGGGTTAATGTCGCTGTTCCACATAGAGAATTCTTTTTCGTCTTTTATTGGTGCGTTACATGCAGTCATAAGAATGAATACTGTAAAAATGAAGATTGTAAGACAGGTTTTCATAATTTTTTTTGAAGTGAACCGGGCTGCCGAAATGAAGTAATTGCAGGCAGGTTCCTGAATGACGGCATTCGGAATCATCTGCATAATCTGCTATTCGTAACAGGAATTTTAAAGAATAGATTTGTGGATGACGGAATGCTGCCCCTCATTCATCATTTCGCGTACAGCAGCGGCTATAGCAGGAGCATCATATCCACATTCTTTTTGCAGTTCCCTGGAAGTGCCCTGTTCTATCACATGATCCGGCATCCCTAACATTTTTACTTCGGCCCCGTAATGGTGCATTGCCATAAATTCCAGGACAGCACTTCCAAAGCCTCCCTGCACGGTACCATCTTCAACGGTAATGACCTTATTGAACTTAGTGAATACTTCATGCAGTAAGTTTTCATCCAGTGGTTTGGCAAAGCGCATATCATAATGCGCCGGGTTCAGCTCTTCGGTTCTTAACTCGCGTATGGCTGCGGCTGCAAAATTTCCCGGATGGCCGAACGACAATATAGCGATCCCTTCGCCATCCCTTAATTTTCTTCCGGTCCCCGGCTTAATCTCCTTCATCTCTGTTCTCCACTCGGGCATTACGCCTTCACCACGGGGATAGCGGATAACGAAAGGATGTACAGTACTGTCTAACTGCGCAGTATACATCAGGTTACGCAATTCACTTTCATTCATGGGTGCGCTTACGATCATATTGGGAATGCAGCGCATATAAGCTATATCAAATGCTCCATGATGTGTGGCTCCATCTTCTCCAACCAGTCCGGCACGGTCAAGGCAAAAGATAACAGGCAGATCCTGGATAGCTACATCGTGCACTACCTGGTCGTAGGCCCGTTGCATAAAGGATGAATAGATATTGCAAAACACCTTCATGCCCTGGGTAGCCATGCCTGCGCTTAAGGTTACGGCATGCTGCTCGCAGATGCCTACATCAAAAGCACGGTCCGGCATTTTGTCCATCATAAATTTCAATGACGATCCCGAAGGCATGGCAGGCGTTACGCCTAATATCTTATGGTTTTTTTCGGCCAGATCAATTATGGTGTGCCCAAATACATCCTGGTATTTGGGAGGTTGCGGAAGATCAAATTTCTTTTTATATATCTCACCGGTAATTTTATCAAACAGACCCGGTGCATGCCATTTGGTCTGATCTTTTTCCGCAAGCGAATATCCTTTCCCTTTAACCGTAAGTATGTGCAGGAGCTTGGGGCCGGGGATCTTTTTAAGATCCTGCAAAACATCCACCAGCTTGGTTATATTATGCCCGTCTATAGGACCAAAATACCGGAGGTTCAATGCTTCAAAAAGATTACTGCTTTTGCTCACAAATCCTTTAATGCTGTGCTCCAGCTTGCTGGCCATTTCCCTGGTAAAGCGCTTTCCTACCGGTAATTTGCCCAGGGCATTCCAGATATCATCTTTTAATTTATTATAGGTCCGGGAAGTGGTGATATCAGTAAGGTATTCTTTTAACGCTCCCACATTCTGGTCGATGCTCATACAGTTGTCGTTGAGAATGATGAGCATATCTGCATCCGCCACGCCGGCATGATTCATTCCTTCAAAAGCCAGACCGGCAGTCATTGCACCGTCCCCGATAACAGCTACGGATTTGCGATCCTCACCCTTGTATTTAGCTGCCATGGCCATGCCCAAAGCAGCAGAAATAGAAGTGGAAGAATGCCCTACGCCAAAGCTATCGTATTCGCTTTCGGCCCGTCGTGGAAACCCGCTAAGCCCTTTGTATTTTCTGTTGGTATAAAAATTATCTCTCCTGCCCGTTAAAATTTTATGACCGTAAGCCTGGTGACCTACATCCCATACCAACTGATCGTAAGGCGTGTTAAATACATAATGCAGGGCAACGGTAAGTTCCACAACCCCCAGGCTGGCCCCAAAATGCCCGCCATGCTCACTCACCACATCAATAATGTATTGACGGAGTTCGCTGCATACCTGGTGCAATTGTTCCCTGCTTAGCTTTTTGAGATCTTTCGGATCGTTGATCAGTTGTAAAAGAGGCCCCGGTGTTGTATCCATGTAAAAACATCTTAAATCAACAACAAAAGTAAGATTTAAATACTTTTTCAGTTAAGTATTTATCAGCCTATTACGTATTGAGAATCAATAGACAACTGAATATAATTGAATTTATGGCTGCCGTTAGCCCGCATTTTTAGCCATTAGTAATACAATATTTTTGACAGGAAGCAGAAATGTTTAGATTTGATATATGCTATCTAAAATATCAAGATACTGGTGGTGCCAGATTTGCGGATGGGGAATGTTTGCGCTCATCAATATCTTTTTTGCCTATACCTATGATAAGACCATATCCGAAAAATTAATCATCCGTCTTTTGATCGCTTTGTCGCTGGGAATACCCATTACCCATATGCTGCGCAATGTTATCCTTAAACGCAACTGGCTGGTATTGCCTATTGAAAAATTGGTTCCGCGTCTTTTTATCTGCATCATTATAGCCAGCTTTATTTACTCGCTCAGTTTACTTACTTTTTTTGTGCTGTTTAACCTTTCTGAAACAGATCCCAAAAAGAAAGTAGCCTTCATCAATAAACTGGTGCTCAGAACTTTTGAAAGCTCTCTCATTTTAATGGTGTGGGTACTGATCTATTACGTATATCATTTTTTCCAGAAAAATAAAAAGCAGGAAGTGGATACTTTCCGCCTGCAGTCGCTGGTGAAAGAGCTGGAGCTCAAAACGATAAAATCGCATATCAACCCGCATTTTATCTTTAATTCGCTTAACAGCATCAGGGCTTTGGTTGATGAAAATCCACAAAGGGCCCGGCGGGCTATTACTGAGCTGAGCAATATTTTGCGCAGCAGCATGCAAACAGAAAAATTAGAGACCGTTCCTCTGGAACAGGAGCTGAATATAGTGAGAGATTACCTTGCCCTGGAACAAATGCGTTTTGAGGAAAGACTAAAGGTTCAGTTCAATATTGATGAAGATACGCTGAACCAGCCCATACCGCCGATGATGCTGCAAACACTTGCGGAAAACGCCATCAAACACGGCATCAGCAAACAGGTGCATGGCGGAGTGGTAACCATTATTTCGGATTTTACAGACGACCATCATGAACTGATCGTTCGCAACAGCGGATTTTTAAATGGCCATGCAGGGCAAATGGGCTTTGGGCTGCAAAGCACGCAGGATCGCCTGAATCTTTTGTTTGGCGCAAAAGCCAGTTTTGAGATCAAAGATATACCGGGTAATATGGTAGAAGCAAAGGTGGTGATGCCGGTGTACAACGGGCTTACAAAATAAAAGGCTATATGATCGTGAGAAGTGAAAAGTGAGAGGTGAGGGGTGAAAGGTGAAAGGCGAGTGGTGAGAAGCGAATATTTCACATTTATCGTTTCACGTTTCACGGGAAAATATGCTACGATAATAATTAACATAACATTCCTATTATGACAAAGAGAGCCATTATTATTGATGATGAAAGACTGGCCAGGACCGAATTAAAGAAACTGCTGCAGGATCACCCTGAAATAGAAGTAATAGCTGAAGCCGCCAATGCCAACGAAGGCATAGAAAAGATTGAGCACATGGCTCCCGATCTTGTATTCCTGGATATCCAGATGCCGGGCAAAACAGGCTTTGATCTGTTGACCGAATTAGACAGGTCGCCACAGGTAATATTTACTACGGCATATGATGAATATGCATTGAAAGCTTTTGAAGTGAACGCCCTGGATTATTTGCTGAAACCGGTTGAGCCCAAACGGCTGGCAGATGCATTGCATAAGCTGGAGTATATTGAGGAGAAAGAAGCGCTTGCTTCTTCATTGGGCGCTCAGGGAATAAACAGGGGTATTTTGGGTGAAAATGACCAGGTGTTTGTAAAAGACGGCGAAAGATGCTGGTTTGTAAAATTAAATGAAATACGGTTATTTGAAAGCGTGGGCAATTATGCCAAAGTATTTTTCAGCACATATAAACCTCTTATATTAAAATCCCTCAATGCGCTGGAAGAACGACTGGATGAAAAAGTGTTCTTTCGGGCCAACCGAAAACATATTGTAAACCTGCGCATGATAGAAAGAGTGGAACCTTATTTTAACGGGGGATTGCTGCTTGAAATAAAGGGAGGCGAAAAAATTGAAGTAAGCCGCCGCCAGGCCGTAAAGTTCAAAGAAATGATGAGCCTGTAGGAAATTTATGGTTTATTGTTTTTGGTTTGTTGTTTGATTTCTGATTTCAGTCCGGGTGCGTGAAGAAGCTGAGAAACGAAGGAAAATTGTATTTTGTTTTGATTTGAATTTTATCCGCCCCGGCGGACAGGTTTGCTTTTTGAAATTTGGTTCTTGTTATTTATAATTCCCCTTTTAACACATGAAGAAATTTTATGTATCAGTAATTATACTGCTCACAGGCATTTATGTATCGGCCCAGAAAATTGACAGGATCATTACCGTAAAAAAAGTCAGCAAAATAGAAAAAAACCTGTCGGACGATGATATGGAGGGCCGTGCCGTATTTACTCCCGGCATTGACAGGGCGGCATCATATATCGCAAAAGAATTTAAGAAAGCAGGATTACAAGCTCCGCCTTCCTCAACCGGTTTTTTCCAGGAATTTACCATGGTGGAAGCCAAACAAACGAATGCATCGGGAACAATAGATGGCAACAATATTGAAAGCAGCAACATCATTGCTTTTACATCCAAAGAAACAGTGCAGGTAACGCAGGATTCGGGTTATGAAAATGTAAAGATCAATGCAGGAGATAAGCTGTTCAACGCTGCGTATGGCTATATCATGTCGGGGAAAAATTATGTGGTATGGGTGGATACTACGCATAGTAAAAATTTCCCCAGCCTCCTGCGGCTCAAAAGAGAAAGCTTCAGGTCGGACAGGAGCGTGTTGTTTGTTTTAACGGACAAGGATCCCGTTGACTATTCTTTTTTTATCCGGCACCGGATAAAAGAAAAAAACCTGAAGAATGTAGTGGGTATTTTGCCGGGTAAAAAAGATGAGTATGTTATATTTTCCGGGCATTTCGATCACCTGGGCATAGGCAAACCTGATGCAAAAGGCGACTCCATATTCAATGGCGCCAATGATGATGCCGCAGGCATAACCGCGGTGATCATGCTGGCAAAGTATTTTAAGAAGGTAAACAACAATGAACGCACATTGGTGTTTGCAGCTTTTACAGCCGAAGAAAGCGGGGGCTTTGGATCGCAATACTTTTCGAAGCAGTTTGAACCGGATAAGGTAGCCGCGATGTTCAATATTGAGATGATCGGAACCGAAAGCAAGTGGGGTGCCAATTCTGCCTATATAACCGGTTACGAAAAAACGGATATGGGCAAGATCCTGGAAAGAAACCTTGAAGGTTCTGCTTTTAAATTTTACCCGGACCCTTACCCCGAACAGCAATTGTTTTACCGGTCGGATAATGCCACGCTGGCCAGGTATGGCGTTCCTGCTCATACCATCTCCACTTCAAAAATGGACAGCGAGCCTTATTATCATACCCCCGGCGATGAATTTTCAACGCTTGACATGAAGAACATGACAGCAATCATTAAAGCTATTGCGCTAAGTTCCAGCACCATAATAAGTGGTGAGGATACACCATCGAGGGTGGATACGAAGCAATTGCGGTAAGGATCACAAAGATTCTTTCGTCTGTTAAAAACAAAAATCCCGGTAAAAATGCTACCGGGATATGTTTATTATTTAAAAGTCTGTGATCTATCCTAAAGCCACTCTTTTAAAATCAATTACTTTCAGTTCGCTATCAACGCTTTTTAAGTAATCGCCAACAGATTTTCCATTGTCTTTTACAAACACCTGGGCAGTTAACGTGTTTTCTTTAAAGAAAGCGTTCAGCTTTCCGTCCGCAATTTTATCAATCATGGCATCGGGCTTACCTGCCATTTTAGGATCATTTTTTATTTGCTCTGTTACAATTGCTTTTTCACGGGTTATAATATCAGCCGACACAGAATCGGGATCTACAGCTACAGGGTTCATGGCAGCAATTTGCATAGCTACGTCCTTGCCGGCATCTGCTGCTGCTTTGCTTAACCCTACCAGCACACCAATGCGGTAAGCGCCGTGAATATAGGAAGCAACATAAGGTGCATCTAAACGTTCAAACTTACTGATACCGATTTTTTCACCAATGCTGGCCAATTTATCATTTACCAGGTCGGCAATTTTAGCGCCATTAATAGCAACACCGCTCAGTTCATCCGCGCTTTTTACGTTATGCTGAATGGCGGCATCGGCAATGCTTTGAGCAAAGGCAACAAAGTCCGCATTCTTACTTACAAAATCCGTTTCACAGCTAATACAAACCGCAATGCCTGTTTTATTATCTGCAGTGGTTTGGGCAATTACCACACCTTCTTTTGCTTCCCTGTCGCCACGCAATGCAGCCACTTTTGCACCTTTTTTACGCAACCAGTCAATCGCCTCTTCAAAATCGCCATTGGTTTCAGTTAAGGCCTTACGGCAATCCATCATACCCGCGCCGGTCATCTGGCGCAACTTATTAATATCTGCTGCTGTAATTGTTATTGTTGACATATCAGCCAATAATTTAAGTTAGAAATAAAATTACGAGGGCACACCCTCCTCCTATCTTCCGCCACCAGGACGTCTGCCAGGTCCACCGGGTCCGCCGGTTGTACGTTTTCTTTGTCCACCGGGAGCGCCTCCTCCTCTGTTACCACCGGCGCCGGGACGGCTTCCACCACCAGGTCCGGGACGGCTTCCGGGCGTTCTGCCACCTCTTTCCTTATCTGCTCCGCCTGCTTCATCTATATCCAGCCTTGGTCCTTTATCTACCACTTCTTCTTCCGATTCTTCTTCCGATTTCTCGTTCTGACGTTCGGCTAAACCTTCGGCTATGGCTGCAACAATATAGTTGGTTATTATAGCAATAGATTTTGTTGCATCATCATTTGAAGGAATCGCGAAATCCACTTTATTCGGATCGCAGTTGGTATCTACCATACCAAAAGTAGCAACACCCAAACGTTTGGCTTCTGCAAGCGCTATATGCTCGTGGCCGATATCAATAATAAATAATGCAGCCGGAACACGTCCTAACTGGGCAATACCGCCTAACACCTTTTCCATCTTCTCTTTATCCCGGCTAAGCGTTAGCCTTTCTTTTTTGGTAATGCTGTCAAAAGTGCCGTCATTGAGCATTTTCTCAATGCTTTGCATTTTTTTTACGCTCTTGCGTACCGTGTTAAAGTTGGTTAGCATGCCACCCAGCCACCTTTCCGTTACAAAGGGCATATTAACCCGCTTTGCGCATTCGGTAACAATTTCCTTTGCCTGCTTTTTGGTACCTACAAACATTATTTTTTTGCCACTCCTGGCAATGCTTTTTAATGCTGCGGCGGTTTCCTGCAGGTGCTCAACTGTTTTATTGAGGTCAATGATATGAATGCCTTTTTTTTCAGCAAAGATGTAAGGCAGCATCTTTGGATTCCACTTCTTGCGCAGGTGACCAAAATGAACACCGGCTTCGAGGAGTTGTTGTTGAAGGGAAGTATTATTTTCCATTTATCTGATTTTAGAATTTGAGAACCTGCTGGTTGGCAGGCTGGTTTGAAAATTTCCAATATCCCTTTCCGGGGAAATAATGGATTAACGTTTGCTGAACTGGAAGCTCTTCCTTGCTTTTTTCTTACCAAACTTTTTACGTTCAACACCTCTTGGATCACGCATCAGCAATCCGGCAGCTTTTAATGCAGGACGATAGTCTGCACTAACTTCCAGCAAAGCACGTGCAATACCCAGCTTTGCAGCTTCGGCCTGACCTTTAACGCCGCCGCCTGAAGCATTAATTTTTACATCAAACTTATCTAATCCTTCAATAGTTTTTAAAGGAAGTTCAACCTTATTTTGAAGGTAGATCAGAGAAAAATACTGCTTGTAGTCCTTGTCGTTTACAATGATCTTGCCCTCTCCTTTAGAAAGGAAAACACGGGTCACTGCTTCTTTACGACGACCAACGCCATTTTTTTGCTTTTCCATTTATTTTAAGCTTTAGGCTATTAGCGAAACCGCTATTAGCAGTTTTACCAATTAAAATTTCAACTCTTTGGGTTGCTGTGCAGCATGCGGATGTTCAGTACCTGCATACACAAATAATTTTTTATACATCTTCCGGCCTAAACGATTTTTAGGCAACATCCCTTTTACGGCCCTTTCTATTACAACCTCGGGGCGGCGGCTGAGAAGGCTCCTGGCCGTTTCTTCCCTTTTGCCACCCGGGTAGCCGGAAAAGTTGATATAGTTTTTGTCGTCAATTTTGTTGCCCGTGAATTTTACCTTATCGGCATTAATTACAACAATATAATCCCCACAATCAACATGAGGCGTGTAATAAGGTTTGTTTTTGCCGCGCAGCACAGCCGCAATGCGGGCACACATGCGACCAACAGTTTGATTGGTGCCGTCTACAACATACCAGTTGTGTTGTACGGAAGCCGCGTTCGCATGTCTGGTAGTGAAATGCAGTTTGCTCATTATTGTCTTTTTTTACTCCTGTTCATATAAAACCCGGAGCTGGCACCGGAGCCATCCCCCCGGTTACCGGTTAAAAATTGGAGCGCAAAGGTAGGAGTAATCTGTTAGGATTACCAAAATTTGAAGCTATTATTTTACAAGGACCCTTATATCTTATTGATAATCAGTAAAAATTTTGAACCAAATAAAAAATTATCAAAAAGGGATAGATGCTTATTGCGGATATTGACCGTTGTGCGGATATGTTTTCCGGTCTTCAGTTCTTTATTTTACGGAATATACTTCCTGGATGATGGTAAAGTAATTTTTATCCGTTGCTTTTGCAATATCGGCAGATGGGGTATGCCGGATCCAGTAGCTGGTTGCCGGGCGTTTATCATTTTTCTTCAGCCACTCATACATAATGGTTATATCTTCGCTCATATCGGTATAACTCTTCTGCGTTTGTATAATCACTGCCGGATGCTCGTCCATTTCTATCATTTCAAAAGGCTCCTTAACTTCCTGTAACGCATCGGTTACCGCTACGGCCACGCATAGTATTATTATAGAATCGTTCAGCGGTTCATACTGACTTAAAAAGGTTCCGGGATTTTTTATGTCTTCAACAGGTAAATGGGCGGTTATTGTATCGTGCAAAAGAGCGATCTGTTCCTTTACTTCGCTCAAAGCCACGGTATCGGATAAGGTTACAAGCTTACCGGCAGGCATTTCTTTCCGTTCAAAAGTTAAACCTCCAAAAGTATTATCCGGGTGCTCAATTGCGTTTTTGAACTGTACCATATTTTTCAAAAACACTGTTCTGAACTCAGAGGGGTTAAAAAGAAGATGGAGCTTTTTAGCAATATTTGTTTTGAAAACCAGCTCTTCCGACCAGTTGATCTGCATATTCCAGCGGTTCTTGCGCGATACCTGTATTTGCCCTTTCTTTTCGTAACCGCTCTGATCTTTCAAATGATATGCAAACACTTTACTTTTTTTAGCGGGTTGCATGGTCAGGGAAGCAGGCTGGGGCCGGGATATTTCTTTATCGGAATACCATTTGTTCCAATTCACCGTGTCCTGCAAAGTGCGGTATGTAATAAGTTCATCCGAGTTCACCACAATTTTAGCGTGATAAGTGCGGCGCATAGGAATAGACAGCAGAAAAAACAATGCTATCAAAAACACCGTTAAAACTATAATTACAATTTTCTTTCCTTGCATGGACGGATCTGTTTATAAGTATTGAATTTACTGTCCGACAGCTTCGTTTTGCTATTTCAAGCCTAAAAAACGATCACTTTCGGGTTAAACACAGGGCCGGGTATACATGTAAAATTATAAGCCTTACCGGCTTTTAACGGTTGATTTCGATGAGCGTTCCAAAAGCTTCGATAAAAAGGCGATTTTCTTCGCCAAAGCAGTCTGCAGTCGGGAGAAATATTTACAGGAGTTGATGTTAAGCCAGGTAAATGACAGGCAGGAAGGGATGAACAGGCAGCAGTGGATTCACCCTTCACTATTCACACCTTTCACGTTCTCATAAGGCGCCTGTCAACCGATAAGGTAGGCCAATCCGCTGTTAACAGGCCTGCATAGTTCATCTACTTTATTTGTTGCAAACAATTTTTCGATCAGGTTCCGTGCCACCATATATTCATTATGAATGGGACATGGGTGAGCCGATGAGCATTTGCTCAAACCCAGCCCGCATTCCTTAAATATCCCGGCGCCATCTATGGCTTCTACAATATTTATTATGGGCTGCTTTAATTGTTCTTCAGAAATATAAAAACCTCCTGACGGACCTTTCATGCTGTTTATTACCTGCTGCTTTACCAGCGTTTGCAGCATTTTTCCTACGGTATGCTCGCTGGCGGCGATGTATTCAGCAATTTCTTTAATGCCCGCATTGCTGCCCGTGCCATATTTGGAGGCAAGGTAGATCACAGCTTTAATGGCAATTTTACAGGTGTAGCTCAGCATATTATCTGGTTAAGAATTTTCGTCCTTCCTCCGATATCAGGTCATAGCTCCAGGGTGGGTCAAAAGTAAGATCAACCTGTATCGTATCCTCGGGAAAGGTTTGCTGCATGGCCTGCGTAACCCCGTCTACTATGGATTCGCCCATGGGACAAAACTGAGTGGTTAACGTCATTGTTGTACTGATCTTCCTGGCAGATTCATCAAAATCGATCTGGTAGATCAGTCCCAGGTCCGCTACATTTAACCCGATCTCCGGATCTATTACATTGTGCAGCGCCGCCATGGCAATTGTAGATTTAATATTGTTATTCGTTACTACATTCATGATATTGCTGGTTTATGCAGTATTGCTTTAAATACATTAAAGTTATATAAGCCCGCCGCCGCTAATAAGAGCACGGCCCCGGCCTGCAAAACAAAAACAACGGATAATAAAATACCGGCCGTAAACAAAACAAATCCTAACAAATATAACACAGCCATACCGGTGAACACCTTGCTGCTGAACAGATTTTTAGGGTTGGGTGTTTTGCCCAGCCCCGCTTTTTTATGGTATACTTTGTTCCAGACAATAAACGGCAGTGTTTTAAATGTCATGCCCAAAATAATGGCTGTGATCCATCCAAAAAAAACGGTGAAGCCATACGCCAGCACCAGGCGCGTATTTTCGCCTGCCACCCACAGGCTGATGATCATAGTGACCAGCAAAACAACAGGCAACGCCATCATAGCCACAGAAAGCACAGATATTTTAAGCTGTTCATCCACCTGTTTGCGCAAACGCTGCCTGTAAGCCTGCCGGCAATAGTAGCCAAACAGCAGCAGCGCGGCCGTAACTGCAGTAACAGGCAGCAGGTAACAATACGCAGGAGCAGTATATAAAAACATAAAAACAAAGGCTATCAGTCCCAGGTTAATAAGGATATAAACCAGCCATAACAATTTAGCATTGGTATATTTTGAGATCAGGAACATGGGTATTAACCTGGAACCCACACCAATGATCAGCAACAGGAACCAGCCAATGATACCCATATGCGCATGCAGCGAAAGATAATGCACGGAGTCGTCAGAAAACAGGGGTATTGCAAAATTGTATACCAGCAACAATCCAACAATAGTGGTGATCAGCAGCCATAAACCGGCGGTAAATACAAATACCGCGTGCACATTCTCGGTTTTTGATTTGCCCATGCTTATACCCATATTGATGAGGTACACCACAACAGCATCAATAACAAGCTCTCCTCCCCGCCTTGCCATCCAGTTCATATTAAAGGTATAAAAAGCATATACCAGCAACGGAATGCCCACTGCGGCCAGTACAAATGAAATATAGGCCAGTATATTACTGTATAATTTCCCTTCAATAAGCACGGGCACCAGCTGGTGACTGGCCCCAAGTATGATCATAGTGCCCCAGCCCAGGGCCATAGTATGCGTAACAGCTATTACGTGCGGGTGAAAATAATGCCTGCCGAATGCCGGCGCAGAAAAAAACAAAAGCAGTGTGGCAGCCAGGAAGGCAAGAGAAGCATATGCATAAAAAGGCAATACCACTTTATAAGAAGTGGTTTTAACCGGATCTGTACTCATTGATGCGCCTAACATATTATTCCTTAAATATTAAAAGATACACTTCGCCGTCGCTGATCTCCTTTATGCGATAGCTGAATTTTCTTTCAGCCAGCTCGGGCAGCAAAAAAACCGGGATGCGTTTATGATAAACATACAGAACTGTGTTTGCCGGCAGGGTTTCAAGCGATTCCAGTATGGTCATCATTGGTCCCGGCATCTCCAGGTGCCGCACGTCAATCGTTATCATACGATCTTCAAATTGCTTTAGAATATTATCCCATCCCTCGCTGTTAGGGGCGGGCACTTCCTTAGCCGCGATATCAATCGTGTCTTTTTTGTAAAAATAAGTCTCTACCCAATCTGGTTCTATGGTATCGGCATAGGAAACAAATCCCTGCTTCTCCAGTAAAGCCATCAGGGGTGTTGGCTCAAAACTATTAATGATCTTCAGCACCTGCCCCTGTTGTATTGTTTTTACTTTCTGAACGATCATGCTCAACGGGTCTTTTCCCGAAGCCATAACGGGACGCACGTCAAGTTCAATGATCTGCTCTTTTTTCAGCGAAGTAATAAATGGCGGCAGGGATTTTTCCGGCGCTTCTGCTGCAACTGTTGCTGCACCTGTATCCGCCTCAAAGCCCAAAGGCTTAAGTCTGTCAAAAAAATCCTCTATGGTACAACCCCCTATTTTAGCCGCCATAGCAATACTGGTTCTGCCTGCCATTATCCTGCGCAACAGGGGATTACGCAATTTTTCAAATTTTGGGCTCAGCGCAATAATAGCATCCAAGGCTGCTGCATTCTGCTTTAATATAGCGGCAATCTTAGTACCGGCATTGATCATCATTGCTCAAAATATTGTGTATACAAATCCAACCTTTCGTTAATAGCGTGCATTATTTTTTGGGCGGAGACAGGATCATCCGCTTTCTTCAGCTCGTTTACATCCCTCAGCAAAGGCTCCAGCCAAAGGTGCAGGGCGTCGTGATCAGGTCCGCTCATTTTACATTCCTGTATCATCCTGTCTAATCCTTTTTGCAGATCCGAAGCCAGTACACCATAATCAGACAGACCGGTATGCGGCTCCGCTGCAAAATTGCCGGCAAGCACGTGGATAGCAGTAACATTTTCACCGGTAGCTGCATCTGCATTCCATTTCTGTCCGTTGTTCAGCGTTAATGCAGTTTCATGGCCATGCGCAGGATCTTCGGGGTCGGCAACAGCTCCGCCATCGCTGGAAGCGTTGGAGCTACACGCCCACAAGAGACCGGTGAGCATTAAGATCATTACTGATTTTTTCATTAT
>NZ_DAOMOZ010000028.1:0-34116 GCF_035444585.1 Agriterribacter sp.
CGGTGATGGTCTGCGTTGACTCTCCCGTGCTCCATGAATAGGTTGCACCGGGGTTGCCTGCATCAAGAACAATGTTACCACCGGCACAGATGGCTGCATCGGCGCCCAGGTCCACTACGGGACCACCTCCTCCCGTAACAATAATATCTTGTTCGTAGGAATCTGTAACAGCCCCACTGGTAGTTACCGTAAGGGTTACATGATATGTGCCGGCAGTGGCATAGTTGTGTGATATTGTTGGATTATCGCCGGAAACAGCAGGACTGCCATCCCCAAAATCCCACACATAATTCACTATACTGCCACTGCATGGTATGGAAGCATCGGTAAAACCTACCGAAAGCGTACCGCAAAAACCGGTCTGCATATAAGTGAACATGGGATCAACAGCGGGTTTTGCCGTAATAACAATGGTATCTTTTGCAACACAGCCGTTTTTGGTAACGGTTACCCAATAGCTGCCCGGGCCTAATGCAATTACCGTTTTGGCTGTCATGAATGCGTACGCAGGACTGTAAGTGCTGCCCCATTGATAGGTAGCCTCGGTTACTCCTGCGTCAAGGGTGAGCGTTCCGCCGGTGCACATGGTTTGGTCGGGTCCAAGATTCACGACCAACGGTGGGTTTACATTTACTGTTACGCTTGCCGGCGCGGCTTCAATGCCACATTTGGTTTTGGTAACCGTATAGGTAGTTGTTACCAGCGGACTGGCAACGGGATTGTATACAGAAGTGCTGCTCAGGCCTGTAACCGGTGTCCATACATAAGTAGCGCCGGGTTCCGAGCCTGCATCAAACTGTATACTACCACCAACGCAAATGTTTTTATCCGGACCCAGATCAACAGGGGCAGGGCCGGAAGTTGGATTGGGAAGTGTTATGGTTGAATCTATGAGGTCCATTTCCCCATTGTTCATAACGGAATAAGATATCGTATGCGTTCCACCTGTAGAAAAACTGTATACCGGGTTTTGTTCGCCATATTTTCCGTTGGCATAATCCTCATCCATCACCCATTCCCAATAATTTGCAGGGTCGAGAGGATCACATGAAAAAGAGCTGTCATAAAACTGCACATCTATCGTTCCGCAAGTGTTCAGTATCTGATATCCAAATTTTCCGGTTAAACCTGCAATTCCAGTTACAATTATTGTGTCTCTAACTACGCATGTACCGCTGGTTACCTGACCCCAGAAAATATTAACGCCTGTGGCAGGAGTTAACGAGGCAAAGGGTGTGGTTGCCGTACCCTGGCTCCAGCTATACGAATCATATCCCGATGGTAATGTAAAATACAACTGTCCCCCATCCGCACAAACGGAGGTATCATTGCCCATGCTAAATACGGGCTTTTCATAAATGGTTATAAAAGAAGATTTTGCAGTTGAATGTGTTCCGCTGCTTTGTGAAGTAACCGTAAGGGTAACCGTAAATGATTCAAAAGGATCTGTTGTTGTATAGGTATGCGATGGCGTAGCATCAGGTGTAGTAATTGTAGTGCCATCTCCAAAATCCCAGGTATAACTTACAATCGGATCGCCTGCATTAAAGGTTGATGTGCTCGTAAACGCTACGACCAAAGGCGCACAACCCGATGTTACAGAAGCCGAAAAATCCGCTGTTAAAGCGGATGGACTTCCTACCGGGATATTGCCTGCATTTGAATTGACATATGTCAATAACAGCAGGGATACGAACAGTATAATTCTCTTCATAGGAAATTATTCTTAGTTATTCGAGGATATAGACAACAGTGGTAATAACGTATAATATATTTTTAAATTGTTGCAAACCATTTCCTTAAAAAAAAATTCATGGATAGCTTTGCAGGTGTTAACTTGTAACAATATCACCAATTGATTTTTAATTGATTTCACAAAATACCATACAGCAAATCCTTGCCAGGATTGATATTATAGATATAGTGGGGAGTTTTGTAAAGCTTAAAAAAAGAGGCACAAATTACCTGGGGCTATGTCCTTTTCACAATGAAAAAACGCCTTCTTTCACCGTTTCGCCTGCCAAGGAAATTTATAAATGCTTTGGCTGCGGGAAAAGTGGAAATACCATCGGATTTTTGATGGACCATGAAAAATACAGTTATGCCGAAGCCCTGCGCTGGCTGGCAAACAGGTATAATGTGGAAGTGGAGGAAACAGAGGTAAGCCCCGCCACACGGCAGTTGCATCAAACTGCCGATAGTCTTTATATCATCAATAATTTTGCACAAAAATTTTTCAGCGATCTTCTGCTCCGGAGTGAAGAAGGCCGGGACATAGCGTTGAGCTACCTCGAAGAGCGGGGGTTCAATGCTCCTGTTATAGATAAATTTCAGATCGGGTATTGCAGCAGGCAAAGAGATGCATTTGCAAAAGCCGCTGTGGCAGCGCAATACAATCCGGACTATTTGCAAAAAACCGGACTGGTAGTAATGAGAGATGATCAACTGGTGGATAACTACCGGGGACGCATCACTTTTCCCATACACAATCAAACCGGTAAGATCATTGGTTTTGGCGCCCGCATCATTGGTAAAAACGACAGGGCTCCCAAATACATCAACACACCTGAAAATGAAATTTACAGTAAAAGCAAAATACTCTATGGCTCTTATTTCGCCAGGCAGGCAATTGATAAAGCCGATGAATGTTTGCTGGTAGAAGGTTATACAGACGTGATTTCATTGCACCAGGCAGGCATTGAAAATGTAGTAGCCAGTGGCGGTACATCCTTAACTGCTGATCAACTGCGGCTCATAAAAAAGTACACCTCTAACCTTACCATTATTTATGACGGCGATGCGGCGGGTATTAAAGCCGCGTTAAGGGGGCTCGACCTTGCTTTGGAGGAGGGACTGCAGGTACAACTGGTGTTGATACCCGATAATGACGACCCGGATAGCTATGTAAAAAAAACAGGCAGTGAGGCATTTAAAAAATTTGTAGCCGGTAATAAAAAAGATGTTGTTCTTTTTCAATTGGAAGTGTCGCTGAAAGACGCAGGAAATGATTCCCATAAAAAGGCAGCTGTGGTTAACCGTATTGCCGAAACCATATCGAGGCTCAACAAAACGGAAGATTTTACCAGGCAGCAGGATTATATCAGACAGTGCTCGGAGTTACTTAAAATTGACGAAGCAGGATTGAATGCTTTGGTTAATAAATTCATAAGGGAAAGAATAACAAAGCAGGAAATCAAAGCAGTATCGGATGATGCGAAAGCTGCTGTGGGAACAGAACAGGAGCCGGTAGCAGATGGAGATGATCCTTTAAAGCTGCTGAATAAGGATGAATTAATTGAGCGGAATATGACAAGGGCATTGCTTGAATTTGGAAGTTATGCATGGGATGAGCGACGCAAGGTATCGGATTATATTTTTGAAGAGTTTGAAGCCAGCGGATTGCATGAACTGATAGATAATAAAGAAATGCTTATGGTAATTGAAACATATCGTTCATGGATTAAAGAAGGCATTGATGCGGGCCCCAAACAATTTTTATATCACCCGGATGTGCAGCTCAGCTCAGCGGTTATAGGATTGATGGATACCCGCTATGAATTAAGCGCCAACTGGAAAGATCATTACGACGGCCCCCTGCCAACACGTGAGGACCTTTATAAGGAAGAGGTTTTTTCAACACTGAACTATCTTAAATTAAGAAAGATTAAAAGACTGATGGATGAAAATCAGCGTGATTTGGAAACGGCATCTTCTTCTGAGGACCAGCTTACTTTATTGCAAACACACCAACATTTAAAACAACTTGAGATAGCGCTTACCAAAGACCATGGAACAGTGATCTTCAGATAAACGATTTTTTTGCTATGTAGGGTTTCCGCAAATGGAAGGCTATTTTTCTGCCACAGCGTTTGTGGCCCTGCCGGAGTAACGGCTTGCCCGGGGTTTGGCCTGAACCCTTATCAGTACGGTATTTTTGTCCCTTTTGATGCGGGGAGCCAATTCCTTAACAGATGCGGGGCGGCAGTTTTTAAACAGCAATGCAGTCCACACATGATCAAGCGTTACCTGATATTCACTTTCAAAGCCATTTTGATTGAGCATTTTCCAGCTGCAGTCTCTGTTAAGGTCACTCACAATTTTAGAAGTGGTTTTGGGATAAGCTATCCATAATTTCCCGCCTTCGTCCAGTGCGGGTAAAACTTCTTTTAAAATACCATTTAGCTGGGTTTCATTAATGGCGAATACCAATGCAAAGTCTATACCTCTTGACTTAAGCAAAGGAGTAACGTTCTTGGCAAATGCGATCTTGGCAAACTGTTTTTCGATGGAGGAAGGAAGGCCCTGGATAAGTAAATTCTTTTCTTCAGTAAGTTGAAGTTTTTCAAACATAGTCTGCATCATGCTTCAACACAATTTTTAATTGTTGCAAAAAGAGTTGCAAGATAATAAAATTATGCGGCATGACCAACTTTTGCAGCGCATTGCCCGCAAAAATCATAAAAAAAATGAAATGAGAGGAAAATCTGTCTCCGTCCAGTTTATTTTACAGGCCTGTAATATTTCATAGCGTCTTCTGCATAACGCTTAACTTTTTCGATACGCGTTTCGTCGGAAGGGTGGGTACTTAAAAATTCAGGCGGCTTTTGTCCGCCACCGGCTTTTGCCATGCGTTCCCAGAAGGGAACCGCCTCATTGGGATTATAGCCGGCCATTGCCGCAAAAATCAATCCATACTGGTCGGCCTCTAATTCCTGCTTGCGGGAATTGGGCAACAACACGCCAATCTGGGCCCCCGGCGCATACACTGTGTTGAAGATATTATTTACTGTGGGATTCCCTGAGGTCAATACGCTGCCCACTGTTCCCAGTCCTTCTGCAAGGAGACCCTGGCTCATTCTTTCGTTACCATGCTGCGCTATGGCGTGTGCAATTTCATGTCCCATAACCACTGCCAGTGCCGCTTCGTTTTGCGTAACGGGAAGTATGCCCGTATATACCACTACCTTTCCTCCTGGCATGCACCATGCGTTCACATCTTTTGAATCTACCAGATTAAACTCCCATTGATAACCCTGTAAAATGTCACCTTTGTTTTCGGCGGTATAATATTCGGTGATCGCTTTTGCAATGCGGTTACCTACCCGTTTTACCATTTCTGCATCTTTGCTTACCGAACTGCTTACGATTTTATTCTGTGAAAGAAAGGTTTGGTATTCTGTTTTAGCCATGGTTTGCAATTCCGACTCCGGTAACAATTGCAGCTGGTTTCTTCCCGTAATGGCGTTCCTGCTGCACGAAGCCGTTAAAAGGGCCGATATGGCAATAAAGAATAATTTTAAGCGCATGTGTTTTTGATTTGAATCTGTATTGTTAGCTGATGTGACAATAGAATAATTCAATTGTCATACCAAAAATAATGCGAATGTGTTATTTTTTTAACCGGGACGAAAAATCAAATCAGCGCCTCATTTTTCTGCGGTCACGATATTTTAGTATGGGCGCCTTGTTCTCGCTTCCTTTTAAAAGCCTGGAAATATTCTTCTGATGCGTAAGAATAACGAGCAGGGCCACTACAACGGCAAAAATGCGATAGGCATGATTGTCTACATTGAAAATAACGAGGATGAATACGGGAAAGGCCAAACTGGCTAAAATGGAGCTGAGCGATACAAAACGGGTAAGAAATAATACAAGTGTAAAAACGCCTATACAACACAAAGCCGTCCAGGGAGAAATGCCAAGCACCAATCCGAACAATGTAGCAACCCCCTTGCCGCCCCTGAACTGAGCCCATATGGGATATATATGACCCAGAACAGCGCACAATCCCAATCCTATCTGGAAATTCGTTCTGGCAAATTCATCAACAATATAAAAAGGCAGCAGGTAAGCCAGCTTTACTGCGGCGAATCCTTTGATCATATCTATGATCATTACAACGGTGCCCCATTTATACCCGAGTACCCGGTATGTATTGGTAGCACCGGCATTCCCACTTCCATAATCCCGTATATCAATATTAAAGAAGTATCTGCTCACCCATACCGCCGTAGGAACAGAGCCTATCAGGTATGCCAGTATCACCAGTGTAAGTTCGTTCATCAGATATCAGGTTGAAGTAAGGTTGCAAATATATTCTTTTTTTTACAACTAAACATCGCTTTTAAACAATACCTTCTTTTTTAAACGACATGCAAAGCCAATTATTTTTTTGCTTTATGTTGTCTGTTAAAAACGATTCAGCAAAGGCTGATCTTTCTGTTTCCGTTTTGTCTTCCTGCAATATACCGCTAATAATCAATAAGCCGCCATTATTTAAATTTTGATGAAAATTTTTCATATTGGAAAGAATAACCTGGCGATTGACATTGGCAAGTATCATGTCCCATTTCCCGCTAACAGGGAAATGATCTTCTTTTATGAGCTGTATTTTCCCACATTTATTCTTTTCAAAATTTTCCCGTGCATTTTCAATGCTCCAGTCATCGCAATCAATTGCCAGCACTTTTTCCGCATTCATCTTTTCGGCAAGAATGGCCAGTATGCCCGTACCTGTTCCAAAATCCGCCACTTTTTTGCCTGCGCAGTTGTTCTGACGCATGCTCTCAAGCATTAAAGTTGTAGTGGCATGATGCCCGGTGCCAAAACTCATTTTGGGCGTAATTATAATTTCATATGCTACGTTTTTTATGCTTTTATGAAAATGGGCTCTTACAGCTACAAAATTTTCAATTGTTACCGGCTCAAAGCTATTTTCCCAAATGGCATTCCAGTTTTCATTTTTAACAACAGATACGGAATATTGGGTGCCCGACCCTACGAATTGATGAAATACGCCTTCGTCATACTTCGTTGCAGGAATGTATACCTTTACAAAGCCCTCTCCTTCTTCAAAACCTTCCGCTTCTACGTTCTCGTTTAAACGTGCAATCAGTACTTCACCCTGCTCACTGCTTTCTACCCCAAAAGTTATTTCGATATATTTTTCTTCCATCAGGCAAAATTAAAAAGCCGCCCGCTGATAACAGGCAGCTTTTAAATAAATAGCTGTTATAAAATTAATTATGAGATGCGTTTGATCCGCCCTGTCCCTGGTCTGCTGCGGGTCGCGGCTTTGGCGCAAAGTCGGGCCTGGGCATCAGCGCTTTTCTGCTCAGCTTAAATTTACCGGTTTTATGGTCTACCCCTACCAGCTTTACTTTTACAACATCACCTTCCTTCAGCACACCCTCCATGCTCTCAAGGCGTTTCCAGCTGATTTCGCTTATGTGCAGAAGCCCCTGCTTACCGGGCAGGAACTCTACAAATGCGCCAAATTCCTTTATTCCTTTTACAGTGGCTTCATACACCTCGCCTACTGAAGGCACTGCAACGATCCCTTTTATCCATGCTACCGCTTTATCCAACCCTTCTTTAGCCGGAGAGAAAATACTTACTTCTCCTACCGAGCCCACTTCTTCAATATTAATGGTTGTGCCTGTAGTTCTTTGGATTTCCTGTATTACTTTGCCCTGCGGCCCGATAACAGCACCAATAAATTCCTTATCGATGAACAATTTTTCCATTCGTGGCGCATGAGGCTTTACATCTTCGCGTGCAGCTCCCAGGCAGTTGTACATGGCATCCAGTATGTGTAAACGTCCTTTGCGGGCCTGCTCCAGCGCTTCGCGCATGGTATTCATGCTCAGTCCGTCTATTTTAATATCCATTTGCACACCACAAATCCCTTCCCTCGTTCCTGTAACTTTAAAATCCATATCTCCCAGGTGGTCTTCATCTCCCAGAATATCAGTTAAGATAGCGTATTTGTTGTCGCTTCCTCGCGTGATAAGCCCCATGGCCACGCCACCTATATGTTTGGGAAAGGGAACGCCGGCATCCATTAACGCGAGAGAACCTGCACAAACGGTAGCCATGGAAGAGGATCCGTTCGATTCGAGTATATCGCTCACTACTCTTACGGTATAGGGGTAATCATTTCCGGGCATCATTTGCTTCAACGAGCGCATTGCCAGGTTACCATGACCGATCTCCCTTCTGCCTGGGGCCCGTAAAAATTTAATTTCGCCGGTCGAAAAAGGTGGAAAATTATAGTGCAAAATGAATTTTGAGTAGTCGGACTTTGCAGCGCTTTCTACAAGCAGCTCGTCCAGAGGAGTTCCCAATGTAACGGTAGTAAGCGATTGTGTTTCGCCTCTTGTAAACAATGCGGAGCCATGTGGCGTTGGCAAAAAATCGGTTTCCATTGCCAGAGTACGTACCTCATCTAATTTTCTTCCATCCAGGCGGATGCGGTCATCGAGGATCATATTTCTTACCACTTCCCATTGCAGGTCTTCAAAATATTTCTCAGCGAGTTTTACGTCCTCTTCTTCGGGCTCTTCGCCAAAGCTGGCAGTCAGTTCTTCTTTGAGCTTTGCATAAGCATCACTTCTTTCGTGCTTGGCAGAACCTGCTCTGGCAATTTCGTATATTTTATCTTTGGCAAAAGCTTTCACTTTTTCGAGGATTTCTTCATTTTGTGCAGGCCTGGGATAATCTCTTTTTTCAATAATCCCTTTTTTATCTCTCAGTTCCTGTTGTGCTTTAATTTGCAGTTTAATGGCTTCATGAGCCACTTCAAGGGCTTTTACAAGGTCTTCTTCGGTACATTCTTTTGACTCGCCCTCCACCATCATCAGGTTCTTTTCTGTAGCCCCTATCATAAAATCCATATCGGCTTTTGCCAGTTGGGTTCGGGTAGGGTTAACAATATATTCATTGTCAACTCTGACTACACGTACTTCTGAAATAATTTCTTTGATGGGAATATCGGATACCGCCAATGCCGCAGAGGCAGCCAGGCAGGCCAATGCATCCGGCATAACCTCAATATCACTTGAGATAAGCGTTATAATTACTTGTACTTCACAGAAATAATCTTCAGGAAACAAGGGGCGTAATGCACGGTCCACCAAACGGCTGGTCAATACTTCGTAGTCGTTAAGTTTGGCTTCTCGCTTAAAAAAGGAACCCGGAATACGGCCTGCAGAGGAAAATTTTTCCATATAGTCCACGCTCAGCGGAAAAAAGCTCTGGCCGGGCTTTGGTTCTTTGCTGGCTACTGCGGTAGCCAATATCATACAATTTCCCTGGCGTACAACAACGGCGCCATCCGCCTGGCGGGCCAGCTTTCCTGTTTCAATGGTTATGGTGCGTCCGCCGCCCAGGTCAAATGATACTTCAATTGGTTGAGAGAGCATAAAAATGATTTGAGTTTATGGCCTGCAATTAAAGTATCGGTGGGGTGGTAAATACAGTGGTATTGCAAACCGTGTAGTTAAATAAAATGATAAACGATTGTCATAAAACTACTATTCCCAACATTAAGGTTGGGAATAGTTATAATTGACGAATGTGTTATTTTCTGAGTCCGAGCTTTTCAATCAGTCCGCGGTAACCCTGAAGGTTATGCTTACTGAGGTAGGCAAGTAAGCTTTTTCTTTCCCCTACCAGTTGCAGCAGACCCCTGTTGCTGGAGAAATCTTTTTTGTTCTGCTGAAGGTGCCTGGAAATATGTGCAATACGTTCTGTCAGCAAGGCAATCTGCGCTTCAATAGAACCTGTATTGGTTTCCTTTCCACCAAATTCTGAGAAAATCTTCGTTTTTTTGTCGGCGACTAATGTTGGCATCTCAATTTTTTTTTAAAACATCCCAATAATATCTTCTTCTAATTTGGCCGCAAAGTTAGTAAAAGATCATAAAAGCGTGAATTATTTATCTGAAATATTTTTTAACGTAAATGCTTTACATTCAAACCATACAGTATCACAAAAAGGATCCCTGTAAAAGCAGCTGCCGAAGAAGTTATGATCGTAACAAAATTTCCTCCCCCAAAAGCTATGAACGGCCCCGCAATGCCTATAGCCGTACCCAGCAGATAACTATAGAAGCCGGTTTTCTTTAATCCAAACATCAATATTGCTCCCAGAAGCGTGAATACGGAAGCAACAATGCTGAACAGTGCGCTTTTTTTTATATTGGCAGGCTGGAGCATTTCGCTTGTTCCCGATAACATTTTTTCAGCCAACCTGGATCCTGCATTTCCTTCGTCTTCGAGCTCTTCTCTGGCATCCTGCATGGCCGCCTGCGCAACACCGGCCGTGGTATTTGCGGTAAGGTAGCCGCTTATGCCGCTGATAATGCCCCACCCGCTCCCAATAAAAGTAAGAATGCATAAAACGGTAAGGAATACGGGTCTGACAGGTTTAGAAACTACATCTGGCTGACCGGGCTCAAAATTTTCCATGTCTTTGATTGTTTTAGTATACAAGGATAATAAAAGATTCTTATACCTGAAAGCGATTTAAAATATTCAAAGTCGAAAATACTTTTGATAATCAGTAATTTCCCGGAAAAATCAAACGATTTGAGCAGATCATACGGCTTCGCAATAATAGGCTGCGGTCAAATAAGCGTAAGGCATGCAGAACAAATAAAAAAACATGGAAGCATCCGGGCGGTATGCGATGTGAACCGGCAAAAGGCAGATCAAATGGCGGCGCTATATCAATCAAAGGCGTACTATGATATTGATGACATGCTGCGCTTCGAAAAAGAAATTGATGTGGCCGCAATTTGTACACCCAACGGGCTGCATGCTGAGCACGCAATAACCTGCCTGGAGCGTGGGATGCATGTGCTTTGCGAAAAACCAATGGCCATTACCGTAAAAGATGCACATGATATGTTGCAGGCAGCCATTGCAAACAACAAAAAGCTCTTTGTTGTAAAGCAAAACAGGTACAATCCCCCGGTGACCGAACTGAAAAAAATAATGCGGGAAAATACATTGGGAACGATTTACAGCTTCCAGATCAATTGCTTCTGGAACCGGCCCAAAGCATACTACCTGCATTCGTGGAGAGGCACCAAAGCATTAGACGGAGGAATACTGTTTACCCAGTTCAGCCATTTTATTGATTTACTTTACTGGCTGCTGGGTGATGTAAAAAATATAAATGCTATTGGCCGCAATTTCCAGCACCAGGATTGCATTGAATTTGAAGATACCGGCATAGTGCAGTTTGAAATGATGAATGGCGCTGTAGGATCATTGCATTTCAGCATAAACAGCTTCGGGCGCAATATGGAAGGCTCCATTACCATATTGGGAGAAAAGGGCACTATAAAAATCGGTGGGCAATACCTCAATGTGCTGGAGTATCAGCGTATCCTGGCTTACAGCGTTCCATTATTGCCCGAAAGCAAGGGCGCCAATGAGTATGGTTTTTATACCGGGAGCATGAGCAATCATGATAAGGTATATGAAAATCTACTGAAAGGGCTTGATGGCGGGGAGCATGAGTCTGCCACGGCCGAAGACGGTATTAAAACAGTTGAGATAATTGAGAAGATCTATGCAGGTATGAATTCTCTTTAAAATAACTATCCTTGAAAAAAATTTATTTCACTGTAATTAATGAGCTCGTTTATGATCAGCGCATGATCAGGATTTGCGGTACGCTGTCGCGTCAAAACTATAAGGTTGTGCTTGTAGGGCGGAAGTTCAAAGGGGCTGCCAGGCTGCAACCACACGATTTTCAGCAGGTGCGGTTGCGTTGCCGGTTTGTAAAAGGGCAATTGTTATATATTGAATTTAATATACGCCTGTTTTTTTTCCTGCTGTTCAAAAAAATGGACGCGTTGTGTGCTATTGACCTGGATACCATTCTTCCATGCTATTGGGTATCGCGCATAAAAGGCATACCCGGGATATACGACGCACATGAATTATTCTGCGAGATGAAAGAAGTGCGGAACCGTAAGCATATTTACCGCTTCTGGAAAAAGATAGAGCGTTTTGCTGTGCCCCGGTTTAAGCTGGGCTATACCGTTAATTTGCCGATTGCACAGGAGTTCAAAAAAATGTATAATGTTGATTATGCCATAGTCAGGAATATTGCGGTTTTGGATAATGAAAAGCCGCAAGCGGCAAAAACGGGGGCTTTTCTTTTATATCAGGGGGCCGTCAATGAAGGCAGGAGCTTTGAAACCCTTATTCCTGCCATGCAGCATATTGATGTTCCGTTGATCGTATATGGTGATGGTAATTTTATGGAAGCGGCAAAAAAACTGGTTGAAAAATACAATGTAAAAAGTAAAGTTATTTTTAAAGGAAAGGTTATTCCGGGGGCATTAAAAAAAATCACGCCGTTGGCCACCATTGGCTTTACGTTGTTTGACAGGGAAGGCATGAGCAATTATTACTCACTGGCCAATCGTTTTTTTGATTATATCCACGCAGGTGTGCCACAGATCTGTGTTGACTACCCGGTGTATCATGAAATCAATGCAGCATTTGAAGTTGCTGTGCTCATATCCGATTTGTCGTCCGAAAATATTGCCAGGCAGGTTAATATGCTATTATCCGATACGGCGTTATACGAAAAGCTTCGCCAAAATTGTGTGGCAGCAAGATCCGTGTACAACTGGCAGCATGAAGAAAAGAAGCTGATTGAATTTTACAACAAGCTATTGAAATAAGATTGGAGAAACACTTACATATCATTTGCCTTGATGTACCCTATCCGCCCAACTACGGCGGGGTATTCGATCTGTATTACAAGTTGAAATACCTGCATGAAAGAGGGGTGATCATTCATTTGCATTGTTATGAATACGGTAGGGGAAAGCAGGTTGCCTTGCTGCAATATTGTAATACAGTTCGGTATTATAAACGTTCCCGGGGCTGGCAGTCGCTTGCAGGGGGAATACCATATATTGTTGGTTCACGCGCCGATCCGGCATTACTGCAAAACCTTTCTGAAGATAGTTATCCCGTGCTGTTAGAAGGCATACACAGCACATACCTGCTGTACAAAAACAGGCTGGCAGGAAGGAAAGTGATTTTGCGGTTGCACAATATCGAATTTGAATATTATCAGCAATTATCGCACAATGCTGCTTCTTTGTTTCATAGAATATATTATGCAGTAGAAAGTGTTTTGCTGAAGCATTATGAAAGAAAGATTGCTTCAAAAGCCAGCCTTATTATTGCAGTAACGGAAAAGGATGCCGGTTCATATGCGTCATTATTCGGTGCAGCGAACATCCGCCATCTTCCTGTTTTTACGGCCTGGGATACCGTTGCAGGCAAGGGAGGTAAAGGGGAGTATTGTTTGTACCAGGGTAACCTATCGGTAAGTGAAAATGAGCAGGCTGCTGTATGGCTTATCAAAAATGTGTTTTCCGGTTTGAAGATCCCTTTTGTGATCGCCGGTAAAAATCCTTCTCATACCTTAAAAAAAGAAGTGCAGCTTCATGCGCATATCAGCATAATCGAAAATCCTTCACAAACAGAAATGCAGCAACTGGTTCAGGGTGCGCAGGTCAACCTGCTGCCTTCCTTTACCACTACCGGAATAAAGCTGAAATTTTTACACGCTCTTTTTTGCGGAAGACATTGCATTGCAAACACAGCCATGGCGGAAGGAACGGGTATGAAAAATGCCTGTACCATTGCGGAAAATGACAAGGCCTTTATAGCGGCGATAGAGACATTATACCATCAGCCGTTTACAAAAGAAATGATAGCGGACAGGCAGGAATTGCTTGAAAAATATTTTAATAACCGGCGCAATGCCATGCTGTTAATGGAATGGATATGGGACCGGCAAGCTGTTGTCTGAGCCTTTACCTGGGCCCGGGTCAGGAAAGAGGAATACTCTTATTGCCTTATAAAGGAGGAAACGCCATCCACTTTTTGAGTGATTTCATATTCCACGCCATTTTGTATAGTAATCGCTGACCGGTTTAGGGCGGATTGTATAAACAGCGTGTCGCCGCTAATGGCATACCTGGCGCCAAATGGTTCTGAAGCGCCCGGGAGCTGTTGGCCATTGGTATCCGGGATGTCGAAAATGGAGCCGTTTGGAAAATAGAGCGAATCGCTGCCTATTTGCTGATAATCACTGCTGGCGCTGCTCGATGGCAGTTCGAAATCAATGTGATCCTCCTGCTCATCAACCAATATCCCACCCGCATAAGCTTTTACTTTAACATCGGTTACGATTGCATAGCCTAAATTTGTGGTTTCCATTTTATCGGCTGTAATGGTAAGAATGCCCTTGTTGTTTAGCGTAGTAGTAGCATATGTAGCTACGATCCTTCCGGGAACGCCTCCATAGTCAAAAGATGTTCCGGATTCCACTGCCGTGGTAAGCTCGTTGAATTTCCACACGCCCAGCAACGATGCAGGCTTGTTGTTGCCTGGTGAAGGGCTCTCAAATGATAATTCTTTCTGGCACGATATCAGGGAAAATGCCAATAACAGCATGACCGGGAATGTAGGGATATTCCGCATACGGGTTTAACGTATTAGATGCAAATATAGAAAAAGTGGTGATATACTTAAAAAAGAAAAGCCTGTAATACTTGCAATGATGTACACAGGCTTTTCGAGAAATGCTGACTAATCTTTTAAATTCAGGTAATTTTTAACCTCGGCGTAATTGTTCCAGTTAATGGCTGCTGCTTTACGTGCTGCCGGTGTGCCTCCGGGAATAAGGATGTAACGGAACTGAGATATGCCCTGACTACTTGACACATCGTAATTGGAGGTCAGAATAATTGTATCTGCCGTGAGGTATGGATCGATTACAATATTTGGATCCGTTTCTTCTGCATCAAAAAGTATGTTGGGTAGCACAGAACAGGGTAGAGAAACAATTAAAGGTTGGTCGGCGGTGCTGAGGTTCCAATATATTTTTACCGCTCCCGAATTCAATATTTCATTCGACAAACCCGGGGCAGGAATAATGGCTATGCCATTCTCGTCAAATGTTACATCCAGCCACTCTGAGTAAATCACATTTGCCGTGCCATCATCGCCTTTAGCACCTGCCGGTCCCTGTGCTCCGGCGGGCCCGGCTGCTCCTGCAGGTCCGGCCGGTCCTGCAGGACCTTCTTTTGAACAGGATGCCAACGATAAGCCTGCTGCCATCAATGCAACGACAGCTATTTGAAAAGTCAATTTTTTCATACCGAATCAATTTTAATTAAATAGATCACTAAAAATAGTGAATTAATACTTAGACTTATTCTAAGACCGCATTTATCTTTTTACGGGAAATGTTTATATAAATACTCATTAGCATAACCAATTCCTAATAAACCCAGGTAATCCAGGTTTTTGCATCATCGGCGCTTACCATATCATAGCTGGTTTCACTTGTTTGGACAAGGTAAAATCCTGCAGGATTAAGAAAGTTTCCCGCGGTGGCTAAATAAGCATCTTCAGCCTCAGGAGGTACATCTCCCAAAGTGCCAAGGTAGGTAAACATTATCCTTCCGTCTGAAGTAAAAGCAGGCGTTTGGTATGCAGCGCCGAAATTTAAAGCCAGCTCCTCGGCATCAGCAGTTATAAACCCAGTAAGATCATAGGTGATTCCGCTGTTTGTTCCATATTTTGGCCAAAAAATCATAAAAGCATAATCAGGTATGCTGGTTACTCCATAGGCATCATCCACTCCGTTTACATGGAAGCCCTGCAAAGATACCCAGTACCCGTCATCATCCGCAGCCTTCTGCCACCAGCGCCGGGGAGCGTTTACATCTGTTTTTAACGGCTTAACAGCGCCTGCAATTGCGCCTGCGGTATTATTTACATTAACGCTCAGCGTTTGTGTGTCATCGCTCCAGGAAATATCCGAAAACCCGGTGATGGTTTGTGACCCGTTGGTTAAAGGGTTCTCAAATTGTATTCCTCCCGCTTTGAAATAATAAGCTGTGGCAAACTGCTTTATTGCTCCGCCCGATAGCCACTGAAAAACAATCGTCCGGGAAGCAGGATCAATATGCACTTCATATTCCACACCATCCAGGGTTAGTCTTTTAAAATAATTTTTAATGTTGGCGATGTTTATAAAAGATAAAGCATCTGCCCATTCCCCATTTTGCCACTCATCCAGCTCCTGCTGGGAGGCTTTTTCCAGCCTGACCCTGGTATTATTCATCTTTCCGGTAAGTATGATGCTGTCGGCGTATAAAGTATCCAGTGCAAATTCGAAATCAGACAACAGGCCGCTGCCGTAGGAGCCTCCGTTTACGGCGGCATCGGGATCGGCCAAAAGATGCAGATAGGAATAGGTATCAAAGATCAATGTGGGTTGCTGCAAGGCTTTTAAACGGTAGCTGCTTTCTTTCTGGTGTTTGGCCGTAGCCGTATCAAAATCCGAATACATCACAACCCTGTTCTCGCTGTTGAACCTGAAATAAAAATGATAAATACCGCCGTTGCCGGGTATAATCGTTGCCTTCCAGCCTGTTGGCGAGCTTACAAGCGCAGCCTGGTAATCGCTTAGTGTTTTATTGATGCGCTCATCGGGCGACTGATCAAAAACGGACTCATCTTTGCGGCATGCCGTAAAGCAAAGCGTTATGGATAAAATATATAAGGCGATCTTTTTCATTTGTATAATTTTTTTTCTTTGATCCTATTTCACCAGCACTGTTATGGATGCCCTTGTACGGGTTTGCAAGCTGTAAAAATCAATATTCCAAACATCTTTAAAATAATTAACCACAATTGCTTCTTTCCTGCGCAGCCTTGTTTGTGCTTCTTCGTCTGCAAGTCCGTTTACCATCGTGTTGAACCATGTTCTACCTTCCACCAGCATCATAGAAGTCATTTCCACAAAGTCCTCATCGGGGAACGACATGGCATAAGCAGAGATAAAGCCCTGTTCGTTGGCGGCTTGATCACTTACATTGTTCCAGTTGGAAGTATAATTGCCTACGGATATTTGCTTGAATTCCTGCGGATACATCACATTCTGGTGCAGGATATGGGCAAATTCATGCTCTATGGTATGGAACATTTGTTTCACGGTAAAGGAATCTTCGGGCTGATATCCATCCATACCCTTAACCCGGAAATCATTGAGCTGATACAGTAATATTTTGCGCCCGCCTTCTGCCTGCCCCAATGTAATGGTGCCGTCCATATTCCAGCTTGCGCTTCCCGCCAGGACAAAAAACTTGGGACAATATTTTTTCATGAACAGCTCACTGGTTTCGGCCACATAGTTGTCAATCCATACCTGCTTTACTGCGCTAAGCACCGGCAATACCTTCGCTTCATCGGGTGGTACTATAACTTTATTAAATTCCATTTCCGACTGATCCCATTTGTATTTCACAGCTACATTATAGGGTACGGTAAGGTTGCTGAGTATCCAGTCGTCAACAGGACCCTTTACCCAGGTATCACCTCCCAGTCCTGCAATATCATCGGCGTTGCCCGAAAGGTCGTCTTTCCCGCAGGACGGCATCACAACCGTACAGGAAAAAATGAACAAAAAAGTTTGTAAAGATTTCATATAGTAGTTTGAATGTTCTTATTATGGTTAAACAATTGTCTCGCCTATCTTGGGTTTTGATCAACATCCGATAATGCTGCTGTTTGGGGTATCTGCAACACCCTTCTCAAATCGTTTTCGGCCAGTTCAATTACTTCTCCTTCGGCAGTAGCATGTGTTACCACGATCCTGTGCCTCAATATATCGAACCAGCGCATCCCTTCCTGAGCGTATTCGGCTCTTTTAAAATCAAGTATCGTTTGCAATATGCCTTCCCGCAGATCAGCAGTGCCGTAAAAATTTTTAATTTTTGTTTCAGTGATACGATGTGCTGCTGTATTATAGCCGGTGATCCGTGTGGAAGCATAGCTATTAAGATCTGTAAGTGCATCACTGGTATTATTAAGGGCATTATTGGCTTCAGCTTTATTGAACAATACTTCTTCCACCGTAAAAAGAGGAACCATAATGTATCCTACGCCTATGTTTGCGTTTACAGAGTTGCGCACAAAATATTCATTGATCTTGGGGATCATATAATTGTTGGTGCCGGCTGTATAGGTATGATTCCTGAATGCCCAGTTGCCGCCCGTAACATTGCTTGCAAAAATTTCATCCCGTATCGCGGATGTCATACCATACCGTACACTGTAATAATAACGGCCCCACCATGATGGCGTTTCACCAAGCAGTAAATTGGCCGATTGGGTTGCCTTTGCATATTCGGCCCACATTTCGCGATAGGTATAGGTAAGGTAGGTCGTATTCCAGGGGCGCAATAAGGTAGTTACATTGCTGCCGGTAAATACCTGGCTGGCATGGTCAATAACTTTTGCGTAATCTTGCTTAAATAAATAAAACCGGGTGGCAAAAGCATGGGCTGCAGCTTTGGTAAAATGATAGCGCGGTACTGTATATTTTTGATCAACGATCAAAGGCAAACCTTCCAGTAAGTCCTTTTCAATCATTTCATATACATAACCTACCGTTTTTCTTTCATAATTTTTGATCACCACTTTTTCGGGTTCTGTTACATAGGGAATGCCCGGATCTGATGAAGCGGTAGCCGGGTCATATACCTTTGAAAACAGGGTTACCAGCATAAAATGCGCATAGGCTCTGGCAACCAGCGCTTCACCTTTCTGTGCCTGGTAATCGGCAGGGTTTGGAGCGGTATTGCAGGCTTCCAGTGCATGGTTGGCCGCAGCTATAGCCGCATAACACGCATTCCAGTAATATTCGGGAGAATCCTGCTGGTTATCGGCCACATCTTTATACAGGTAAGAATTAGCATTGGTTATGTCCTGCTCCCCTACTCCTTTGTCGGCGACATTATCCGACAGTGACTCACAAAAATCCATGTAATTGGCCTGCGGATAAGCCGTGCCCAGCAGTTGCGAAACTTTTTCGGGCGAATTGAGCTCTGTTCTGTTATCGGGCAAATGCTCCAGGTATTTTTTACAACCGGTATTTGCTGCAAGCAATACAACACAGAAGTACAGGAAAGATTTTTTCATGATCAGATAATATTAAATACCCACTTTTACGGAAAGTGTAATTTGTTTTTGAATGGGTTGTGCCACACCCCCCGAGTTAAAAAATTCGGGGTCCTGTCCCTTTAATTTTTCATCGGCATAGATAAGCCACAGATTAGCTGCGGCTGCCGTAACCGACAGGCTGTTGAGTCCTATCCGTTGTACGGTATTGGCGGATAGCTGGTAAGAAAGCGATACTGTTTTTAAACGTATGAAGTCGCCTCTGGCTACTCTTTGGGTGGAATAATTGTAATTGTTATAAGGATAAGCGGCATTCAGCTGCGCAGCTTCAAAGGCTTCCAGTATGGACGGAACATTTGTTAACAATTCATCGCCGGGCAATACCCACCGGTCATTGAACTCCTTGGGCATAGCATCCAGGTCGGAGTAGTATGTTTTAAACGCGGGGTATAATCTTATTTTATTCCCCGCCTGGTAGGTAATAAAAATATTTGCCGAAAATGCTTTGTAATGAAAGGTATTGGAAAAGCCACCGTTAAAGGGCGGATCAACAGGCCCCTCGTATACCAGATGTTCTGTTTTTTGATCCTGTAGATATACCGCAGCGGCAGTTTTGCCGTTTTCATCTACAAACTGCGGGACACCGGTATTGTGTTCCAGTCCTTTGTAATTCAGTGAAAACAAGCTGCGTACGGGATATCCTTCTTTGTTGCCTCCCTCCGCCACTACGAGGCTGAAGATATCAGGAATGTTTTTGGCGTTGGTGATCCTGTTCTTATTATAACCGAAAGTAAAAGAGCTTTTCCATCCCCAGTTGTGCCCGCGTATAATTTCACCTCCCAGCAGTACTTCGCTGCCCCAGGAATCCATATCAGCGTAGTTGGCTGCTTTATAGGCTTCACCGCCGATACCAGAAGTTTTTATGATGCTGATGAGGTCGAAACTCTTACGCTGATAAACGTCAATGCTAAAATTCAGCCTTCTGTCGAGCAAAGTGGCATCCAGTCCTATATTACCGGTATATGATTTTTCCCAGGTAAGCTCCGAATTTTCGAGGCTCGCCAATTGAATTACGGATTCCCGTTCCGATAAGTAAGGTCTGTTGGAATTAATGCTTCTCAAAACCACGTTGGAGTTGTTGGCGGGCCCCATACTCGCCGTTAAGCCGTAACTGGCTCTTAATAATAAATTATCCAGCCAGCTTATATCACTCATGAAAGATTCCCTGTCTGCGTTCCAGGATGCAGCAACACTCCAGGTAGGCAACCAGCGTGCCGTACTGGATTTTCCGAGACGGTTTGAACCATCGTACCTGCCGGTAGCTGTAAAATTATACTTTGAGTTGAAAGTATAATTGCCCGTTGCATAAAAGGCAACAAAGCGATCGTAGTCCCTGCTCATTCCATAATACGGAAAGTTACTTTCAATGGTTTGTTTGAGTATCCTGTAATCAATGGCGGGCAAACCGCCGTTATCGTACTGGTATCCGTAACCGGTGTTGCTGAAGTTTTGCCTGTCGGCAGATTTTACCTGCATGCCTCCCAGGAGGTTTATTGAATGATGATCATTGATAACCGTAGAATAATTAACGCTGTTCCGGAAATCATAGCTCAGTAAAAAATCCTCAGCCCTGTTATAAAAACCGCCATAAGGCAATACCACAACGGGTTCTGCTTCGGGATCGTCCGGATCGCGGTAAAGGAATTTATTGTTTTGAGCGATCGTGGCTGTGCCGGCCGACCGGTAGGCTTCGGCCATATTGGCGTTTTCGGTAACCTGGTGCTCGCGGGTTGATTTTACATAACGCAGCGCGCCGGTAAATTCATACCTGAAATTTCTTGCAAATTTATAGTTGATATCTCCCTGCAGCCTCAGGTCAATGATATTGATATCAAGAAAATTATTCCGGAGTTCATTGATAATATTAAAAGGCGCAAAATTCCGCCTGAAGTATTCTTCATTTCTATTTTCGTCGTATGCGGTAATGGTACGGCTGGTGTTCAATGCAAAGCTAAAAGGGTTGATATCAAAGTCGCGGTCGTACTGCCCTTCAACCGGGTTGGGGTTTCGGGCTAAGGTTCCCGGCGCTCTTTGCTGGCGAACGGAGCCCAGTGTAGCAAAGCCAACGGAAAATTTATCGGAAAATTTATAGTTGTTACGGAAGTTGAGGGTATAGCGGTTCACCTTGTCGGCTATCGTCCAGCCATTGTCGCCATAATAGCTCATTGAGAAATAGCTCTGTGATCTTTCCGTGCCGCCGGATATGCTCAGTGAATGCTCCTGCACCAGGTTATTGCGGAATAAAACGTCGAACCAGTCGGTATTGGCAGTAGCATAGCGTTTCAAAAAAGCCGCCCTTGCTTCCCGGGTATTCTGAAGCGGAAAATTACCGTTATCATCGGCACTCATCAGTTCATACATCTTACCGTATACACCGTTGTCGGCGCGGTTAAGTATATTCGGATTTAAGGAACCCTTACGTTCCAGTTCTCCCAACACCGACATCTGTTGCAGGGAGTTCATGATATTATAATCGGCATATGTGGGCTTTAGCTGTGTGGTAAAATTGCCGGTATATGCTACCCTGGTTTTACCGGCCCGCCCTTTTTTTGTGGTGATCACAACTACCCCGTTCATGGCTCGTGCCCCATACAATGCAGTGGCGGCAGCATCTTTCAGGATATCAAAACTTTCAATATCATTGGCATTCAGACCGGCAACTGCTGAGCCCAGCAAAGTAGTGGGATCGCCGCTCGACAACTGGTCGTTTGAGATATTGATAATGTCTTCCAGCACCACACCATCCACTACCCACAAAGGTTTGTTATCACCATTCAATGAAGTGGCTCCCCGTACCCGCACTTTGGGAGCGGCGCCGAAGGTTCCGGAAACATTTTGAACAGCTACTCCTGCCGCACGGCCTTCGAGCATCCGGCTTACATCGGCCACACCATTCATCTTAATGTCATCCGCTTTCAGCGAAGTGGCGGCCCCTGCAAATTTTTTCTTATCGAGATTTTGAAAACCCGTGATAACCACTTCCGCCAGGGCTCCCTCATCTTTAGTCAATACCACATCAAGATAACTTTCTCCATGGTAAACAACAATTTTAGGGGCCTTACTGATAAATGTAAATTGCAGGCTGTCGCCATTCCTTACAGCTATTGTAAATTCGCCATCGCTATTGGTCAATGTTCCGTCACCGCTCCTCAGGTTTTCAACAGATACCCCTCCCAGTGCAACCTGTTCGTCTCCGTCTGTTACTTTACCGTTTATTCTTACAGAATCCCCGGCAGACTGGAAAAGCCCCTCGCCCCGCCCGGTATAAAAGAAGCATAGCACGATAAAAGTGAAGCCAATTGTTTTTGAAATTTGCCTGAAGTACTCCCTGGTGGAAGAGTCCTTTTTATGAAAAATCATATCAGTTAGTTTACGTAGTTTTTTAATAGGACAACTATTTGGAGTAAAACGTTGATTGAAAACGCTTTATTTTTTAAAAAATTTTAAACAAAGGCGTCTGCAAGATAAATAAATCCTTTCTATCCTTTTTTAAAGGTTTATTACCCTATACGTAAATATCCTGGCAAAGGAAAGCGCTTTATACCCCGGCCAATAGCAGTTTGTGCTGAAGAAGGTTTGTATAAAAACGAAGTATATTATCTTCGCGCCGCTTTACAGCCATTAATATGGTTGTGAAATAATATTTTTAAACAATAAAAAAATCAAATGCGTAATATGAAAAAGTATAGAGCCGGGGTGCTTTTTGGTGAAGAACTGGAAGCGTTATATAAAGACGCAAAAGAAAACCAGTTTGCTTTGCCTGCTGTTAATTGCATTGGTACCAACACCATTAACGCTACACTTGAAACCGCTGCAAAAGTTAATTCACCTGTTATTGTTCAGTTCTCCAATGGCGGTGCACAATTTATTGCAGGAAAGGGAATGCCGAATGATAAGCTGCAGGCCAATATTTCGGGCGCAGTTTCGGGTGCGCTGCATATTCATAATGTGGCTAAATATTATGGCGTTCCGGTTATACTGCACACCGACCATGCCGCAAAAAAATGGCTCCCATGGGTGAGTGGACTTATAGATGCCGGTGAACAATACTTCAAAGAAAAAGGCCAACCCCTTTTTAGCTCGCATATGCTTGATCTGAGCGAAGAGCCCATTGAAGAAAATATTGAAACTTCTGTTGCATTTTTTAAGCGCATGCAGCCCCTGGGCATGGGCATTGAAATTGAGCTGGGGGTTACCGGCGGTGAGGAAGACGGGGTTGATAACAGCAATGTTGATAACGATAAATTATATACGCAACCGCAGCATGTAGCCTATGCGTACACTGAGTTGAGCAAAGTGGGAAAGCTTTTCACCGTAGCGGCTGCTTTTGGTAATGTGCATGGCGTATATAAGCCGGGAAATGTAGAGCTGCGGCCGGAGATATTGAACAACAGCCAGGTGTATATTCAAAACGAATTAAAAACCATAGCCAGGCCTGTATATTTTGTGTTTCATGGCGGCAGTGGTTCACCCCAGCACCAGATCCGCGAAGCCATTGGTTACGGTGCCATTAAAATGAACCTTGATACCGATCTTCAATGGGCGTTCTGGGAAGGCGTGCTCGGTAATTACAAAAAGAGCGAAGCCTATCTGCAGGGGCAATTGGGAAATCCCGAGGGTGACGATAAGCCCAATAAAAAGTACTACGATCCCAGGGTATGGCTGCGTAAGGGAGAAGAAAGTTTTGCTAAGAGGTTGGAAATTGCGTTCAATGATCTGAATTGCATCAACAGGAACGCATAAGATTTCTGCTTCCCGCCTTTGCGATTAAAAGAACAAGAGCGTGTATCAAAAGGTTTTTAAAGGCGCTGAGAATCGCATATTTGACCTTTTCACTCCATCTGCTTACCGAATAAAGAGGCTGCCTCAGACTTTTGAGGCAGCCTCTTCAAATTTTGGAGCTATTCTGATTGTTTCATTTCCTGTAACCTTTTTTATTTTATACGATCTAACAACCGTAAGTAAATTCTTCAAATTAAACCATAGTAATATGAAAGCTGATAAATCAGTAAAACCATTCTTCGCATTTGCGGTTGTTTCTGCCGCTATGCTTTTCACAACTGCATTTTCACAGGATAATCCGAAACTTTCGGATGCGGAAGTAGCCTCCGTTGCCGTGGTGGCGAACCAGATCGACATCGATTACGCGGCCATTGCAAAACAAAAATCGAAGAATGAAGACATTCTGAAATTTGCTGCTATGATGGCGGATAATCATAAAGCAGTGATTGACCAGGCTGCGGCGCTGGTGAAAAAGCTTGGGGTTACACCAAAAGACAATGCCGTTAGTCAGAAGCTGCTGGCAGATGCAAAAAAAACGGAAAAGATATTGCGTTCAAAAAAAGGCAATTCGTTTAACAAGGCGTATATAAACAATGAAGTAGCTTATCATAAAGCAGTAATTGGCGCGGTAGAGGGGCTTTTGATACCCGAAACGGAAAACGCGGAGCTAAAGGAATTGCTGCAGAATGTTGTTCCGTCATTGAAAGCCCATCTTCAGCATGCCGAAACGGTACAGAAGAAGTTTTAAATAATGCAGCGCGGCGTGAATAACGGGAATCATTCTGTGTAATTCCGGTAACCTCGTCAAAATCCGGCGTAAACAAAAGGGTTGGTGGGTATAATGGCTGCCGACCCTTTTGGTTTATTGCAAGAGTATAGAATATACTTTTCGCTTTCTTCTCACGGTTTGTTGCCGGCTGAAAATTAACCGCAATATACTGAACCGAAAAACTGAATTTCTTCGCTGCCATTCAACCGGCTCTTTTACGGAAGCGAAAAGGCAATCACAAAATCGCCTTGCCTGCTTCCCAGCTTTCCATGACCGCCGGCAGCTATTACCATATACTGTTTGCCGTTTTCTTCATAGGTCATAGGCGTAGCCTGGGCACTGGCCGGCAACGCATGCTCCCAGAGCAACTCACCGGTTCGGGTATTAAAAGCGCGTAAATGGTCATCTAAAGTAGCAGCTACGAACAACAGATTTCCAGCAGTAACAATGGTACCGCCAAAATTAATTGACCCCCATTTTTTGCACCATTGTGCAGCTGAAATACAAAGTAAAGTATGATCTGCAAGGATGGGAGTTGCTTCAAAAGCAGCTTTCTCCTTTGCGTTCGTACCGTCATATTTTTCTAATTCTCCGGTTTGATAAGTTCAGGCTACCTGCAGTTGCTTTACATTTTTGCTGTTAATTTGCTGCAATCCCGAATAACGGCTTCCCCCCGCATCACCCCCATAGGCAGGCCACCCGTGGTTCTTTTTGCCATCTTGCATAAGTGATTGTCCTTTTAAAGAAACCAGAGCAATATTCAACGCGAGAGCGGTGGTCATTATTTTTGTAAATGGCATAACCGAATTATTGAGGAAAGTGATATACGCATAAATGTAAAGATGTTTTGCAGAAAAGCCTGTAAGGGGCTTCACTGCGAAGGTCTTACAGGCTTAAAGATGCAAATAAACGGTATATTTTATTTTAAGATCATCAAATTCTTTTACAGCCTGAACGATCTGTTGATCGGGGAAGCGGGTGCTCATATAGCTGGTGCTGATAGCGGGAAGATCATTGGGCGTAAAATGCCTGTTTGCTGGTTAACGTTGTTTGCTTTCCATATAATGTTTAAACAACTGTAGATTATT
The DNA here is from genome assembly GCF_035444585.1 of Agriterribacter sp. Classification (GTDB taxonomy): domain Bacteria; phylum Bacteroidota; class Bacteroidia; order Chitinophagales; family Chitinophagaceae; genus Agriterribacter. The sequence continues at coordinate 25,497 of NZ_DAOMOZ010000028.1, forward strand.
GTCCATGTATGTTTCCCGGAAGCTTTCGGAAAACAAACCGTAAAATTTTTCCCAGGGGTACCATTTTATATCTTCATTTATCCACCATTCTACTTTGGTAAGCAAAGCGTTCTGCTGATGCTGCACAACCGAGAAGCCGCTGCTGAATACCTGTTTATCGTTCGATTTTATGATAACCATTATGCTATCCGCCGCAAATTGTTCCAGTTGTATAGCATTGGAAATGCCGTTGGCGCTTGTCCATTCTACCCGTTGTGGCGATGCTATGGAATATGCAGCACTGCTGTCCTGCAAAATAGGATTCCAGTTCTTCCAGTCTTCAATACGCAGCAAGGCAGCCATTACACTGTCTTTGGGAGCATGCAGCAATACCGATTTGGATACGCTTATTTTTGAAGGCAGCAGGAAAGAAAAAAACAATAATATAAGGCTGAATGTTATAAGCCCAATAACTACCTGTTTTAATAACCGCATATTGTTTATTGTTTTATTCCCATTTAAACGCTTTTACCGCAAGCGCGTAACCCACCACAGCCCATATGGCAAGTATGCCCAACTGTTTACCGCAATCTGTTAAATGTGCACCTTCAAAGGCAACATTGCGCATGGCATCGTTTAAATGTGTAAGGGGCAGTATTTTACAAAAAGGCTGAAGCCAGGCGGGAAAATTATCAATTGGAAAAAATGTGCCGGCAAGCAAAAACTGCGGCAAGGTAACAATATTGGCCAGTGGTGGGATAGCGCTTTCATTTTTAGCAATCCCGCTTACTACAAACCCCAGTGACATAAAAACCACCAGGCCTATAAAACTCAAGACCAGCAATTCAATAAAAGTGATCCATCCGTGTATCAATGTAAAATGAAAAAAATAATATCCAACCAGCAATATCACTACAGAAGTGATCAACTGGAAAGTTACCCTGCTGAGCCCCTCGCCCAAAACGATAAACGTGCGGCTTATCGGGGTGGCAAAAAAACGTTTAAGCACCAGGGTTTGCCTGAGGCTGAAAAATAAAAAGGCCACGCCAAAAACACCTGCGCTTAATAATGAAAAACCCAGTTGACCCGGCAGTATAAAATCTATGGTACGGTATGTTCGCCCCGGGATTTTCTCAATATGATTATTGATAACGGCAACAGTAGGCGCATCAGGATATTTTTGATGATCAATGTTTTTTATGATCGATTCCAGTATGGAACGCAGTACCTGCAAATTTTGCGGGTTTACCGCTTCAGAGCTTTTCAGGTTAATAAAGTAAGCCGGCGATGCATTTTTATTTTTTTGAATAGCGATGACAGCCGTTAGCCGCCCTTTTTCGAGATCTTCTTTTATTTCTACTTCCGGTTTTTCAATAATACGAAGACCCGGAATGGTTTTAATGATGCCATAGAGATAATTGGTTGTATCGGTGCCGGGATCAAAAGCTGCACGAATAGAAATTCGGCCTCCACTACCTAAAAAGCCAAAGACAAGAATAAATATCAGAGGAAAGGCAAAACTGAAAGCAACAGCCGACGGACTTCTGAAAATAGCGATAAGCCCGGCTTTGGCAACAGCTAACATGGCTTTAAACTGGCTATAGGATTTCGACATGCAATTGTATTTTGCCCGGCAAAGATAAAAGGTTTGTTGTTTTACTCCACAACAATATCAAAGGGCAATCTCGTTTGCGCGGTTCCCACCATTTGTCTGATGCGCTTTAACTGCACGAACAACTGGTATTCGTTGTAATTCAATTCTTCTTTAATGGCTCTTGCTTTTGCTGTTTTGCTGTAATTGCTTTTTAACAAGTCCCAGAAGGATGCCGGCTCCGGGTATTCCCGTAACCCGTATTCGGTAAGTTTCGCCATTCTGGCGGCACAGGCTACCGCATCATCCAACCCGCCCATACGGTCTACCAGTCCAATCTGCATAGCCCTGCTGCCCGTCCATACTCTTCCCTGCGCAATGCTGTCAACAAAAAGCATGTCTTTTTTTCGCCCATCCGCAACCCTCGTTTTGAAATCGCGGTAGATGGTGTCTATTTCGCTTTGTATGATTGTTTTTTCACCTTCGGTCAAAGGCCGGGTTACTGTGCCAATATCGGCATTGGGCGCTGTTTTTACCTGGTCGAACGTAATTCCCAGTTTATTTTTAAAAAAGCCCTGCATATTGGGCACGATGCCAAAAACGCCGATGGAACCGGTAATGGTATTGGGTTGCGCAAAAATGCTGTCGGCAGCACATGAGATGTAATAACCGCCCGAAGCGGCAACATCTCCCATGGAAACTACCAGAGGCTTTCCGGCTTTGCGGGTAAGCATGGTTTCGCGCCAGATGATCTCGCTTGCCAGTGCGCTGCCTCCGGGTGAGTTAACCCTCAGTACGATCGCTTTAATATTTTTATCTGTCCGGGCTTTTGCGATCAGGTTCCTGAATTCATCAGATCCTACCTGCCTGTCGGTTCCTTTACCATATACTATATCTCCTTCGGCATAAATAACAGCTATTCGTTCTGATCCGTATTTTTTTATATTCGTTGCCTCAGCATAGCTTCCCATTGGCACAAATTCAATTTTGTCGTCTTTATCAATTCCAAGCCTTTTTCTTATCTCGTCTTTTACTTCATCATCATATTTCACATCGTCCAGCAGCTTGTACTTTACGGCATCAGCAGCGGTTTGAATCATATATTCATCGGCATACCGGTGAAGCGTTGCCGTATCTATGTTTCTTGCAGCCGCTGTAGCAAGTAAAAAGCGACTGTATAAATCTCCGAGCCATACGGTAGTTTGCAGGCGGTTGGCATCGGTCATTTTTTCTTCGCGCAAGGGTTCCGTAGCACTTTTAAATTTGCCATCGTAAAATATTTGCGGCTCAATTTCCAGCTTCTTTAATGTGTTTTTCATGAAAAAAAGCTGGGAAGCAAATCCTTTCCACTCTATTATACCCTTGGGATTGCAGTAAATTTTATCGGCTGCACTGGCAACGAGATAAGCTTTCTGTGAGATCATATCGCCATACGCGATAATGAATTTTTTGCTTTGCCTGAAATCGAGAAGCGCATTGCGCAATTCCTCACTTGCGGCAAACCCGTTTGCATTTTCATTGCATTTGATGTATATGCCTCTTATTGATGAATCTTTTTTAGCATGTTGAAGAAGACGGATTACATCATACAAAGATGCCGAAAATATATCCTTATCGCCACTGAGGCGTGCAATGGTATTATCGGGTTTTTTATCGTTAAAGCTGCGGGAAAGATCAAGTAAAAGAACAGATTTCGATGCTATCGTTGGTTTTTCTCTACTGGCAATGCTGCCCGCTATTCCAACTAAAATTAAAAATCCAATCAGGGTAAAAACAACCAGTGCCAGCAATGCTGCCAGGAAAAATTTAAAGAAACTCCTCACGTTTAAAATTTTAATCTGGTAAAAATAGAGATATTTGAAGCGGAAATTACATACTATCCATGAATAAAGCATATTTACTGATAGGCGGTAATATGAACAACAGGAAAAAACAACTTCAAAAAGCAGCTGCCAAAATTGGTGAAACCTGCGGAACAATAACACGCTTATCCCACTTTTACGAAACAGCAGCCTGGGGAAAAACCAATCAGCCCGCTTTTCTTAACCAGGCCCTTATGCTGAATACGTTGTTATCGCCGCGGCACTTACTTGACAGCATACTGGATATTGAAACGGGCATGGGACGGCGCCGGGTTGAAAAGTTTGGCCCACGGATCATTGATATTGATATTTTGTTGTGGAATGATAAGGTAATTGACCAGCCGGGCCTTAAAATCCCTCATCCCGAGCTGCCCAACAGGCGTTTTGCACTTGAACCTCTTAGTGAAATAGCCTCCGGCATTATACATCCGGTGCTCAAAAAAAGCATTCTTTGTATGTTAGAAGAATGCACTGATGCTTTAGCAGTACGGAAACTGGAAAATTAGTGTATAACCCTTTTGAGTTTATTTAAAAGGGTTGTTTAAGTTTGGCTTTCTTTATGAAATATCATTTCATTACCATTGAAGGCAATATAGGTGCAGGTAAAACAACCTTGGCCCACCTGTTGTCGAGGCATTTTAATGCGCGGCTTATACTGGAACAATTCGCAGACAACCCTTTTCTTGCTAAGTTTTACGAAAACCCAAAACAAAACGCCTTTCCGCTGGAGCTGTTTTTTATGGCGGAAAGATATAAGCAGCTCAAAGAGCTGATCCATACCAAAGACCTTTTTCAGAGTATAACAATATCGGATTATCTTTTTACCAAGTGCCTGCTTTTTGCAAAAGTAAACCTGCCGGATGAAGAATTTTTATTGTACCAGCGTCTCTTCGACATTATTAACCAACAGCTCATTCAGCCTGATATACTGATATACCTGCATGCGCCTGTAGGTAATTTGCAGGCTAATATCAAAAAGCGCGGACGAACTTATGAGCAAAATATACCCGATGAATACCTGTTCAATATACAACAAACCTACACGCATTATATAAAGCAGCACAATATCCGAACGCTTTACGTAGATGCCGGTAAAGCAGATTTCCTGGGTAATGAAAGCCACCTGAAAACAATCATTGATGCACTTGATAAGGATTATGAAACGGGGCAGTATTATATAGCCCTCCCCTGAATACCTGCAGGTGATGAGCTTTCAAACCTATTTCAAAGAAAGCAGGGCTTTTGAAGCAATGCAAATTCCACAATTCAGGTTTTGCTTCATCGGGATGGTACCTGCTGTTGTTTTTTGCGTGAATGCTGAGCGGTATGCCGGACGGGATAAGCATAACTATTCCGGAGTGCCATTATTAAGAAAACTGCAATATTAACTTACTACAGGTTTTGTTCAATCCGTTTATCGATCACCAGTTTTTCAGTAGCTGTTATTTTTATTTTACCGAAATCGGGGTGCATTGGATTAATGATGATATTACATTCGGAGGGTACAATAACGGAGGGCACTTTTAGCAAGAGGGTCTTACCGGCAGTAAGCCACCTGTCTCCCATCCTTGTAACGGAAACCGGAACAGGATAGGTATCCCACCCCGCCGGCAGCTCCTTCAGCATATATTCATCCGATGAAAAGTTACCCGTTATCTCCAGTGTTAAGATCGAAAAATTGGCGCGCAAAATGGCAAGCGGTGTATTGGCGAGTACTTCAAGTATAGCCAGTGATTTGCTTTCAGAAGTGTACAAAGCAGCTTTTCCAACGCTGTTCCATCGGCCACCGTTGATCCTGGCGCCCGCTCCACTCAGGTCATGCAGGTATCTAAAGCTACATGCTCTGTATAACTTCACAAAAAATGGATTAAGAATAGACGCCGTGCTCAATACGGCCCAATAGCTTTAAAATCAAATGAACGCCAAAAGATGTATCAAGAAGATCAATGGGTTTTTTACCACCCAAAGACATTATAGCGGAATGTAACCATTGCTGCAGGTTATCGGCGGTTCCAAAAAGTTCAAGACCTTTACTTACTACCCGCGTTATTTCTATAACCCGCTCAGATTTATAAACATCTAAAAGTTCATTGTCATCTTTTCGCTGAATATTGCGGTGTGATGTGTGAAGCAGTGCGCTCATTTTATCCATGGTGATGCCAAGGTACTGGCTTAGCACCTTTAATGCCGATTTTCGCACGCCGTTTCGTGAGAGACGGATAAGATCCATATCATCTAAGGACGAAACAGAAAGAAGGTTGCTTCCACCCAAAACAACCCGCATGGTTTCGTAATGAACCGCAGCTTCTTCAACAACGGATTGCGGAATTTCTTCCTCTTCAATATGTTTTTTGGATTTTGCCATCGATCCATCAAAGATACGACATTTTGTATTAAAAAAATATTTTTTGTCGTATTTTATTTATTTCTGGCTGGTTTCTAAAAGCTTTTCCAGAACAAAAAAAACAGCAGGGCAAAATGTGGAATTTTTCAGGGTAATGCGGGCGCGGTTGATCAATACATCTTCATCAGTATACGGAAAACGTTCACAGTCTGACGGGCGTACAGCATAAATGCTGCAGCGGTTATCACTGCCAAGAAAGGGACATGGCGTTTGCTTCACTACATAATCGCCCTCCTCATCCAGACGGAGATACACATCAATGAACACGCTCTCCTTCATTTTCAGATGCCTGCTGATGCGCTTTATGTCGGGTGTTTTAAAGCGGGGAGAATAATTTTTGCAACAGGCTGCGCAATTCAAACAATCAATAACAGAAAAAGCTTCTTCGTGCAACCGGGGCAGTTGTTTTAATATTTTGTTCTTGCCGGACTTTTGGAGCATCCGGTCATAGGCCTTATAATGCACAGCAGCTTTTTTTTGCCATTGCGCACCTTTCCATTCACCCGATGTAAAAGCTGAAATATCTTTTTTAGGTTCTTCCATGCATACAATATGATCAGCCCTTTCGGGCCGGTTAAAGGACCAGGAAATCCGCAATGCAAGATACAGCACATTTAATTCACAATTGTTTATCTGCTTTCCACAACTCGTTTTTGATCTGCGGCTTTCATCCTACATTTGCACATCTTTTTAAAGGATCAACTCTATTTATATGAATGTATTTGATATACAAACCAATGAATTTCTTTCACGCCATATCGGGCCCAACGAAGCAGAAACAAGCCAGATGCTGGAAACCGTTGGCTTTTCTTCTTTGGAAGAGCTCATAGAAAAAACCATCCCATCTTCCATAATCTCTCCAAAAACACTGCAACTTCCTCCGGCGCAAAGCGAATACGAATATCTTCAGGAACTGAAAAAAATAGCAGAACAAAACAAAGTATTTAAAACATATACAGGACAGGGATATTACGGAACAATAACACCTTCCGTAATATTGCGGAATATTTTTGAAAACCCGGGTTGGTATACCCAGTATACGCCATACCAGGCAGAAATAGCACAGGGAAGACTGGAAAGCCTGCTTAATTTTCAAACGGTTGTGGCAGACCTTACGGAGTTGCCGTTTGCCAATGCTTCATTGCTGGATGAAGCCACAGCTGCGGCTGAAGCGATGTCTATGCTGTTTCATCATGTAAATAAAGCAGGTACGTCCGGTAGTAAGGCTAAGTTTTTTGTAGATACCGCTTTGTTTCCGCAAACCATTGATGTGCTCATTACGCGTGCAGCATCCATAGGGGTTGAATTGGTGTTTGGAGTTTACCAGGATATATCTATTGACGACAGCTTTTTTGGGGCTATCGTTCAATACCCCGATAATAACGGATCGGTAAATGATTACAGAAGTTTTGTTAATGAGGTGCACAACAACAGCGGGTATGTAGTGATGGTTACCGACCTGCTGGCACTAACCCTGCTTACTGCTCCCGGCGAACTGGGGGCCGATGTGGCTGTTGGCTCTGCACAACGCTTTGGCGTACCTGTTGGCTATGGCGGGCCACATGCCGCTTTTTTTGCTACAAAAGAAGAATTCAAAAGGAATATACCCGGCCGCATCATTGGTATCAGCATTGATGCAAAGGGGAACAGGGCTCTGCGAATGGCTTTGCAAACAAGAGAACAACATATTAAAAGAGAGAAGGCCACCTCCAATATTTGTACCGCACAGGCCTTGCTGGCCAATATGGCGGCCATGTATGCCGTTTACCATGGCCCCGAAAAGCTGAAACAAATTGCCACGCGAATAACGATCCTGGCAAAAACGCTATCAGAAGGGTTACACGAATTGGGCTATACCAACGTTAACCGTTATTACTTTGATACGCTTAAGGTAGAGGTTAACAATGCTTCAAAAATAAAATCCATTGCAGAAAACAATGAAGTAAATTTCAGGTACTTCGATGAAAGATATATCGGCATTTCTGTGGATGAAACCACTTCGCAGGAAGACGTGCTCAATATCCTGTATATTTTTGCAGAAGCTTCCGGTCACAGCGGTGTATCGCTTACCTTCAATGAAGACGATCTTCCCGATAATATTCCTGATCATGCCGTTCGTCAATCCGGGTACCTGTCACACCAGGTTTTTAATTCGCACCACAGTGAAACTGAAATGATGCGTTATATCCGGCTGCTCGAAAATAAAGACCTCTCCCTCATAACTTCCATGATCTCATTGGGAAGCTGTACCATGAAGCTGAATGCCGCTACTGAAATGATCCCTGTAAGCTGGCCCGGATTTGCGCAAGTTCATCCCTTTGCACCAGCATCGCAGGTAAAAGGGTATGCCTGTATTATTAACGCATTGAGAGAATATTTATGTGCCATTACAGGGTTTGATGCCTGCAGTTTGCAACCAAACAGCGGAGCGCAGGGCGAATATGCCGGCTTGCTTACCATTCGCCGCTACCATAAAGCCAATGGAAATGAAAGCCGGAATGTTGTGCTTATTCCCATTTCGGCGCATGGAACCAATCCTGCTTCGGCAGTATTGGCCGGTATGAAGGTGGTAGTGGTGAAAAGCGATGAAGAAGGGCACATTGACGTTGCTGATCTGAAAGCAAAAGCAGAACAGTACAAGAACACACTGGCGGCATTAATGGTTACTTATCCTTCTACCCATGGCGTGTTTGAAGAAAGCATTAAAGACATATGCACGATAATTCACGATAATGGTGGTCAGGTATATATGGATGGCGCCAATATGGACGCTCAATGTGGTTT
>NZ_DAOMOZ010000029.1:0-33548 GCF_035444585.1 Agriterribacter sp.
TACGACACGGACAATCGCAATGGAACCTTGAGAACCGATTTACGGGTAATAAAGATGTACCGCTTACGGAACTGGGCAGGGAAGAAGCCCATGTGGCCGGTAAAAAGCTGAAGAACATTGTGTTTGATCATGCATTTACATCGTTGCTGGAAAGGGCAAAGGAAACACTGACGATCATACTTGGAGAAATCGGGCAGACAGAATTACCGGCAATAAAAAACCGTGCCTTAAACGAAAGGGATTATGGAGACCTGCAGGGGCTTAATAAAACCGAAATGGCAGAAAAATACGGTTTACAGCAGGTGGATCTGTGGCGGCGCGGTTACGACGTACAACCACCCGGTGGCGAGAGCCTGAAAGATACTGCTACAAGAGTTATCCCTTTTTATCAGCAGGAAATAGAACCTTTATTAATAGCCGACAAAAACATACTGGTAGTGGCGCACGGCAATAGTTTAAGAGCACTGATGATGTATCTCGAAAAAATAAGTCCCGAAAATATTGTCACGGTCAATATTCCAACAGGAGTGCCGCGGGTGTATACTTTTAGCAGCCACCTTAAGCTGGTAGATGCTTTGTATATTTAGGTATGAGGTGTGAGGTATAAGGTATGGGGTGAAGTCATGAGCGATCGGCAGTTGGATCCGGAACCAATTCATCAACTGCTCATCGATCGGCTATACCTGCTCTTTTTTGCTTTCTTTGGCCCAGGTATCTTTTAAGGTAGCGGTTCTGTTAAATATAAGATGCCCCGGCGATGAAAGCTTATCGGGTGTAAAATAGCCTTTGCGTATAAACTGAAATTTTTCTCCTTCAGCGGCATCCCTTAACGACGATTCAATGTATGTCTTTTTAACAATCTGGAACGAGTTCGGGTTGATGTATGACGTGAAATCTTCCTCCTCACCGGGATTTTCCGTTGTAAACAACCTGTCATATAATCTCACTTCGGCCTCTGCTGCATGCGCTGCACTTACCCAGTGAATGGTTCCTTTGGCACGAACGCCGGAAACATCATTACCACTTTTACTCTCGGGAATATAGGTGCAATGAATGGCTGTAATATTGCCCTCATTATCCTTAACGCAATCTTCGCATTTTACAATATAAGCGCTTTTAAGGCGTACCATGGCGCCGGGTGCCAGCCTGAACCATTTTTTGGCCGGTGTTTCCATAAAGTCTTCACGCTCTATCCACAATTCTCCCGAAAAAGCAACGGGCCTTGTTCCGCCGTTGTTTTCCGCTTCGGGGTTATTTTCGCTGAATACTTCCTCGGTTTGACCTGCCGGATAATTGGTGATGATCAGCTTTACAGGATCCAGCACTGCCATGCGGCGAATGGCGATCTTATTGAGATGCTCTCTTACACAATGTTCCAGGAGGCTCATGTCCACCAGGTTCTCTCTTTTGGCTACGCCTATCCTGGTACAAAAATCGCGTATGCTTTCGGGGGTAAACCCTCTGCGCCGCATACCACTAATGGTGGTCATGCGGGGATCGTCCCATCCCTCTACGTGATTTTCATTCACCAGTTGAAGCAGCTTTCTTTTGCTGGTTATGGTGTAGGTTAAATTGCGGCGGGCGAATTCATATTGTTTGGAAGGAAAGATCTCCAGCTTTTCAATCAGCCAGTCGTACAGTTCACGATGGGGCACAAATTCAAGCGTACAAAGAGAATGGGTAACTTCTTCAATGCTGTCGCTTTGCCCATGAGCGAAATCATACATTGGGTATATGCACCAATTGTTGCCTGTTCGGTGATGGTGCGCATGTTTAATGCGGTACAATACCGGGTCACGCATGAGCATATTGGAGTGCGCCATGTTAATTTTAGCCCTCAGCGTTTTGCTGCCGTCCTTAAATTCTCCCTTTTTCATGCCCTCAAACAGATCCAGGTTCTCCTCAACAGCACGGTTGCGGTAAGGGCTGTTCTTTCCGGGTTCGGTGGGGGTGCCCTTTAAAGCGGCGATCTCATCAGAGCTGCTGTCGTCAACATAGGCCAGCTCTTTTTTAATAAGATCAATGGCAAACTGGTAAAGCGTACCGAAGTAGTCGGAGGCATACAATTCATGCTTCCATTCAAAGCCAAGCCATTTTACATCTTCTTTAATGCTGTCTACATATACTGTTTCTTCCGTTACGGGGTTGGTATCATCAAAACGGAGATTGGTATATCCGCCGTATTTTTCTGTTAGCCCGAAATTCAGACAAATACTGGAAGCGTGCCCTATATGGAGGTAGCCATTGGGTTCAGGAGGAAAGCGGGTAACGATCCGGTTGTATTTACCGTTCTTAAGGTCTTCCTCCACGATGTCTTCAATAAAATTAAGTCCCTTTTCTTCAGTCATTGCTGCTGTATTCGTTTAGGGCACAAATGTAAGCGTTAGCAAAGTAAGTTAAGCAGGTTGACAGGGAATGTTAGGACGCATTTACCTTTGGTTGATAAAAGATCAGGTTTTCGCCTTTGCGCGCTTTCTTTATGCTATGCGAAAATCATATATGTCCCGGTGCAGAAAACAGGCAGATAAGCTGGTTCGATCTGCATATTTTGAAGCCAAATACGACGGGACTTGTTCCGGTTTTGCCGCGGATTAGTATCTAAAACTTGCTGAATGCGGTAATTTTGCCCGGAATATTACCGGAACAGGTAAAATCTTTTTTGATAATAATGATATTTTTCGGAACTTTGCCGTCCCAAAAAAACAGGATTATGGCCAGAGTATGTCAGGTTACAGGTAAAGTTCCCATAACAGGAAATCGTGTATCGCACTCCAATATCAAAACAAAGCGCAGATTTTTACCCAATCTGCAAACAAAGCGTTTTTTCCTGGCAGAAGAAGATCGGTGGATAACCCTTAAAACCTCTACGGAGGGGTTAAGAACCATTAATAAAAAAGGGTTATATACTATTGTAAAGGAATTGCGGGCACAGGGAGAAAAAATCTGATAACAATTTAAATTTATAAGCAATGGCTAAGAAAGGTAACAGGGTACAGGTGATTCTGGAGTGTACTGAACACAAAAACAGTGGTCAGGCAGGAACCAGCCGTTACATCACTACCAAAAACAAAAAGAACACTCCTGAACGCCTGGAGTTAAAAAAGTTCAATCCTGTTTTAAAAAAGGTCACCGTTCACAAAGAAATCAAATAATACACTGTGTTGTGAATGCTTGCAAACTTTCACAGGCTCACCACAGGTAACTTTAAAATATTCAAAACAGCATTATGGCAAAAGCAGCAAAAACCGCTATAAAAGTAAAAGACCAGAAGTCTGCCGCCGACTCAAAGAATTGGACAAAAGTGGTACGTGCGGTACGCAGCCCAAAATCCGGGGCATATACTTTTAAGGAATCTATCGTGCATAAGGATAAAATTAAAGAATTCCTGGCTCAGAAATAAACCGGCGCCGGTAGAACAACGCATAAAGAGCTGTCACGATACTGTCGCGATGGCTTTTGTTATTTTAAGCAAATGCCGGCATTAAATTGACATTATGGGATTTTTTGGAAAACTATTCGGGAAAAAAGAAAAGGAAAGCCTCAATGAAGGCCTGCAAAAAACGAAAGAAAGCTTTCTGTCTAAAATAACAAAAGCCGTTGCGGGCAAAAGTACGGTTGATGAGGAAGTGCTGGATGAGTTAGAGGAAGCATTGATAACGGCTGATGTGGGATTAGATACTACTGTTAAGATAATTGAACGTATAGAGCGCCGTGTGGCAAAAGACAAATATCTCAATACTTCGGAGCTGAATAGCATTTTACAGCAGGAAATTGAAGCAATGCTGGTTGCAGTGCCCGAAAAAAATATCTATGGATTCAATACCGAGCTGCCTGCGAAGCCTTATGTAATACTGGTAGTGGGGGTTAATGGCGTTGGTAAAACCACCACCATCGGTAAGTTGGCGTATAACTTTAAAAAAGCGGGTAAATCTGTTTTGCTGGGCGCTGCCGACACCTTCAGGGCTGCGGCCGTTGACCAGCTAACAATATGGAGTGAAAGAACGGGAGTTCCCATTGTAAAAAAGGAAATGGGCAGCGATCCGGCATCTGTGGCTTTTGATACGGTAACCAGCGGTATTTCAAGAAACAGCGATGTAATTTTAATTGACACTGCCGGGCGCTTGCACAATAAGACGCATTTGATGGAAGAACTGAGTAAAATAAAAAGGGTGATACAAAAAGTAATTCCCCATGCGCCTCATGAGGTGATGCTTGTACTGGATGGGTCAACAGGACAAAACGCTTTGGAACAGGCAAAACATTTTACGGCGGCAACTGATGTTTCTGCGCTTACCATAACCAAGCTGGATGGCACGGCTAAGGGCGGAGTGGTTCTGTCAATTGCACACCAGTTCCGGATACCCGTAAAATTTATTGGAGTAGGAGAAAAAATGGAAGACCTGCTGGTATTTGACAAGCATGAATTTGTAGATAGTCTTTTCAGTCTTAACCATTCAAAAAACGATTGATAAAGCAGATGGCAGTTCTACAACAATCACCATATGTTTTGTATTCCAATGGCAAAGGAGATATTTTTGAAGATACCACGCTATATGCTGTTGGCAGAACCGGCTGGGATGCCGTAGCTGTACCCGTAGAAGACTGGATAGCATTGCCTGATGGCGGCTCCTTATACGAACTGCCCGGCCGGAAAGGGATAGGCATAGATGTGCGTTCCGGCGAAATGCGCCTGTGTGAAAAAGGATGGGCTGTTGCTGCTTTTATTCCACCCGCACATACCGGCTTGTATCTTGCCGCATATGAAACGCAGCCCGGTGCTCCGTTGCTGCCTTTATTCTGTTATACCGCAGCGGCATGGCTTAACGACCAGTTTTATGTTCCTGCTGTGCGCATTGAACAAGATATAAGGCAGGACTGCAGCGGTTATGACGATACCCTTATTCATAAGGGCGTTGACAATTTGCTGCACGCTTACCCGCACAACCGTTTGGTAAAACATTTGGCCGAAAACTGCTGTCTTTCCTATCACTGTCCTGCTGCCCGAAATTATTTTATCGGGAGATGGGAATGCCCGGTACCTTCATCACCGGCCTGTAATGCCAACTGTATCGGCTGTATTTCCTTCCAGCCGCAGGAAGAGAACATCCCTTCCACGCAGGATCGCCTGACGTTTAAACCCACGCCGGAGGAAATTGTTGAGTTCACCGTACCGCACCTGCAAACCGCGCCTTTCCCTTTGGTGAGCTTTGGACAGGGCTGCGAAGGCGAACCATTGCTGATGTGGGAAACCATAAGCAAGGCCATTGCAGAAATACGCAGGCATACGCCCAACGGAAGCATCAATATCAATACCAATGGATCCAGGCCGGCTGCTGTAAAAGCATTGTGTGAAGCCGGGCTGAACAGCATAAGGGTTAGTACCAATTCGGCCCGCAAACATATTTATGAACCGTATTATCGGCCAAACAATTATGTTTTTGAAGATATCGTGGAAAGTCTGAAAGTAGTGCGCAGCTATGGAGGTTGGACTTCCATCAACTATTTTGTTTTTCCAGGCATGACCGATAGTGTGGAAGAATATGAAGCATTACGAGGCTTAATTAAGGACACGGGTTTGAACATGATCCAGTGGCGTAATTTTAATATAGATCCCGACTGGTACATGGGGAAGATCGGTGTTCATGAAACGGGTGAATGCCTTGGCGTGAAACAACTGATGTTGCTCATCCGCGAGGAGTTTCCCAATTTAAAATTTGGTTACTTCAATCCTCCGATAGAAAGGATCAGGGGAAACTACCAGGTGGATTTTGCGCATTGAGGGGTGGAACGTTTTATTCATCAGCATTGTACAGGAGATTTTTTGATATGGATAAAATTTTAGAAGACAGTTTCAACCGCTTGAAAAGGTATTGTGAAAGAGAAGGGTACAAGGGATGGGACCCCTACGATGGCTTAACGAGCAGGATTTTCCGGAGCCTGCCACTTATCAGAACCAATCGTTTTTTTAAGCTCGCCTGGATACAGCTTTTTAAACGTTCTCCCGTAAACTTGCGCAGGCTTTCTTTGGTTTCCAAAGCGTATAATGCAAAGGGGTTAGGACTTTTTCTTACAGGGTATTGTAATTTGTACAGGCAGCAACCGTCAAAAGAAACAATAGATAAGATCCACTTTCTGGCTGGTAAAATTATTGAATTACAATGCAACGGATACTCGGGTAGCTGTTGGGGATATTATTTTGATTGGCAGGCAAGAGCTTTTTTTCAGCCGGCGAATACGCCAACTGTTGTGGCCACTTCTTTTGTGGCCGATGCTTTGTTCAACGCTTTTGAAATTACAGGCGAAGTAAAATACCGCGATACTGCCCTGTCATCTGCAAACTTTGTTTTGAAGGATCTTAACAGGACATATGATGATAATGGGAGCTTTTCATTTTCTTATTCGCCAATTGACCACACCGTCGTTTTTAATGCCTCTCTGCTGGGAGCTAAATTATTAAGCAGGGCATATCATTATACACAGGAACAAAAATTGCAGCTAACAGCGCAAAAAGCTGTGCAGTTTAGCTGCGATCATCAGCAGCAAGACGGTGCATGGAGCTACGGTACTTTGCCTTATCATGCCTGGATAGATAATTTTCACACGGGTTTCAACCTTGAGTGCATACATGCTTATCAATTGTATACGGGAGACAGCTCATTTGCCCTGAATATTGATAAAGGGCTCAGGTATTATTTATATACTTTTTTTACTGAGGAAGGCCTCTCCAAATATTATCACAACAGGTTGTATCCCGTGGATATCCACGCTCCTGCGCAATTGGTGGTTACCCTTGCTAAATTAGGAAAGCTGCAACAGCATCGTGCCCTTGCCGAAAAGGTTTTATTGTGGACGGCCACACATATGCAGGATGAAAGCGGCTATTTCTACTATCAGAGGAAAAAGCATTTCAGCTCAAAGATACCCTATATGCGCTGGGCGCAGGCATGGATGTTTTACGCGTTAAGCTACTATAAAGCATATGATTGAATATCTGTTTTTATAATGCCCCGGGTTCTATACCTTCAATATAGAAACCGCCGCTTATTCGTATAAATTATACAAGTTAAATGTCTGGCATGAAACAAAGGATCCACCTGATGGGCACTCCGGTTGATAATCTTACCATGAATGAGACGCTGGATATAATAAAGTGTGCCATAGAAAGAAAAGAGCATCTTCATCATACCGTGGTAAACGCAGGGAAGATCGTTTCTATGCACTCCGATCCGCAATTGAGGGAAAGCGTTATCCATGCCGATATCATCAATGCCGACGGACAGGCTGTAGTGTGGGCTTCCAAACTGCTGGGCACCCCCCTCAAAGAACGTGTGGCGGGCATTGATCTTATGAGCAAACTGGTAGAATTTTCTTTTGAGAACGGGTATAAAATATTTTTCCTGGGGGCCCGGCAAAAAGTACTGGAAGAATTGGTTTCCAGGTACAGTCTTCGGTATTCTCCCGAAATCATTGCAGGTTACAGGAATGGATATTTTAAGAAGGAAGATGAAAAAGAGATAGCGCGTCAGATAGGCGACAGCAAAGCTCATATGCTGTTCGTAGCCATTACGTCTCCCATAAAGGAAATTTTTTTGTATGAAAACCGCGATGCACTTAAAAATGTGAATTTTATAATGGGGGTTGGCGGGAGCTTCGATGTGGTGGCAGGTTACGTAAAACGGGCGCCTTTATGGATGCAACGTTTGGGATTGGAATGGCTCTTCCGGGTTTACCAGGAACCACGCAGAATGTTCAAAAGATATCTTGTGGGCAATTTGAAATTTATACAACTTCTTATTAAGTATAAATTATCCGGGAGATCATATGTTTCTTCTTAATGCGGCAAGTGCAAATCGGTATGCCGTCTGCCGTCAGGAAGCGCTTTTACGCAAATTGAAATGCGTATAAAGGGAGTAGAAAAACATAAAGAACAATATTCCCTGCTGCCTGTGTAATACCGATTCGGTACAGAATGTGATCAGGCATATGATCAGAAAGGGAAAATATAAAGCATTAACTCCGCGCCCGGCAAGCGGGGAAAAAAGAAGCATAAGAAAAACAGATAAGCCTATTACGCCAAGCGCTGCAAGTATTTCCATATATTGGTTGTGCGCATTGTAATTGTGGAGTGCGAGATCATCAAATCCTTTTTCGATATATTTTTCTTTCCTGATGTCTGCTATATCTCCGAGCGTTGTGCCCCAAACCGGCCGGGATGCGAAGATGTCATAATATACACTCCATTTTGCCAGGCGCATAGTAAATAAATTTCTTTCCGATTGAACATCCGTAATAATTAACGGCTTATTTTTCAGCGAATCTATTTTCCCGTTGTTAAAAGGATTGAGGTATAAAACAGCTATGCCGGTGATCAGTATGCATATGGCTAAAATTTTTTTGAAAGTGGTATTAAAATACCGCAGGCGCTTTTGCTGTTTAACCAGCAGCCATAGCAACAGTGTAAAATAAACGCCGATCCCGATCAGCGAATCAAGCAGGAAGATCCCAACGCTTAAAAATAACGCAGTGCACAGCATCAGTATTTTCTGCCCGCGCGTGTGGCTGTTTTGTCCTGTAAAGTAAAGATGAAATAATATCACCATCCCGAGGTTGGCAAAAGCCGCCCCATATGTGGGATGCCAGTTGTGGTAAACATTGGTTAGTCCGAATGAGTGCAGCTTATGATAATATCCGTCAAACAGCATTACACTGTTAACACCTGTTACTGTAATATTAATGATATTGTAAATTATGGCGAACAATAAGGTTGCCGTAATGGAAATAAGGAAAGAGATATTAATCTTCCGGAGTAATTCCTTCTTGATAAGAGGAGAGGTGCCGATAAACACAGGAAATAAAATAAAAGCCATCATCGTGGACAATGTGCTGAGCGCCGTCCTGAAATTTTCTGAGAAGAAGAACCCTGCAACGATGTAGAGGTAGAGCAGAACGGGTAGCAATACCTGTTTTTTGTACAAAGAGCCGGGCAGCCCGCGGTACTTTTTTTGTATGATCCAGCAAACTGCTGCGATAGATAAAAAAAGCAACACAGCTCCGTATAGAGGCGACGGCAGAACAATTGCCACACCCAGCAGGGAATACCTGTATATTTTATCGGCGTTCAACAAAAAGTAAAATTTAAATCTGCTGCGGCAAACCGGTATGTAAACTGTCTAATATTTTTAAAGTCGCTTTGGTAGTGGCATATATGGATTCAAAAGAAATGGGAGACGGGTTGCCCTCCTTTATTGCATCAAGAAATGCATGAACCTCCTGTTTATGTCCCTTTCCTTCCGCTTTCAACCGGGTCATTTTATTGTTGCTGTACCATTCGCCACCCCTGAAGTCGTTGATGACGCCGATTTTCCCGCCTCCATAAATCTCAAGCCGTTCTTTTGGCAATGCCTTATCACCGGTAGCCACGTATACAATGCTTCCTACTGATCCGTTTGTAAACTGGATATTGATCACACTATTGTCGTCATTTTTATTAAGACTGTTGGCCGAATGGATACATTGGGCAAATACGGTTTGAGGCAGGGCTTCTGTAAAATATTGCATCAGGTCAATAAAGTGACATACCTCACCAATGATCCTTCCGCCACCTGTTTGTTCATCCTGGGTCCAGTGATCTTTGGGAATGAAACCTGCGTTCACGCGGTAATTCATTACCAGCGGTTCATTGATACCTTTAAAATTTTGTTTCAGTGCAATTGCCACCGGAGAAAACCTGCGGTTAAATCCCACCATTAATTTTCCGCCCTGTTGCATATAGCAGGCTTTTACGTCTTCCAGTTCCTCTTCGTTCATCGCAAGCGGTTTTTCAACAAAAACATTTTTGCCTGCTTTTAGCGCCTCTGTTACGTATAAAGCATGGGAATTGTGCGGCGTGGCAATAAAAACCGTATTTATTTCCTTATTGTCAATTACATCCTTACTGTTTGATGATGCGCTGTCAAAGGAAAACTTCTGGGCTACATTTTGGGCCGTAATACCTTTTGAGGTTACTACCACACGTAGCCTTCCCCCAAAATTTTTAACGTTGGGTATGAGGTAGCTTTGTGCAAAGCTTCCTGCACCTATGAATCCCGCCTCAATATGCTGCTGCGGTGCTGTGGTATGCTGAATGACCTTTGTGTGTATGAACTTGTTCTCATTGTCGGGATAATGCAGAAGAATGCCGATATGCGGTTCCTGTATTTTTCCTGTTACTATATCATAAGCCTTTTCTGCTTCTGCTATGTCAAAGGTGTGGGTGATGAGTGGTTTGATCCTGATACTTCCCTGCGCCAGCAATTGAAGAAATGATTCCATGTTCCGCTGCTCCGTCCATCGTACATAGGCGTAAGGGTAATCAATGCCTTTTTCTTCGTATTCCGCATCATAACGGCCTGGTCCATATGAGCAAGACAATCTCAAGTCGAGTTCTTTACGATAGAAATGGGGATCCCTGGGCACATCCAGCTTAATGGCGCCAACGGCTACTACTTTTCCTTTTTTACGTGTAATTTCTGCCGATAATTCTATAGGGTCGTTTGATGAGGTTGCTGCGGTGATGATCACACTGTCGAATCCGTAGCCGTTGGTAAACTGATTAACCAACGCCGTGAGGTTGGCATCACCACGCTGAACTGCATCGTCTGCCCCCAGGCTACGGGCAAGCTCAACAAGCGACCCTGAAATATCAATACCCAGTACTTTACATCCATTGGCTTTCAGCAACTGGCAGGTGATCTGTCCAAGAAGGCCTAACCCAATTACACAAACCGTTTCCCCGAGCTTGGGATCTGCCTGGCGCACACCCTGCATGGCTATTGCACCGAGTGTAGTAAAGCTTGCTTCTTCATCTGAAACGTTGTCCGGAATTTTAACTACCAGGTTTTGAGGAACGCAGATCACTTCGGCGTGTGATGCATAATCCTGTCCCGCACATGCTACCCTGTGGCCGGGTTTAAAAAAATGGTGGGTGTCCATTGAAGCTACAACCCTGCCGGAAGTACTATAGCCTAATGCTTTAAGTGTGTCTAATTTAGTGCGTACTTTTTCAAGTGTTGCTTTCAAACCTTCTTTCCTTACGTTTTGTATAACTTGTGCCACAAGGTCCGGACGTTGCCTGGCCTTTCCAAGCAGGTTGGCCTTAGCTACTTTTACGGTGCTCCTTTCCGTGCCGGCGCTGATCAATGAAAATTTATTTTCTATGAGAACCATGCCCCTGCTTAAAGCCGGAGCAGGCACTTCATCAACATACAGTGCACCCGTTTTAAAGTTTTGAATCACTTGTTTCATTGAAGCTGTTGTGTCCTTTACATCGTCACCGGCAATATTGCAGATAAACAAATGTATTGTATTGCATTTACATAACCTTATATCGCTTACGATTTACTTATGGCGTGCATCATTTCCATGCAGGTCATTAAAAGGGGTAAGACAATTGATAAGAGGAGCCGGTTACAAAAAGGGCTTTGTGGCGCCACATCTCCTGCAGTTCTCCTTCAAATGTGCTAAATACGTATTGCCCGAATGGAGCTGTTTTATTCCATGGAGCCGTTTCATTTTGCAATTCTTCGGCGGAGAGGAAGCCGCCGTCTTCGTTGCGGTACCTGTGGGAAAAATAGGGATCTATTGCTACCCATTTTTTCCGGAAGGGGTTCCAGTATTCAAGGAACTGGTGAAACCCGGTTCGTGTGTCATCCTGCATGTGTACAGCTCTTGTGGGTATATGGAATTCATTGGTCAGTATTTCCTGCAGGCTTAACGACGATCGCTGACAATAGGCAACGGAAGCGCTGTCGGGCACACTTAAATAATACGGGAGGTAAACATATTCGTTGCGGCTCATTAGAAATGTTTGCAATTGCGGTAATTCACCTGCAAATAAATCGTATCCTCTGATCACAGATTGCAAAACGCCGTTTATGTAATCGCACAATAAAGAAATACTGCTATCCAGTTGACCGGCACTAAAAGATAGGGGTATCTTTTGATTCAGGTAACCCAGAAAACCGGTGTCGGATATGTGTGGTTCGTAACTTTGCTGCACAACCTGAAGGGGGCCGCAATCAAAAGACCCGGACATGCCTTCGGGGAAGCCGATTTCTATGCTCACGTTATTGGCGCTGCCGCTGTTGAAAAGAAACTCAAATAATGCTTCTCCCTTGCTGTTTGCTTTTTCATATTTTCCAAGGAGCATGCGGGTGTGGGTATTAAAAGCATATACCCCACCTGCGATATAATTGTTGATATCGTATTTGATGGTTGTACTCACTTTATAAAAAGTATCCGGATGCACATTTATTGTTTGAAATAAAATGTGTTCTCCTTCCGAATTGCTTTTCATGCTCAGTCCGCCGGCAGAATGAGTAAACACATCTGTATTGTTATAGATCTGCCTCATTTGCCAGTTCTTGGGCAATGTATAAGCATCGTCCCAAACGGCAAAATCTGCATTTAATAAAAGGTTGGAACCCGGTATAGCAGACGGAGCATTGGTAATTTTATCCTTAGCGCAGGAAGACAGCAGCACTGTTCCCATGATCGTGATGGTCAGTGTAATAATATGAAAAGAGATATCGTGCTTAATGCGAACGTTCACCAATTGCTTATTTTAAAAGATGATGAGGTCTGCTATACGCCTATAGCTTGCAGAAATCATGCCGCAGTATTTAACATCTTTTTAATCTGTATATTGCCTGAACCACAATTCCAGCGTGATAAGCATATACAATTTGTATGCATTGTCTTCCGTTCCTTTTCTGTCGTCATCAATGATCTTCCTGATGTATTGATAGTTAAAAATCCCCCGTTGATTTACAGCGCTCTCACTGAGTAATTCATCAACCAGCGGCCGCAGTTCTCCGCTCATCCAGGAGCGGATAGGCGCGCCAAAAGAAGCCTTGGGCCGGTATATGATTTCCTGGGGCAAATAATCTTCTGCTGCTTTTTTTAATATATACTTGCTTTGCCTGTGTTTGTACTTGAGCCTGCCGGGGATCTTCATCGCCAGTTCAATCACTTCCTTATCTATAAAGGGCACTCTTACTTCAACGGAAGCCGCCATGGAGGCCCTGTCGGTATAGCTGAGGTTCAGTCCCTGCATGAACATATGAGTGTCGGTGTGGCAAACCTGGTTAACAAGGTCATTTTTATAAAGCCGGTTAAAGATGCTTTTGTGCTGGTTGCGCAGCCAGTTGTACTCAGCTGTTATATCTTCCCTGAAGAGTTGCTGCATTTCCGTTTTGCTGTAATAAGAATAGCTTTTCATATACGCTTCTTCAGTGCTAAGATTTGCGAACGAAACAAAACGCTTCGCCCACCGGAATAAACGGATGCCATTTTTACCTTGCTTAACGGGTAAGACACTCACCAATCTTGTGATGAGATTTCTTATTACGGCAGGTATTTTCTTATACCTTTCGGCCAGCAGTATTGCTTTATGCCTGCGGTAACCAAAGAAAATTTCATCGGCTCCCATCCCCGACAGCAAAACCTTTACCCCTTTTTTTCTCGCTGCCGCGCAAATCAGATGCGTGTTCAATGCGGCCGGGTCGCCAATAGGCTCATCCAGTGTATATACCATTTCTTTCAGATCGTTAACGATATCTGCTTCTACCAGGATCTCATTGTGATCAAAGTGATACAATGCTGCCAGCTTTTTGGCATATCGTTCATCTTCCGGCATCTGTTCAACCTTTTTGTCCTTTTCTGAAGTGGCGATCGTATAGGTAGACAGCCGGCTGTTGTGTTTTGCCGCCAGCACCGATACCAGCGAGGAGTCGAGCCCTCCGCTGAGGAAAGCGCTTACCGGCACATCAGCTACCATGTGCCTTTTAATAGCACCTTCCAGGCATGCCTTTAGCTTGCTGATTGCCGTAGCCTCATTTTCAATAAAGGTGCTTTCTTTTAGTTCCCAGTATTTTTGAGGATGAATTTCTGCCGGCAGGTTTCCTGTATCCAGTATCACATAATGTGCGGCAGGCAGTTTGTGTATGTTCCTGAAGCAGGTAATATTGCCGGGAACCCACAGGTAATTTATGGCTGCAACCAGCGCTTTTTGATCCAGCGTTTTATCAATCCCGGGTAGCTCCAGCAATGTTTTCAGCTCAGAAGAAAATGCAAACCCGTTATTGATTTGCGTGTAAAACAGGGGCTTTATCCCAAAATGATCCCTGGCAATAAAGAGCCGGCTGGTATCGCTTTCAAAGACGGCGAAGGCAAACATCCCGTTCAGGTCATCAAGGCATTTCTCTTTTTTTATGCGGTAAAGCTCAAGCAATACTTCCGTATCGGAAGTGGTTTTAAATTCCACGGAAGGGTCCAATTGCCGGATTTGATCTTTTAACGCCTCGTAGTTATATATTTCGCCGTTGAATATAATAGTAAGGTTACCTTTTTTAAAAGGCTGATCTGACCTTTTGTCAAGGTCAATAATAGATAATCTCTGATGCGCAAGGCATACATTATTATGCAGCCAGTGAGCCTGGCTGTCGGGCCCGCGATGCTGTTGTACCCGGTTAGCCATCTCGGCCAGCGCAACGGGATCTTTAAAATTAATAAACCCTGCTATGCCGCACATCTTTACTGTTTATTTAAAATATCCCGGATAATGGTAAACACATTCTTATCAAAAATCTCCATGCTGTATTTTTCATGAAAATCGTTTCGGGCCGTTTCGCTCATGCGCTTTACCCCCTGAACATCGTTAACTGTATTCTCAAGAAGGTTTGCCCAGTCCCGGGGGTCGGTACTGCCGCATAATTTTCCATTTCTGCCGTCTTCAATGATGTCCGGGATGGCGCCGGTAAACGTAGAAACTGTAACCAACCCGCATTGCATTGCTTCCAGAATGGTCAGCGGGAAAGCCTCGTTAACATACACAGTTGGGAATACGAGGAAATCTGCCGAACAAAGCGCATCAAATTTTTTATCGTCATATAATGGACCCATAACGCTGATATGGTTTTCGAGGTTATTTGTTTGTATGAATGTCCTGGCTTCCCCGATGGTAAGATCTCCGTTGTTGCCAACTACAAGCGCATTAAAATGCATTTCGCGTTGTTTCAGTATTTTCATGCTTTCCAGGAAAGTTAATATACCTTTGCTTTTATAAAGGTTCGAAAGAAAGATAAATGTGGGATAGCTGTGGTCTTTTCTCCCGGACAGATTAACCTGCAAAGGTATGGCATTCTTAAGAACGTAATATTTCCCAAAATGCACTTCACGAAAGTCTGAAGATAAACTTTCGGCGAGGCAAACCGGGAAAGTATTTTTGAATACCTGCCTGTATAGCCATCTTTTCCATCCCTGTTTGTTACTGTTTTCTGCAATACCCCTTCCCTGGATATGTAAAGCCAGTTTGATGCCACAGGCTTTGATAATTGCCGCGTATAATGCGTCTCTGTAGAATGCAGGGCCGGACGGGGCGAAGTTGTAATAAACAAGAGCGGGCCGGTAAGTGAGGAGTGTCCGGATCAGCCTGGTTGTGAATACAGGGACCAGCAATAGTTTTTTTGCAGAAAACTTACCGATGTCTGCTACGGAGTTTGCAAATTGCAGAGGCAATACCCGGCATGAAAATTTTTCCCGTATAAGCGGATTATTAACAACATAACTGTTAACAAGCGAAGCGCCATGAATGGGGGGAGGCAGTTGAACAATAAAAAGAATTTTTTTCATTGTGAGCAAAAATATATTATATAAGCTTATTATAAATAAAAAACATATTGTCTGTACTTGTGGTTTAATGCACTCGTCTCATCAAAACTAAAATTGCAGGGAAGACTGCAAGTTATGCTGTATGCCCTGGAAGCCGATAAACGTCTGTCTATTACTAAACATCAAATAACTGATACATGAAAGTTAAATTTTCAAGTAAATTTCCCAAACTTACTGTTATCACTAACCGCGACAGATTTCTGCAGGAGTACGTTGAAGGGAAAACCGTTTTACACGGCGGGTGTGTTGACAGCGAATTGTTCGGTGAAAGAATAGCGACAAAGCTTTTATTGCACGATATACTGGCTACTACCGCAAAACGACTTGTAGGAGTTGACGTTGATGAGGAAGGCATAAATGAAATGAAAAGAAAGGGATACAGGGATGTTTATTACGCCGATCTTGAGTCTTGGGACTATGATGAAAATTTTGATGTAATTATACTTGGTGAAATTATTGAGCACATTGACAACTGCGGACTTTTTCTTCAATCTGTGTTGCGCTTTTGCCGTGCAGATACCACTGTTATCTTTACCACTCCTAACAGTTACTATTTTCTTTTTTGGATATACAGTCTTTTTGGAAAAGAGAGTATACATCCGGATCATAATTATATTTTTTCCTACAATTCTATAAAGTCCCTGCTCGGAAAATTTTCATTTGATGTAATAGATAATATTGTAGTATGGGAAAAGGTTGATTTTACCCGTGTTGGTGATACGGCATTTACGCAGGTAAAAAAGAAAATCGCCGCTTTCCTGCTCAATAGCGTTCATTTAATAAAGTTTATTTTCCCGCAGTATGGAAAGGGAATAATAGTAATAACAAGGCCTGCTCAATAGGGCTATATTGCTTCACGGTACTTACGGCTGAAGGCATATGCCGTTGTAAAATAGATCAACCAGAAATAGGTTGCTGAGTGGGGAAGTTCCAGTATCACATTAAAAGATATCCAAACAAAGCAGCCTGCAAAGGAAAGCAGCAAAAATGATTTATTCCTGCTGGCAGGCAACGGCGAAAGCATAACAGTAAGCCCAACATTTTTTAAAGGCAGAAGAAAAAGCAGGGCCGGCAGCAGCCCGATATGAAAAACAAATGAAAGGCAGGAATTGTGTGGTGGCGAAAGATAACGCGCCATAGGGTAATATTCGTCTATCATAATGGCAGAATGAATGGTTTCATTGATATAGACGGCAAAATCGTAGCTCATGAATGGTTGCCCGAAACCGCTACCCAGCACGGCATATTTTGTTACAATCGATTCTTTCAAAACATGTCCCCAGTATAATAGCCGCCAGCCTGCATTGGCGTCCCTGAACTGAGGCAAAAACAATAAAACCAGCAGGGCTGTAAAAATAATGCAAACTGCAATCAGCCTTTGCATAGGCTTTATACGCATAAAAAAATAGAGTAGCCCTATACAAAAAATAGACAGGAAAGCAGAAGAATGTCCCAGCGTGGTTGACAATGCCAGGCAGCCCAGGAATTTTAAGAATCTGACCGGAACCTTTTCTTCATAGGCCAGCGTTGCTGCAGCGTAGGTGATAATGCCGAAAATGATCAATGGGGAAAAATAGTTGTATTCTCCCTCTCTGAAAAGAGAAAAATTGTTTATGAAAAGATAGCCATATAAAATGTAAA
The DNA here is from genome assembly GCF_035444585.1 of Agriterribacter sp. GTDB lineage: Bacteria > Bacteroidota > Bacteroidia > Chitinophagales > Chitinophagaceae > Agriterribacter. The sequence continues at coordinate 17,350 of NZ_DAOMOZ010000029.1, forward strand.
CGACCTGAAGTGCAACAGATGCGCCTGAAAGATACAAGACGAACGCAATGATCTTACGAACAGTATGGTTGTCTTTTACCAGTAAATTAAAAAGCAGGTAGCTGCACAAAAGGTATACAATAAGATTGAATTGCCGGAAGGTAATGATAAGCATTTCTCCCCGGGGTCTGTAGAAAACAAGACTAAAGGCAAGGTAAATAAATGCAATCAGCACAACAATCAGAACGGGGATGAAGCGCAGGGTTAATTTTTTCCTGTTGTTCAATGCCAACAGCGTGAGTACCCCCAAATAAAGATCGTGCAGGTAAAGTGGCCCTGCAACCTGCAATTTGGTGAACGTTTTGCCGAAAAGCAGCAGTGAAAAGAAATAAAGAACGATCAGCCCTTCTATGCTAAAAAGTTTGCTCCATATAACGGCAGGGTATTTCAAATTTATTTAAAGTTGAGATTTGTTTTGAACAATTTCCGGTAATTGAGCGCAATATACACTCCCCCAAGCATCGCCATCCCGGTATAAAGCCCGGCAAAAGTATCGCCCATGAAATATCTTATGGTCAGCGGAAGCAGCAAGCATAAAAGCGATGTAAGCAGAAATTTTATCCTCAGCAATATTGCCGCATCTTGGTTAATGTAAACCAGGCCTGCAACAAATATCAGCTCACCTGCAAACAAAGCTGCCCCTATATTGAGCGGACTTTGCCTGAAAAAAGACAATACAATAACGGTAATGATTGATGTGACAGCAGCGGCAGCCGCATACTTTGCATAGATTTTGTCTTTTTTCTTAAAAAGAGAGCGGGTATGAAAGCTTATAAAAACACACATCACCAGTGCAGATAAACCTATCAGGATAATAAAACCGGTAAATGCTGTGTATTGTATTCCGAAAAATATGGTGATCATGCTTTTGGGGAAAATAAGGGAAGCGCCCAGGAAGGAGCAGCCAATAAGAATAGAAAGTTCATCTGCCCTGAGTGTCATCTCATCATGTACCATTTCCTTTAAGAAAGATTGGTTGATGATGCGCATTATTCCTTTAAAAATAACGTATAACTTTAAACCAAGATAACTTACTGCCAGCACCTGTTCATTATAAAAAAAGGAGGCAACGAACATCAGCCCCAATCCAAGTATATACATTACAAGAGTAGCGATGCCAAGGCTTATATTCCGGAGATATAGTTTTAAGGCGGGCAGTACCGGAGATATGAAGTATTTACAATGAAGCTGACGCGAGATGGCAAAGCCCGTGATCCCAAACACGGCAACCGTGCTCATTATATATGCGGCGGAAAGGTATTTTTTATTGATAAAGACAAATACAATAAGCAATAAGGAAGGAATAAAGGTTCTGCAAAACGCCCATATCGCGGCTTTAACAGGTTGTCCTCTGCCATATAGGGCATAATCACCGCTCAGTGCAAAAACAGGGGCAAATATAAAAAGCCAGCAGGAAGGATAAATAAGGGCAAACAAGGCAACGCTCGTTATCATTAACCCTAATGCAATTCTTGCTCTTTGCGCCTGGTAATAAAATATTTTCCATTTTTGTTCTATCGCAATGTGCCGCACTGCTGAAAGCTGCAACCCAAAGCCCAGTATGCTTATCAACAGTTGAAAGGTGGAATCAATTTCTCCAATGGAAGTCAGAGTAGCGGCTGATGTGTTCTTTGAAAGAAATTTCAGCACAAATAAGGTAAATATATGCGCTGCACCGGTCAGAACCGCTATTTGAGATAATCTTTTGAACATTTTTACAAACTAAGGCCAATACGATCATCTAATTGCAGGGATGGGCATCCCTCTGACAGCATCTCGCCATATGACGGACAAAACATGTTGAATAATTTTTAAGGTGTTTCCGTTGGTTTGTCTGGTTCCGGGTATTTTCGGTTTTGCCTTTTATCCATTTCGTTCAGGAATTTGTAACACTCAATGAGCAATACCAGAGAAAAAGAGACGAGCAGTCCCATCCATGCATATTCGAAAAATTCCTGGTTATAGCCGGAAACTTTACTACCTCTCGCATTAATGTTTGAAGCAATGCGAAACGCAGTTTGCTGTTCAATGAGCTTATTCCGTATCCGGGTCAGAGCATCTTTTAATTGCATCTCTTTATCATACAGTTCAATTTCCGGATTGCTGAAGCTTTTGTTGTTGCTGCCCAGTACCACGTTGCCTCCTTCACCCTTTGCATTACCGCTTGCAATGTTTTTATAGTAAGCAACGCGCAGGGAATCGAGGCCTGCCATGGATCGGCTCAACAGTGCTTCTTCTTCTCTCAGCACACCTGTAAATTTCTCATGCAACGTCAAAAGGTTTTTGTTTTGCTCTAAATTTCTGATCAATCCCTGTTGTATGCTCGCATATATCTCAGGACTGTGACTGTATACTCTTATACGTTGCAGCGGATAACTAATATCTGTGATGTTCTTCCTGAAATCAGCATATTTAATGACAATTATTCTTTGTGTGTCATTGGCAAGGCTGTTAGGGCTATAATCTGCTACAAAGTCTTCGTAGAGCTTAACTGTTTCCAGTTCATCGTTTACCGGTGCTATTTCAAACCGGATAAGTTTTCTGCTGTCTGCTTCTGAAATATCAAATACAGTGGTAAGCTCTTTTATTCTGTCATCACCGATCAATGAATTAAAATAGCCTATCGTATTATACAACGGCATGGAACTTCCGGCGTTCGATCTTACTACCATATCTGAATAATACACAGGGCCGTCTTTAAAATAAAAATATAACCCCAGGCTTAAGCCTGCCAGCGCCCCTGCCGCCAACCAGATAATTTTTCGCTTAATAAATATGAAAATGGAAAGAAGAAGCTGAAATAAAAAAGAAAAGAAGGATCCTATAGCTTTTGCTACAGAGGAAAATAATTTTCCGACGAGGTTTAAAAAAATACCAAGATCAATTTCACTTTCTTTTTGATCGTTCGTTGGTTTAGTATCCGGTGGCATGAAAACAGAATGTTAATTATTGCTGATTAATTCCTGGAAACATCAAATATATGAAAGAGTTCTAAAATGAAACCTGCGGGGTTACAAAACACAATCACGAACTATTGTGCGCAGCTCATTTATATTCAGGGCAATAAACATTTTTACAGTGCTTATAACACAAAAAGTAAGTTTGCCGTCGTCAGCCGGTCTAAACTTTATTTTTTATTCATTAATGATAAGCAAAAACACTTAAAAGCATTATTTTTTTTTCTAAATCATTTGTTTATCAAAATTTTTTTTTCAAAGCAACGTTATCCCCACGCAACCTGTCAAATAAACCCGATAGCTAAGGTATTGTATTCGTTCATGCAACACATTAAATGAAAATTTTTTGTGAAAGATTATGCAGGTGCAAAGTTTGGCTTAATTTTTTGAATATATAGTAGAAAGAACTCCTGTAAGTCTTCCGGGCCGGAAGTATTTATAGAAAAACCTTAAAAAGACCATAATGTTTGTATCAAGTGTTAAACCATTATCCTACGACCGGACTTTAGAATCAAAGAATCGTGAATCGTTCCGCACCTACATACAGCAGAGAAAGAAATATCTGGTTGCAAAAAGAGCTTTTGATCTTGTATTATCAGTAGCAGCTATTGTATTTATAATGAGTTGGTTACTACCTGTGTTGGCACTTATGATCAAATTAAGTTCAAAAGGCAGTGCGTTCTTTGTGCAGAAGCGTGTGGGCTTTCTTGGCCGGTCATTCAATTGCTATAAGTTCAGAACGATGGTGATGAATAAAGAGGCCGATTCCATGCAGGCTGTTCACAATGATCCGCGCATTACACGAATGGGAAAATTTTTACGCAATTCCAACCTCGATGAATTACCGCAATTTTTTAACGTTTTGATGGGTGATATGACTATTGTTGGACCACGTCCGCATATGCACAGCGACTGCGAGAATTTTGCAGAGGTTGTTGATAATTATAAATTCCGGAATATAGTAAAGCCCGGAATAACCGGTCTGGCCCAGGTTAAAGGATTCCGCGGACCGGCTAAAACCTACGAAAGCATTTTCAAACGTTACCAGTGGGACGCATTTTATGTAAGAAATGCTAATTTTTGGATGGATATGCGCATTGTTAGAAAAACAGCGGCGCAAACTGTTTATTTTATCTACAAGCTTATTGTTCCGGGTGCTGTCGCAGAAAATCCTCAGGCAGGCGGAAAAAAAGCATATCGTAAACTTTTGCTGGATATGCGGCAGCGCATGAACAGTATTGTATAAAATCAACCTGCCCAGCCTTCCCTGTCGAGGCTCCTGTATTGGATGGCTTCAGCAAGATGCTCTGTTTTAATATCATGGGTGCCTGCAATGTCTGCAATGGTTCTCGAAACTTTAAGTATCCTGTCGTACGCCCTTGCCGAAAGGTTGAGCTTATTCATTGCCGTTTTTAAAAGCGCTTGCCCTCCGGCATCTATGCCGCAGATCTCTTTCAGCATTTTACTGCTGATCTGTGCGTTGCAATAAATTCCTTTATAACCGTTATATCTTGCAGCCTGTACCTCTCTTGCCTTAATGACTCTTTCTCTTATTGAGGCAGAGCCTTCACCTTCCTTGTGCGCAGCCAGTGCCGAAAATGGTACAGGCGTTACTTCCACATGCAGATCAATTCTGTCTAAAAGCGGTCCCGAAATTTTATTCAGATATTTCTGAACGGTTCCCGACGGGCATGTGCACTCTTTTTCGGGATGATTGTAAAAGCCGCAGGGGCATGGGTTCATCGAAGCAATCAGCATGAAGCTCGCAGGAAAATCTACTGCCACCTTTGCGCGGGAGATAGTTACTTTTCTTTCTTCCATGGGTTGACGCATTACTTCAAGGACGGTTCTTTTAAATTCCGGTAATTCATCCAGGAACAATACGCCGTTGTGCGACAACGAGATCTCGCCGGGCTGGGGTATACCGCCGCCACCTACCAGTGCCGCATCACTGATGGTATGATGCGGAGAGCGGAAAGGGCGCTGCGAAATAAGAGTGGTGTTGGCAGGGAGCTTGCCCGCCACGCTGTGGATCTTGGTGGTTTCCAGGGCCTCTTCGAGCGTAAGCGGGGGCAATATAGAAGGCAGTCGTTTGGCCAGCATGGTTTTGCCGGCGCCGGGCGGACCTATTAATATGGCATTGTGACCACCGGCAGCTGTAATTTCCAGTGCACGTTTGATGTTTTCCTGTCCTTTTACATCACTGAAGTCGAGCTCAAAATTACATTGCGACTGGTAAAATTCTTCTTTTGTATTAACCACTACAGGCTGAAGCGAAGTTTCATCTTTGAAAAAATCAATCACTTCCAGGATGTGGCTCACGCCATATACTTTCAGGTTATTCACCATCCCCGCTTCCCTGCAGTTCTGTACAGGAAGTATCAATCCCTTAAATCCTTCTTTCCTTGCTGTAATGGCGATCGGTAATGCCCCCTTAATAGGCTGAATATTTCCGTCCAAACTCAATTCGCCCATGATCACATATTCAGAAAGTCGCCCGGCATTGGGCAACTGTTCACTTGCGCCCATAATGGCCAGCGCAATGGGTAAGTCGAAAGCAGTTCCGGTTTTCTTGATATCGGCAGGGGCAAGGTTTACGATCACTTTGATGCGGGGCATGTAATACCCGGTATTCTTTAAGGTGCTTTCAATACGCTGCTCACTTTCTTTTACGGCATTATCGGGTAGCCCAACCATGTAAAAAAACTTTCCGCCGGTGATGTTAACTTCTACCGTAATGGTAATGGCTTCCACACCATAAACAGCGCTTCCAAAGGTTTTGATCATCATAAAAAAAGGTTAGCGTGATGAATACAATGAAATTACTGAAATAGTTTGAAAAAAAGGTGTGGGGTATAAGGTATGAGGTGTGAGGTTTGAGGAAATCCGAGGCCATAAGCTCTAAATCCGGAGATGCGGTCGGCACCCGACGCAGGAGGGTCAGCACCGTATCTAAACGCGAAGCACCAAACGTCAAATAGCAAGCGCCGAATAAAGACTCAGATTTCAAATCCGAAGCCATAAGCTCTAAATCCGGAGAATACAACGCTAAACTAAAAACCATAAACTTTTAAAATCCAGAACAAATTACTTGCAACCTGAAACTTGCAACCTACCTCCTCACACATTCACCACCAGCACCGGTATTTTCAGTTCGTGCCTTACCGTGTTTATGGTTTGTCCGTGTATAAAATCCTGCAAACCGCTGTGCCCGTGAGCGCCTATTACCAGCATGTCGGCCTGATGCTCTTTGGTAATGCGCACAATTTCACCTGCTCTTTTATCAAAACCAAGTCCGATTTCGGCCTTATATCCTTTTTCCTGCAATGTGTTTTTATATGCCAGCAATCTTCTCTCATCTTCTTTTGTTTCATAGTCATCGCTTTCTCTTCCCAGCAATCGGGCTGAAACGCTTTCTACCACGTGAATGAGCAGGTAGGTGGCATGTGTATTGCCCTGTGCAATGGCATACGACAACAGCTTGCTGTCGCTTTTGCTGAAGTCGAGCGCTACGGCAATTTTGGCAAATTTCGGTATGTTCAGATCAAAGCTGTCTTTCATATCCGGATGTACTGTAAGAGAAGCGGGTTTGGCAATTTTGTAGAATAAAGGACGGAAGCTAATATATAGCAAAAGACTGAAGAAGAAAATACCGGCAGCGATAATAATAAATTTCCAGAATGTATTGCCCGGGCTTTCAAAAATGGCGGTAAACTCACCCTCTACCATTCTAATGTTAAGGTATACTAAGATGAGGGCGATGGTCCAGGCAAAGAATTTGGTAACAGGCTTTATGGCAAATTGTCCCATCGTTTTTTTATCGCTTACAAAATGAATAAGGGGTATAACGGCAAAGCCTAATTGCAGGCTCAGGATCACCTGGCTCAGGATCAGCAGGGCGTCAAGCTCTTTATCACCATAAATGCCAATGACGATCAGTGCAGGCACAATGGCTATAAGGCGGGTGATCAACCTTCTTAATAACGGATTGATACGCAGCCGCAGGTAGCCTTCCATTACAATTTGCCCGGCAAGTGTACCGGTAACGGTTGAGCTTTGACCGGCAGCGATCAGTGCAATAGCAAAAAGTGCGGAAGCTATACTGCTGCCCAGCAACGGCGACAACAGTTGGTGTGCTTCTTCCAATTGGGCAACTTCAGTGCGCCCGGTTTTGAAAAAAGTGGCTGCAGCCAGTACCAGTATGGCTGCATTTACAAGAAATGCAAGATTCAATGCAATAGTGCTGTCTACTACGCTCATCTTTAATGCATAGCGGATACTTTTTTCATCTCTTTTAATTTTGCGGGTTTGTACAAGGGAAGAATGCAGGTATAAATTGTGCGGCATTACGGTAGCCCCTATAATGCCAATGGCAATATACAACGCTTCATTATTAGGCAAACTGGGTATAAATCCTGTAACTACTTCAGCAATATCCGGCTTGGCAAGCAGTATTTCTATTAAAAAAGATACTCCTATCACTGCAACCAGCGCTATTATAAACGCTTCCATTACACGCATTCCCATGCGTTGGAGGAACAGCAGTAAAAAGGTGTCTAATACAGTAAGGGTTACTCCCCACAGCAAGGGGATTCCTGTTAGCAGGTGCAGTCCTATCGCCATACCCAGCACTTCCGCAAGATCGGTTGCCGCAATAGCTATTTCAGCTAATATGTACAGGATAAAGTTGATATATTTCGGGTAGCTTTCCCTGTTGGCCTGTGCAAGATCACGTCCGCGTACAATGCCTAACCGGGCAGAAAGACTTTGCAGCAACAGGGCCATCAGGTTACTCATCAGCAACACCCATATAAGCGTATAGCCAAATTTGCTGCCGCCGGCCAAATCGGTAGCCCAGTTGCCGGGATCCATATATCCCACACTTACCAGGTAGGCCGGCCCCAGGAAAGCCATAGCGCGTTTCCACCTGGATTTTTTGTGCGATTGTGTAGTGTCTATGCTTTCATGCACTTCGCTTAACGATACATCTGAATTATTTTCCCGTTTCATAATGTACAATTATGTTTTGAGCAGCCTGTTTACTGATGGAGAAGAAGATGCCCGGTGCCGTTTTAATTTCCAGCGACTGATCAAGCCCGAATTTCAGCTTTTTCAGCATTTCTGTTGCCGAAGCCGGTCTGTTTAATTCGGCGGGCAGTGCATTGGAGCTCACAGTTTGTCGCTCACGCTGTAAATGATAGATTGCCCTGATGTAGTATTCTTCGCTAACTGAATAATTCACTATAGCTAAGTTATATTTTAGACGAATCTAAAAATATTTTTTAATTTTTTAAACTTTTACTGTAATTTAATTGTGTGACGGGCAGCAATCATGCGCAAAAAGATATCTTTAAGGCATCCCTGGGTTTTGAAATCAGGCGGTATGCGGCCGATTGAACTCCGTTTTTTATGCGGTGGGAAATGCAAAAAGCCATATTTTACAGCTGAAATCCGGTATTATGCAGAAGTTTTTAACCATTTGTGTTGCTGTGCTTGTGTTGCTGGCCTGCGAAAGCAAAAAAAAAGATCTTTCCGGGGAGGAACCGGTAGATGTGAATGACTTTATTGAATTCTTCCGGGAACTGCCCCTCCCTTATACCATTGCCGACACTCAAATCAGCAGGAAACTGCCCGATTCTTTACTGATCAGCACCAAAATACTGAGCCAGTTTGTTCCGGACAGTGTGTATAACGGCAACTATGGAAAAAACACCCATCCCAAATTTTATGCTTTGGGTAAAATTGAAACAGAAGATAAGGAAACCTATCTGCTGATAAAGGCGGCAACGCTTGCAAGACAAATGGCTTATATCGTATGCTTTGACAGGGAAAAGAATTTTAAAGCAGCAATGCCCCTGGTAAAAAACAATCCTGATCGCCGGAAATCAATAACAGGCAGTATTGATAAGCGTTTGATCATTACTAAAAATGAATCGCAAACGACCTCCGGCGGGCAAAATTATTATAAACTGAATGCTTATGTATACAATAGCGCAGGAGTATTTACCCTCATCAAAATTGAATCAAATGAACCGGTAGTTCCCAAAGAAGTATATAACCCGATCGATACTTTTTCAAGAAAAAACAAGCTTTCCGGAAATTATGTACAAAACAAAAAGAATTTTGTTTCGATACGGGATGGAAAAGATGCAAAAAGGATTTTATTCTTCGTACATTTTGAAAGAAAGGATGATTGCTCGGGTGAGCTCAAAGGCGAAGCCGTACTGGTAAAGCCCAATGTGGCCCAGTACCGGCAAACCGGCGATGCCTGTGTGCTACAATTAGCGTTTTCTGCAAATAAGGTAACCATCAGCGAGGTACAGGGTTGCGGCAATTACCGCGGCATTAAATGTTTTTTTGAAGGGACTTATGTAAAAAAGAAAGAGCAGGCAAAAGGCAAAAAGCAAAATCAGGCTAAAAAGTAAAAGCAGGCAGCAGGTGCTATGTCCGGCATACCTGTTGCGATAATATACCTGTAAATGATGAAATATGTGCATGAATTCAATACTAAAATTGTGTATGGAATGAGCGTGGAAAATCACAATCATATTTCCCGCAAGAAGAATGTATATGCTGTAAGTAAATCGTTTAAAAAATATTTAAAGCGGTATGGCAGGGAGATACAGTTGCCTATTTCTTACGAATCGCTAAGGCATTTCCAGGGCGCCATGCCGTGTTATAACAAGAATGGCGAAGACACTTTATGGGAAACCGTGTTTTATCACCAGTCGCTTACACGCGAAATTCATCATGCGCTCATTAGAATATATTCTTTAATCAAAGCGGCGGGAGCCAATCAGGCAGAGGATCACTTGCATGTAGAAAGGATTGACTTTTGCGTTTTCGGTAATTCCCAGCCTTTTCGTGTTAAAGTGGTCAATAACTATAACGACGTATACAGCTATCTCTATATAAAAAAAGCAGATGCCTCGCGTATACTGGGACTGGAACTCGAACACCTGCTGTCACCCTATTATATCAATTACCTGGTAGACAATGATACTTTAATTGAAGAGCACATTGCCGGAGTGCCGGGTGATATGTTTATTGACGGGTTTCTTCATCGCCCCGACTTTAATCCGATACGCATTGCCAAGGAGTTTGTGAAATTTAACGAACGTTGTTTTGCAAGGTTACTGGGCGATATGAGAAGCTATAATTTCGTGTTTGACATTACCCAGGATTTTGATGATGTGCAATTTTGTATACGTGCCATTGATTTTGACCAGCAATCCTATGAAGGACGGAAAAACTTTTATTTACCACAATTTTTCAAGGAAAACAGGGTTTTTGTACAGTTGGTGCAGCAGCATCTTAATGCTGAAGTAATAGAACAATACCGGCAGGAAGAACGTGCCCAGTTGTTTAAACGGATAAAATCGCAACGGCACCGCCTGGGTGATCTTAAAGCATCGGTTGATAAGGATGAACTGGCGCCTCCTGAAAAAATAAAGCAACTGGCGCAGGAGCTGGCTCAGTACTTTGGCAACGAAAAATTTCTTAAATGTGACAGCATGGCTGAAATTCTTCGCATACACCTGAGGGAACTTGTAGTAATACATTTGTATAAAACCTGATTTGGCTTTTTCAGGTATTTTTGTTGCAATTATAAACCAGGCCCATGAATTTTTTTAATCATTTTGGTCGTTATTTATTGATGATAAAAGGAATGTTTACCAGACCCGAAAACTGGAAAATGTACTGGAAAGAATTGATGCACCAGTGTTCTGATATCGGCATTGGGTCATTGGGAATTGTAGTTGTAGTAGCTTTGTTTATCGGTGCAGTATCCACTTTGCAAACGGCCTACCAGCTGGTGAGCAACCTTATTCCAAAATCAACCATTGCGCAAATAGTACGTGATACCGTGATCCTTGAGTTTGCCCCCACCATTTCGTGCATTGTGCTGGCAGGTGTTGTGGGCAGCAAAATTGCCAGCGAACTCGGCAATATGCGGGTGAGTGAACAAATTGATGCATTGGAAATTATGGGTATCAACACCAAGGCTTACCTGGTTATGCCCAAAATACTGGCATCTTTTATTATGATCCCTTTGCTTGTAATTGTTGCCGGAGTATTGGGTATATGGGGTGGGCGTCTTGCCGGAACCATGGCCGTGATCCTTTCCCGCGAGGAGTTTGACCAGGGACTGTTAAGCGGATTTCAGCCATTTAATGTAAGGTTTGCGCTATATAAAGCGTATACATTTGCTTTTATTATTTCAAGCATTCCCGCGTATTTTGGATATTTTGTAAAAGGGGGAGCACTCGAAATCGGGAAGGCAAGCACTACCGCCGTGGTAGCCAGTTGTATAATGATATTATTCGCCGATTATGTACTTGCGGCGCTGCTTCTATAAAATTCAATATATCCTTATGATTGAAATAAAAAATTTGCGTAAAAGCTTTGGGGATAAAGTGGTGATCAATGATGTGAGTGCCGTAATGGAAGCAGGTAAAGCCAATCTTATTATCGGGGCCAGCGGAAGCGGGAAAACCGTTTTCATGAAATGCCTGGTAGGGCTGTTCGAGCCGGATGGCGGGGAGATATTATATAGCGGACAAAGTTTTACCAGTATGGAAGAAGAGCAAAGAAAGGAGCTCCGCCAGCAAATTGGTATGCTGTTCCAGGGATCGGCCCTGTTCGACAGTCAGACTGTTGAACAGAATGTAATGTTCCCGCTGGATATGTTTACCCGGTTAACCTATACAGAAAAATTAAAAAAAGTGAACGAGGTTTTGGACAGGGTTAATCTTAAGGATGCCAACAAAAAATTTCCCGCAGAAATAAGCGGAGGTATGAAAAAGCGGGTGGGCATTGCCCGCGCCATTGTATTGAACCCGAAATATCTTTTTTGTGATGAGCCCAATTCGGGGCTTGACCCCCAGACCTCACTGGTAATTGACAAACTGATTTACGAGGTTACCAAAGAATTTAATATGACAACGGTTATCAATACGCACGACATGAACAGCGTGATGGAGATCGGCGATCATATCATTTACATGTACCAGGGAGAAAAAGAGTGGGAGGGAAACAATAAACAGATCATATACAGCAAGAGTAAAAAGCTCAATGATTTTATTTTTGCTTCGGAATTTTTGCAGGATGTAAAAGCCATGCGCATGTTAGAGGCAGAGGGAAAAGTGCCCAATGGCAAAAACGGCAGTCATTGACTATACTTTTGCCGTTTTTTTTGCCGCCTTTACAGCTATTACTTCAGCCATTGTTTTACCGATATCTGCGGGGCTGTCGGCAACCGAAATGCCGCATTCTCTTAAAATTTTCATTTTGGCAGCTGCTGTATCATCCGCACCTCCAACAATAGCGCCGGCATGACCCATACGTCTTCCCGGAGGCGCTGTTTGACCGGCTATGAAACCCACTACCGGCTTGGTGCCATTTTCTTTCACCCACCTTGCTGCCTCAGCTTCCATGCTGCCTCCAATTTCGCCAATCATTACAATAGCATCAGTTTCCTCATCATTCATAAAGAGTTCTACTGCTTCTTTGGTGGTAGTGCCGATAATAGGGTCACCGCCAATTCCAATGGCAGTAGAAATACCCAGGCCTGCTTTGGCCACCTGGTCGGCCGCTTCATAAGTAAGCGTTCCCGACTTGGAAACAATACCGATCCTTCCTTTCTTAAAGATAAACCCCGGCATGATGCCTACTTTACATTCATCGGCCGTAATTACACCAGGGCAGTTGGGACCAATAAGTCTTGATGAAGTTCCGGCAAGATAATGTTTGGCTTTGATCATATCCTGAACAGGAATGCCTTCTGTTATACAAATAATGAGTCCGATCCCCGCTTCAGCGGCTTCTATAATGGCGTCGGAGGCAAATGCCGGAGGTACAAAAATGATGGATACATCAGCACCGGTTTCTTTTACAGCATCTGCAACAGTATTGAATACCGGACGGTCTAAGTGCTGTTGTCCGCCTTTACCCGGTGTAACGCCACCCACTACCTGCGTTCCGTATTCTATCATCTGGGTGGAATGAAAAGTACCCTCCGTTCCGGTAAAGCCCTGAACAATTATTTTGGAATGCTTATTAACTAAAACCGACATAACGTATAGTATTATTACTGTTGAAATAGCTGCGCAAAAATAGGGGAATTTCAGGGATTATCCTTCTCTAAAATCTCAAACTGCCTTGTGATCCTTTCGCCCGCTTCATCTACAATTGTTAGAAAATGCTTTCCCGGACGGGGATCCAAAGCCATTTGATGAAAGTGAACAGTGGTTCCGATATACGCATCGTCTAAATGCCAGAAAATTTTAGCGTTTTCCTTTTGATGGGTGGCTGTAAACACCGTTCTGCCTTTTTCGCCTGTTATCTCACGGGGAACATAAATTTTAGCATTAGGTTCAGGGTAAATGATGTCCATCGGTTTATGGGTTCCCGGGGCAGCGCAACCCGGCAGGTATGCGGGCAGCGATTGGTAATCCAGGTGTTTCCTTTTGTAATACCATTCAATAACCGGAGGCAATACAAACCAGCTTTTATGTACCATTGATGAAGGAGCGGCACAATTTTCGGTTACCCGGTATTGTTGGGTCATGTTTAAGTGAACGATAGTATGATACGGGCAAAGCATGACATTCGTGCCATTGAGCGGAGCTTTTATGGTATCCATATCGATGCAATTGGTGTTGGCCCGGAAACCGCTTTGACGGCAGATGGCAACAGTTGCATATTGTGATGCGGGCTCAGCAAACCATGGAGCCGACGGCAGGGCACGCACGATATCAAACATAACAGGCGCCGCAGCCTGCACACCAATGAGACCGGGTCTTCCTTCCCCGTTAGCATTCCCCGCCCATACGGCAATTACATAGCGTGGTGTTACGCCTATAGCCCATGCATCCCTGAAGCCAAAGCTTGTACCGGTTTTCCATGCCACCCGCTGAGATGAACTGAACTGTTTCCACAATCCTTCCTCTCCCGGCCGCATTACTTCCTCCATTGCCTGGAACATGTACCAGACCGATATGGGATCTATGAAGTTAAATGTTGGCTGGTTGTTTGACTTAGCAGTTGATTGGTCGTTTGACGGGCTGACGGCGGAGAGATAATAGGGTGCATGAAAATCTTTTGCCAGTACTTTTCCGTTATTTCTTTTTGAATGATTGAGCGCTCTGGCCATCCCTGCATAAACGCCGGCTAAATCCCAGGGCGTTACTTCGCAGCCACCCAGTATGAGCGATAGTCCGTAATGATCTGCAGGCCGGTTTAAAGTAGTGATCCCGGTTTTTTTCAGCAGGTCATAAAACCGGGGGTACTTATAGTTGCGCAACATGCGTACTGCCGGTACATTTAATGATCTCGACAGGGCAAGGAAAGCAGGCACCGCACCATCGTAATCGCGATCGAAATTCTGAGGCGTGTATCCGCCGATCTGTGTGGGAATATCAGGCACTAAAGTGCGGGGCAGCAGCAATCCGTCTGTTAGCATGCCGGCATATAATAATGGCTTTAAGGCGCTGCCCGGGCTCCTGGCCGATGTTATAATGTCAACATGACTTTGCAGTTCGGGATTTTCGGGGTGATATACATTACCCACGTATGCCAGGGTTTTGCCGGTTTCCACTTCCAGCACCAGTGCACATGCGTTGTTGATGCCATTGCCTTTTAAAAAGCGATGGTGCTGCTCAACAATCTGACTGACCGTGTTTTGCAGGTTGCGGTTAATAGTGGTTTTAACACGGGTATAATCGCCCGCGGCAGATTCTTTTTTAAAGCGTTGCAATAAATGGGGCGCGAGTTGGGGCAACGGTTGGGGTTCATCCGGCAAAGGCTCCAGTTTCGCAAGTTCGCAGGAAGTACTGTCTATCTTTCCCTGTTTTTTTAACCTGTCCAGCAGGCGGTTTCTTTTTGTTAACAATGCCTGCCTGTTTTTTCCCGGATGCACCAGTGACGGTGCATTGGGCAAAACGGCCAGCGTTGCCATCTCACCCCAGCCAAGTTTATCCGCACTTCTCCCATAATACCGCCATGCCGCCGCATCAAGTCCTACTACGTTACTGCCAAAGGGTGCATTGGATGCGTACAATGCAAGTATGTCATTTTTGGAAAGGGCTATTTCAAGGCGTACGGCTAAAATACCCTCAATCAGCTTTTGCAGGATATTCCTGTTTTTATTGCGTGATAAGCGGATCACCTGCATGGTAATGGTACTGCCACCGCTCACTATTCCGGAAGACCGTATGTTTTGCCGTATAGCCCTTAATATGGCTAATGGATCAATGCCGGGATGATGGTTGAAGCGTTTGTCTTCAAAACTTATAATGCATTGCCTGAATTTTTCAGGTACGTTTTCATTATAAGGGAAACGCCATTGCCCGTCGGCTGCAATACCTGCGCCCAGCAGTTCTCCCTGTGCATCTTCAATAACATAAGAAGTGGGTGAATGAAACAGGGGATCAGGCAAACAAAGCCAAAACCACAGCAATCCTGTAATCAGAGCAACTCCAAACAACCGGGTTCTTCTTTTCGTTTTGCGGATGCGCTGATATATCGAAGAAAAATAAGCGTTCATTTATTGTGGTTGATCAGGTGGCCGGGCTTCAAAGGATAATATGCGGTCTGACCTTCCCGTCGTCGCGTACCGGCCGCGCCTAACTAAAAGGTGTTGGATCTCAAATCAAAAATCAAAAATCTCAAATCATTTTACTTCCACCCATTTCCCTTTTACGCCCGCGTTGATGGTATTGTCGTACATGGCTTCACAATAGGCTCCGGGATAAAAGTATTTCCCCAGGTAAGCCGCGTTCAGCATTACATAATAGGTATTTGTTTCGCCTTCTTTAATGTCAAAATGTGTGTATACCCTGTCATCACGAATATCCTGGTAATTGAATGACGAAGGTTTAAAACTGCCTTCATTGTCCAGCATCCGCGTATTCAGTATTTCCCACCCGCCGGGAAATATTTGTGAAAGGACCATATTGTTATACCTGCCCCGTATGCCCGGGTTGCGGATACTAACCTTAGCAACAAAATCGGTTCCCTGCTCAATGGTTTCAATATTCAGCGGGCTGCCGTTTAAGTTGAGGTAGCTTATATGCATTGACAATACATCGGCATTGTTATTTGCCGGTATGTCTTCCCCGGTAACCGGTTGCCCCTGCGTTATCAGCCGTACATACAACAGGTTGCTTCCTTTATTGGTTACGGTTATTTTTTTAATGGCGG
>NZ_DAOMOZ010000030.1:0-33105 GCF_035444585.1 Agriterribacter sp.
TTGTCGGGGATCTGGCGATGCACATAATTTTCATAATGCGCATTGATGTTTTCCGGGAGTTTTATAAAATTAAAAGCCCCGGCCAGTGAAAGCGTGATAAACTTTTTTTGTTCCTGCTGTAACTGTTCCTGTATTTCCTCTTCGTCCATTTCGGTTTGGGCAAAGGATAATACCCGCGGATCGGTATTAATGCATTGGGGATGTATCCTTGAATAGAGTACCAGTCCGTCGAGCGAAGTAAGCCGGCTCAGCGCTACGTATACCTGCCCGGGTGCAAAGGATGCGCCTGCATCAATGATCGCTTTTGTAAAAGTAAGCCCCTGGCTTTTGTGAATGGTAATGGCCCAGGCCAGGCGAACAGGATATTGCGTAAAAGAACCGAGTTCTTCTTCTTCAATATTGTCTTTTTCCTTGTTGTAATTGTAACGGATATTTTTCCAGGTTTCTTTTTCAAGCAATAGCTCAGCATCATCATCCGGGAACTTTACATAAATTTTACCGTTACTGATACGGCTTATCATACCGATCTTTCCATTGTAATATCTCCTTATCTCGCCTTTGTCGTTTTTGGTGAACATGATCTGAGCTCCGGGTTTCAGCTTCAGCAATTTTTCTGCCGGGAGGACCCTTTCATTGAAGTCGCCTGTCAGTTCCCCCTCAAAAGCAGATGGTTTTCCGGGAAGCTTTTCCAGTTCCTGCCTGTTGATCTGGTCGGCACGCGAATTGTGCGTGGTAAGCACAATATAATTTTCTTTCTTAGGCGGCTCAAAGCCCGGCTTATAATATTGATGCAGGCGTTCAAGATCGGCAGGGATAGTATTGTTGTTGCGCACATTGTTCAGTATCTGTATAAAATCCGCTTCATTCTGACGGTATATTTTTTTCAGCTCTATATAAGCAGGCGGATTCTGCTGCAAGGCCAGCGCATCAAAAAAGAAAGGGCTTTTGTAAACAGACTGCAGTATTTCCCATTCGGCATTATTGATCACCGGCGGCAACTGAAACAGGTCGCCGATATACAATATCTGCACGCCGCCAAAGGGCACCAGAAGCTGCCGGCGGAAGTGGCGGAGGATGGTATCAATGGCATCCAGGGTATCGGCCCGCATCATGCTTACTTCATCTATCACCAGCAAATCCAGCTCCTGCAGCAATTCACGTTTACTGCTGTTGAATTTTAAATTTCTGAACAGGGTATGCTCGTTGGTAACCTGTGTTCCGTTTTCGGATGAATGGCGTGTGGGCAGATAAGGCCCAAAAGGCAGTTGAAAGAAAGAGTGAAGCGTGGTGCCACCGGCATTTATGGCAGCAACGCCGGTTGGCGCCACTACGGCCATTTTCTTAAAGCAGTTGTTACGTATATAGCGCAGGAACGTGGTTTTGCCCGTGCCTGCTTTGCCGGTTAAAAAAATATGCCTGTTGGTTTGATTTACAAACTGCAGCGCCCGCTGAAAATGTACATTAGATGCATCGAATGAAGTCATGTTTTCCAAAGGTAAAAGCTATTAAGTGATAAAATAACCGGTGTTAGCAAACAAAGGCTTAATATACTCATATCCTGTTGTAAATGCAAGTAAAATATTTACATTTTGATAATGACCATAAAAGAAAAGCTGTTCATCAACAGCAAGCACAGCGCAGTTTGTAGTACAAGACCTACAGGTCTTTTGATATAAAATAGTACACAACAAAGATATAAAGTACTATTTTTTACCGCGTCATTATATATTTTCTTTGTGCCATCATTGATCAATCAAAACCTGATCCCTAACCCCTGGTTTCCCTTTCCCTGTTAAAGTATAAAGTCAAAGCTGTTGCAAACCGAAAGGAAAAATATTAAACCTGAAACCACAACCTGAGAAACAACCCTGAACCCTTCACCAGAAGACGGAAATTTTACCCTTAAGCAAAATAGTCCCGTAACCTTATCCCTGACCCCCTGGAAATAATTTCCGTTTTCTGGTGTTTTTTGCTTTTTTGGCTCCCAGCTTTCAGCGCTCAGCGATCAGTTGTCAGACAAAGCGGGTACAGAAATTAAATAACAAGAACCAGGGGACAAACGCCTGGCTGTCTTACACACTGGGTGATGGCGGCCATCATTGCATTTATATTTCCCATGCTTGCCGAAAAGGAGAAAGGTGAGAGGAGAGAGAAACCTTACACCTTATGCCCTACGCCTTCAACCTCATACCTCAAACCTCCTGCCTCATACTATATGTAAATATTAAACGTTTTAATACATGGCATCGGTGTATGCTCAAAATCCAATAGTATGAAAAATACAGTCTTCTGCATTTTAATTTCTGTGAGCTTAAGTTCCTGTGCATCAACAGAGCTGGTGCGCCTGAGTGTTCTGGAACCGGCTCCTGTAACCCTTCCCGGCTATATAAAAAATATTGGCGTAATAAACAGGAGCGAGGTAGCCGAACAAAATAAGGTGGTTGATGCGGTAGACAAAATTTTTTCGCTGGAAGGGCGCGACCTGGATAAAGAAGGCGCACAGGCAAGTATAGCCGGTTTGGAAAATGAGCTGATCAAAAACAACAGGTTTACGGGGGTGAGAACAATTGACGATGCAGCGCTTAAGAGTCCGGTTCCGGGCGTTTTTCCATCGCCGCTAACATGGGATGTCGTGGAAAAAATATGCAGGGAAAACAATACGGATGCCCTTTTTGCGCTGGAGTTGTTTGATACCGACTCCAAAATAAATTATGCGGCCGACCCTGTTTCCATTAATACGCCATTGGGTAAAGTGCCGGGCGTGGAGCATCGTGCAACAATGCTTACTACGGTAAAAGCAGGCTGGCGGATATATGATCCTGCTGCAAGAAATATTTTAGATGAATTTCCGGTGGCAGGTAAAATGGTATTCACCGGCAAAGGAATTAACCCGGTGAAAGCAGCCGGCGCATTGATCGGCCGTAAAGAAGCTTTGAAGCAGGTGAGCAATAAAGCCGGGCAGGATTATGCATTCCGGATCATTCCTTACTGGCTGAGGGTATCAAGAGATTATTATGTAAGAGGAACGGATAACTTCAGGGTGGCGCGGCGTAAGGCGCAAACGGGCAACTGGGATGATGCCGCGGCGATATGGGAAACGGAAACCACCAGCGATAAAAGCAAGGTGGCAGGAAGAGCCTGCTATAATATGGCGATTATCAATGAAATTAACGGCAACCTCGACGGGGCCATCCAATGGGCGCAAAAGTCGTATGAGAATTATAATAATAAGCTGGCGTTGCGTTATGTAAGGATTCTTGAAAACAGGAAGATCAACAATGCTATCCTGGAAGACCAGGAAGCGATAAGCGCCAGATAGATTTATATCCCCTGTCCAGGTAATTGTTAACTTCGCCCACGGGCAAATGATATAGCGATCACACCCACATTTCCGGCGCGTGAAGACACATACAGGTAATAGCCGGGCAGATGTGTTTGCCCTGCCGTGTCCATTCTTACAGGGGCTGTATATTAAAAATTTGTCCTTAGTGCTTACCTTCGCGTCTTTAAAAATTAAAATGCCGGATTATTATTCAGTCATTTTAATGCTGTCCGCATCATCTTCAGCGGATAGTAAAAGACAGTAGTAAATGATCAAAAGCAAAACTTTAAGCAAGGGCATACCGGTTTCCATTTCATTGACGCCAGCCATAGAGGCAGAGATTGATCAGCCGCTGGTTGCCCAGGACAAAAAAAGACTGCTGACCATTTCTGCGCTGGCTGTTTTGATTGCCTTCTGCATCAGCATTATTGCCAAACTGCTTGTTCATCTTATTGATCTGATTACCAATGTGGCTTTTTAT
This sequence comes from Agriterribacter sp., assembly GCF_035444585.1. Lineage (GTDB taxonomy): Bacteria > Bacteroidota > Bacteroidia > Chitinophagales > Chitinophagaceae > Agriterribacter. The sequence continues at coordinate 3,804 of NZ_DAOMOZ010000030.1, forward strand.
GGAAGCTTTTCCACGGCGCATTCCACGCCGGTCAGCCATACGGTTGGCATTTTTGTAATTGCAGTTCCGGTAATAGGCGGGGTGATAGTGGGGTTAATGGCCCTGTATGGCTCAAAAGCAATAAGAGGGCATGGCATCCCGGAAGCGATGGAACAAATACTCACCAATCAAAGCAAAATAAAGCCAACCATTACCTATTTAAAGCCACTCTCATCGGCAGTATCTATTGGTACCGGCGGACCCTTTGGGGCAGAAGGTCCCATTATTGCTACCGGCGGCGCGCTGGGCTCTACACTCGGACAATTGATGAAGATCACCCACAATGAAAGAAAAATACTTTTGGCCGCGGGCGCTACAGCAGGCATGTCGGCTATTTTCGGGAGCCCTATTGCTGCTATTTTCCTGGCTGTAGAGTTGTTGTTATTTGAATTTTCGCCACGTTCTATCATTCCCGTAGCGCTGGCATGCATAACGGGTGCAGCGGGGCATCATCTGTTGTTTGGAGCCGGGCCGGTATTTGCTGTTAAGCATGTTATAGCAACGCCTTCCAATACCGCGCTGGCGGCCTATAGCGGCATGGGAATTGTTATAGGCGTATTATCGGTTTTGGTTACCAAGATCGTTTATTATATAGAGGATGGGTTTGAGAAATTGCCTGTTCACTGGATGTGGTGGCCCGCTATTGGCGGACTGGCTGTTGGTATAATAGGCTATTTTTCTCCCGCAACACTGGGCGTGGGTTATGAAAACATAACGAACATCCTTTCTGGCGAGCTTACCATTCGGTTTGTATTGTCGCTGTGCCTCCTTAAGTTCCTGTCATGGGCCATCGCTTTGGGAAGCGGCACATCGGGCGGCACATTAGCGCCATTGCTTACCATAGGAGGCGCAACAGGTGTTTTGCTGGGAAGCATTATCATTTATTTTTTCCCGCAAAGCGGCGTCGCCATTCCACTGGCCGCATTAGTGGGCATGTCGGCTATGTTTGCCGGTGCTTCCAGGGCCTTGCTCACTTCCATTATTTTTGCATTGGAAACCACGGCGCAGTCCAATGCGTTATTGCCACTGCTGGCTGCCTGCGCCGCTTCGTATTTTGTTTCCTACTTTATTATGGAAAATACCATCATGACGGAAAAGATCGCACGCAGGGGCGTTAAAACTCCGCATTCGTATGAACCTGATATCCTGGAAAAAATTTCTGTAGAACAGGTCATCAAAGAAAACGGCGTGGTGGTGAGCGAGGATAATACGGTTAGGGAAGTAAAAGAATGGCTCAGCAAAGAGCCCGACTACAACAGCAACTATTTTATCATTTCAAGTAATGAAGGCCAATATAAAGGGATCCTGAGCTCTTCTACCATATTCAGTAATCTTCAAAACGACGACAGCAGGGTGGGAGCGCTTATTAAACGCAAAAATATTTCTGTTGACACAGGCAGCAGCCTGAGAACGGCAGTGGAGATCATGGCAAAAGAAAATACAGACGTATTACCGGTGGTATCAAAAGAGAACAACAACAGCATTATCGGCATCCTCTCTTACAGGGAGATCATTGCTTCGTACAAAAAGAATATGGACGATCATGTAAAAAAGCATCCCGATATTTCATTAAAAAGAAGAGGGCTGAAAATATTACTGCGGGGACAGAAGCTGATGACTTCGATCAAGATAAAAGATAAATAAAGGGAGGATTTGGAATTTAGGTTGTATGCTGTTTCAGAAACTTTAATTTGTAGTTCATGGTCCATTCGGATTTCGGATTTTCAGATTCGGATTTAAAAAAAATTCGTACTTTCATCATTCCAACTCACCAAACAAAAGGAGGTATTCATGAAATCTGCAGAATATTCATGGAAGCCTTCGGTTAGTATCGCCTAACCGGGCTTGTTCCATAAAAATATCTGAGGCGAAAGCCGGAAGCCGCCAGTTTTTATTGGTGGCTTTTTTTATATAATATTTTTTCGAACGGCAATTTTTATCACGAATGACATCTGTATATCACCAATGTTCAGTAATATTATGAATTGAATATCCCGGACTCTGAACCAAAAATCCCGTTGTATAAAAAATTGTAAGCATTATGAAATCGAAGTGCATTTTTGCCTTAAAGAAAAGAAGCCTGGTAGTATTGTTTTCACCCATACAAATAATTGTATGGATATTGCTGTATAGTTCCGCTCTGCATGCACAGGAATCATCTGTTAAGGCGGTTTCTCTTTTTGACGGCAAAACCCTCAAAGGCTGGAAAACCGTTGATCCGGCTCATCAGCAGCTTTGGTATGTTAAAGACAGTATGATCATGTGTGGTGATGGGATCAATACAATACCAGACAACACCTATCTGCATACAGAAAAGGAATATGGCGATTTTGAATTCCGCTGCCTCTTTCGTTTATCGGGCGATGAAAAAACGGGGATGATCAACAGTGGCATTCAATATCGCTCGAAAATAATTAACAGGGAGATCGTAGGCTACCAGGCCGATATTGGCAATGGTTACTGGGGCGATATTTATGATGAGCATCGCCGCGGCAAGCTGGTTGGCGGAGATCTCAGTATTTTACGGCGCCTGTTAAAGCCCGATGGATGGAACAGTTATATCGTAAGGGTTAAAGGCAATTATCATGAGTTGTACATTAACGGCGTTAAAACCTGCGAATACACCGAGAAGGATCCTAAAATCCCTGCTAAGGGTGTGATTGCCGTTCAGATACACAGCGGTGGCGCAGGTATTGTTGAATTCCGCGATCTTACGATTACCGAATTGTAGGTGTGGTTGAAAGATGTGAACAGGCAATGGTGAATAGAGAATGACAAGATTGACCACTCACCACTCACCATTCACCACTCACCACTCACTTGTTCCGAACGGCGCACTTCACATGTTTGACACCGCATACGTCATTGTAACTTAGCACCACATACCCTGATCTTTAATTATTTACAATTTTCAACACATGAAATTTCCCGGTCTCTTCCTTGTTTTTACAAGCCTGTTTTTTATTTCAGCACCACCAACCGAAAGCGCTCAGAACATTGCTCCGGATAGCGTTAATACACCCGAAGAAGAACTGGCGGGCTTCAGCGTGCCGGAAGGTTTTGTAGTAGAGCTGGTAGCCAGCGAAAGAGATGGTATCGTTAACCCGGTTGACCTTACATTTGATGATGCCGGAAGGTTGTGGACGCAAACAGCAAGGATGTATCCGTTGGATCCGGTTGCAGATATACAGTGGAACGATTTGCTGAAGCTGATGAATGATCCTGAAGCCCAGCGCAACCATCCCAGCTTTAAACGTATCCTTGACCTGTACCAGGGCAAAACAAAAGGCACCGACCAAATACTTGTGCTTTCGGGGCTGTATGGCAGGGGGCCTGTTAAAACGGAAGTTTGGGCCGACGGACTTACGATCCCCATGAGCATACTGCCTTACAAAGACGGCGTTTACGTGGCACAGGGATCCGAACTTTTTTTTCTGCGTGACAGCGATAATGATGGCAAAGCCGATGAGCGCATTCCATTGCTCACGGGGTTTGGCTTTACCGATACCCACACAATGGCACACGTGCTGATACGGGCGCCCGGCAACTGGATCAATTTCAGTCATGGAGCGCTCAATAAAGGAGAAGTGTCTTCCTTTATGAGCGATGTAAAGCTGAGAATGGATTACAGTAAGATCGCCCGCTTTTCGATGGATGCCAAAAAGCTGGAGCTGGTAAACGCCGGCTTGAACAATATCTGGGGCTACCAGCTCAGGAACAACGGGCAGTGGTATGGCTGCGAAGCCAACGACCTGGGTTATTCCGTTGTTCCCATGGAACCGGGCACAGGATTTCCCGGCATCGGAAATGAACGCCTGCGCGAGTATCAGCCATGGATGCCGGAGCTGCACAAATTTCGGGTAGGCGGCACCGGTATATCCGGACTGGCTTTTCCCGATGATCTTTCAGGGTCATTCCCGGCCGAATGGAAGAACGTGGCTCTTTTGGCCAACCCCATCACCAGCACGGTCAATGCCGTTAAAATTACCCGCAATGCCGATGGAACCGTTAGCGCTGAACATTTGCCCGACCTGCTTACTTCCAAAGACAAATGGTTTCGCCCGGTGAATATGGAATTTGGACCCGACGGTTGTCTGTACATCGCCGACTGGTACAATAAGATCATCTCCCACAATGAAATTCCCACCACTCATCCCGACAGGGATAAAACACACGGCCGCATCTGGCGCATCCGCCATAAAAGTCAGCAGCCCCGCCAGGTTCCCGATTATTATAATATTAAAACAGAAGATCTGGTCAAAGGATTGCATTCGCCTTCACTTTGGGAAAAACGTGCGGCATGGCACCAGATCTCCGATCGCCCCGTGGCAGAAACGCAAAAATTAGCCAGGCCGCTTGTACAACTGGCATCAGATGCCGGGCAGGAAGAAATTACCCGCATCCATGCACTGTGGTCATTGGAAGGGATCAAACATTATGATGCTGCATTATTGCAGGCTTTGTTGCAAAGCCCATCAGATGATCTGCGTCGTGAGGCTGTGCGTTCTTTGAGCAGCTTTTCACCCGGTACAGCAACGGTAGCCGCATATTTAAAAAATGTCATTGAAGATAAAAACCCCATGGTGCGTGCACAGGTGCTTCGTACACTTGATGAGCTGGGAGCGGCAGATGAGGCTGTTATTGATATACTCGTCCGCGCTTCAAAACCGGCGCTTGAAGGCAATGCCATGGGTGGCGCTTACGAAAGAAATTTTGAGCGTTTTCTTGCGCGTAAGGCATTAGAACAATATCCGGCTCAATTAGCGGCTTATCTGAACAGCCCCGCTGCAGAAAAAACAAGCGGCGATCATTTGCTTTGGGCAATCCAGGCACTGCCCGGCGGACAAAAAGAAACCGCCTTTCTAAAGCTATGGCCACGCCTCAATATCAGCAGGCTGGATGAGCCTGGCTTTGTATTTGTTGCCGGCATGCTCAACAACAAAACCATTTTTGAAACAGTGAGGCCCATTATACATAATGAAAACAATGCTGCTTTATACACCGGTTATGCTTTACAGAACCAGGCACAGCTACAGTCACCCGAACTGGCCGTTATGCTCCGGGAGCCGGTAGCTAAATTGTTGCGCAGCCGCTCAGAAAAAGATGTTAACCTGGCGCTGGATGCCGTTGGCCGCTTTAATATTGAACAGGTACGGGATGCCGTTATTGCCCGCATCAGTGATCAGTCGCTTGAAGAAACAGTGCAATTGGCGTTGAAGGCTTTGGAAAACAACCCGGCACTCAACAAAGATATTTTTACCCGTGCCGTAAGGAATCAAAAACTCAGCTTTGGCATAAGAACCGCGGCGCTTGGAAGCCTGGCAAAAGTCGACAAGGCATCGGCATCGGGTATAGCGCAGCAATGGGTTCCCCAACTCAATACAGTACAGAAGAACGAATTCGTAGCAGATCTGTCTGCATCGGAGCAGGGAGCGGCATTGCTGGTGGATATGCATGAAAAGAAACGGCTGCCACTTGCGTCGTTTGATCTGCCCGCAGCCGAACGCATCCGCAACAGCAATAAGGACGACCCGCGTGCCATTGCCATTTGGGAAGCCGTTAAAACAAGGTACGAAGCAGAAAAAAAGGCTTTCAGATCAAAGCTCAGCAAATACATGGCTATAGCCGAAAAAAAAGGAGGTGATGCAAAAGCAGGGAAAGTGCTTTTTCAAACCTGCCTGATGTGTCATAAAGTAGGTAACGAGGGTAAAAATATCGCACCGGCATTAGACGGTTCGGCAAACCGTGAAAATGAAGCCTTGCTTACCGCTATCCTTGACCCCGATGCGGCCGTGGAATCCAATTACGCCGTTTACCGCGTTACCAAAAAAAATGGCAGCACCATAGAAGGCTACCTGGTCAGCAAAAACGACAGGGGCACCACCATCGCTTTTATGGGTGGCAGCCAGATTTTTATTGAAAAGAATGCTATCCGGAGCCAGGGCTTTTTGGGCGGCCGTTCTTTTATGATTAAAGGACTGATTGACCACTATTCCGATAAACAGGTAGCAGATCTGCTTGCTTATATACGTACGCTTAAATAAAAATAATTATGGTAAGACATTTCGGGGTGTTTAAATTTAAACCGGGAGTTGACGGAGAACAGATAGAACAATGCTTTCGTGCCATGAAAGATATGGTAGGGAAAATTGAAGGATTGCTGGATATGGAATATGGCGAATACAACAGCACGGAGGGGTTAAATGAAGATTTTACCCACGGCTTTGTTATGACGTTTGATACACTGGAATCGCGTGATGCCTATCTTCCCCATCCTGTTCATGAAACGGTAAAGGAGTTTGTTGTGCCTAAATTAGAAAGGGTGATCGTGTTTGATATCAATGTGCCTCAGGTTTAATTGTATTATATCTTAATTCTAAAAGAAAGTATGTCCAGTAACAACAAAGCCATTTTAATCCTGGGTTGTTTTGATACCAAGGGAGAGGACTTTTTATTCCTGCGGAGTTGTATCGTAGAGCATGGAGAAAAAGTGATAACAATGAATACCGGGGTCATGGAAACTACAATAAATTTCCCGGTTGATATTGAGTCAGACGTAGTAGCGCTGGAGGCAGGTTACTCAATAAAAGCATTGAGGGAGTCGGATGACCGCGGGCAGGCGGTAAGCATAATGGGCAGAGGGGCAGCAAAGTTTGCGGCCAGGCTTGTAGCACAAAACAAAATTAAAGCAGCTATCGGCATGGGCGGTGGGGGAGGAACATATATCGCGCTTTCTGCCATGCAGGAAATTCCTTTGAGCATACCTAAACTCTGCTTAAGTACGCTGGCTGCAAAAGACCTGTCGCGGCAAATGGGCAGCAAAGATATCGTATTAATGCCTTCTATTGTGGATGTGGCAGGATTGAACAGCATCAGCAGGCTTTTGATCAGACGGGCAGCGGCGGCAATTTGCGCCATGTCGGAAGTAGGGGAAGAAAAAGTAAGCACGGCTGCAGGCACCATCGCCATCAGCATGTTTGGCAATACATCGGACTGTGTGAACCAATGCAGTGATCTGTTGCGAAAACAGGGCTATGAAGTGCTCGCTTTTCATGCCAATGGGGTAGGAGGTAAAACGATGGAATCATTGATCGGGGAAAAATGCTTTGATGCTGTTTTAGACGTTACTACTACCGAGTTGGCCGATGATCTGTGCGGAGGCATTTGCAGTGCCGGTCCCGGCAGGCTAAATGCTGCTGCCGGCCTGGGCATTCCCCAGGTGGTAGTACCCGGTTGTTTGGATATGGTGAATTTTGCGCAGCCGGATACCGTACCTGTGCAATACCAATCGCGGGACTTGTACAACTGGGCGCCGGATGTAACCTTAATGCGGACGAATAAAGAAGAAAATAAAATACTGGGTGAAAGACTGGCACAGAAAATAAACCGTTCGCCTGCACCGGTAAAAGTTTTATTGCCGGCAAGGGGTATTTCCCAGATAGACGCACCCGGCGGGGTATTTTGTCGTCCGGAAATTAACCGGGTTTTGTTTGATGCCATAAAAGAAAATACCAAATCATCCATAGAGGTAATTGAAACGGATGCACATATCAATGACCCCGAGTTCTCCGCCATGCTGGTAAATGCATTATTGAGTGTAATGAAAAAGCTACAGGTGTAATTCGATATGAATAGCTATGCTTGTGTTCAGAAAAAAGAAAATGAATACAGGCAATAGAAGAAACAAACCACTATGTGCACCTATGTGCCTATGATCCTATGTGGTAGAAAAGAAGGCAAACACACAGAAACAGTAGGGACATAGAACCATAGAAGAAACAAACCACTATATGTACCCATGTGCCTGTGATCCTATGTGGTAGAAAAGAAGGCAAACACATAGAAACAGTAGGGACATAGAACCATAGAAAGAAACAAACCTACTATGTGCACCTCTGTGCCTGTGATCCTATGTGATAAATAAGAAGACAAACACATCGACACAATAGGAATATAGAAACCATAGAAAGAAACAAAAACACTATGTGTACCTATGTGCCTGTGATCCTATGTGATAAAAAAGATCCTATGTGATAAAAAAAGAAAGCAACCACATAGAAACAGTAGGAATATAGGAACCATAGAAAGAAACAAACCTACTATGTGCACCTATGTACCTATGATCCTATGTGATAAATTATGAAGACTAACACATATTAGGGACATAATAGAAAAAAAATAAACAAAATAATTATGGCAAATCCATGGACAGGCAAAGGAAATCCTTATACGAAGCAGGAAGTAAGGGAAAGGCTGCAAAAAACGGTTTACCAGAACAAAGCGATCATAGCCGCCGGTGCGGGTACCGGTATCAGCGCCAAGTTTATTGAGAAGGGTGGTGCTGACCTGATCATCATATATAATTCAGGCCGGTTTCGTATGTCCGGGCATGGGTCTACTGCAGGCTTAATGGCTTATGGGGATGCCAATGCGGAAGCCATGAACATAGGTGAGTTCGAAGTATTGCCGGTGGTGGAAGAAATTCCTGTGATCTGTGGTGTGCATGGTTCCGATCCACGCCGCCGGATGTGGCACCATTTGTTGAAAGTGAAGGACATGGGCTTTTCGGGTGTCAATAACTTTCCCACCCATTGTATAATAGACGGTCATTTCAGACAGGTTCTGGAAGAAACGGGGATGGGATTTGAAAAGGAGGTGGAAATGGTGCGGCTTGCTGCTAAAATGGATCTGTTCTCTATCGTGTATGTAGCCAAAGCCGAAGAAGCCAGGCAGATGGCAGAAGCAGGCGCCGATGCTATCATTTCACACGTTGGAACCACAGTAGGTGGATCTGTAGGCGTTACGGGAGCTTCCTGCACAATGGACGAGGCTGTGCAACGCACTCTTGAAATTATGGAAGCAGGAAAAAAGGTGAATCCCGAAATCTTTTTCCTGGCGCATGGCGGCCCCATCAATACACCCGAAGATGTGCGCATAGTATTGGATAAAACGGGTGCGCATGGCTTTGTGGGCGCTTCCTCGCTGGAGCGGATGGGCGTTGAAAGATCCTTAACCGACCTCACCCGAAAATTCAAGTCACTTACTTTATAAAACAGGTAGCACATCAAAATTTTGATTGAGCCGCATATTTATTTACGGAAATTGCAAATTATTCAGCAGATACAATATGATGCCGGCAAAACAAAATATTTTCATTGCCCTTATTTTTGTGCTCGCTTTACAAGCGGTTAAGGCACAACAACCCGTTACCGCGAAGCCCAACATTATTGTTATTATTACCGATGATCAGCAATACGGAACTATCGGGGCATTGGGCAGCAGGGAGATCATAACGCCCAATATGGATAAGCTGGTAAAAGGAGGTACTGCGTTTACCCGTGCATACATCCAGGGTGGCTTAAGCGGAGCTATTTGCTGCCCAAGCCGTGCCATGTTACTGACCGGCAAAAATCTTTTCAGTCTCCATGAAGATGGATTGTATATCGCGGTATCCGTACTACTTTCCCCATATCACCTTTGAAACCGGCAAATGGCATTTTAATGGAAGAGATCGCCTGCTTTTTGCCTATCTGAATTTGCAACGGAGTATCATGCATCATAATTTTAAACTGATACGGTACAATGTAAACGGGCAGCCTTTTGTACAATTGTTTGATTTAAATACCGATCCCCTTGAAATGCACAATCTTGCAGAAGAAACCCGGCACCGGGTAAAACTTACGTTTATGGATTCCCTGCTGAACAGGACGATGAAGGAAATGAATGATTTTTGCGACATCCATAAGCCCGGTTGGGGGTATCCAAAAAAATGGACCATGTCTGATGTTAAAAAATTAAATCCTTAAGATCGGACAGGCTTTCAGGATTAATGACCTTGCTGTTTCAAATCTTTTTCAAGCTGGATTGCGATAGCCTGCAGCAATGCCTTATCAATATTTAATCTTTTCCCTTCTTCCAGCAAAACCGCACGATAATTACCCTCCTCATCAGGTTCAAAACCTATCGCTTCATTTTCTATATGCACCACTATCCTGTGGCTGTATCCATAAACCTGTAATTGGGCCTCAAACACCTGTTCTTCCTGTAAGCCGGGAACGGTAAGGATAAATGATTCTGCCATTTTAAAAATGATATTTGTTTAACAGAGAAGGCCCCTGCACTTTATGGAGTGGAAAATTATCCTCACTGCCTGCTGCGGAGCGGCTATTCCCCCTTTTGGTTTCATGTGGTACAGTTTGTGTGATACAGCTTTATCAAACCATGTCTGATAAAAGCATTGTTTCATTAAAAGCAAAGATCATGAAATCCATTCAGTTTAACGATACAAACACCGGGGAAGAAATCCATATCGCTTATTCATCATACGGCAGCGGGCAACCGGTAGTATTAATTCATGGTTGGCCACTAAGCCGTGAAATGTGGGAATACCAGCTTGCCGACCTGATAAATGCCGGTCACCGCGTAATCAAATATGATCGCCGCGGGTTTGGTAAAAGCAGTAAGCCCTGGAAAGGATACGATTATGATAGCTTAACAAATGATTTGCATGAGCTGATGGTACAATTAGATCTGAAAAATGCCATTCTTGTAGGATTCTCCATGGGCGGAGGAGAGGTGGTGAGGTACATCAGTAAGTATGGAGAAGAGCGGGTAGCGGGCATTGTACTGATCAGCTCTGTTGTTCCTTTTCTTTTAAAAACGGCCAACAATACAGAAGGAGTGGATGCAGATGTATTTGACGGGATGATAAAAGGAGTACAATACGACAGGATCGGTTATCTTGATGAATTTGGGAAAAAATTCTTTGGTGCAGGTTTTTTAAATAAGCCCGTTAGTACGCCATTGCTGAATTATTACCTGCAACTGGGATCCAAAGCTTCGCAGCAATCTACTATAGAATGTATAAAAAGCTTTTCCGCCACCGATTTCAGGAATGATGTGGATAAGATATCCGTACCCACGCTCATTATTCACGGCGACAGCGATAAAATCGTTCCCATTGAAGTGAGCAGCAAACGTACAGCGGGAATGATCCCCCATGCAGAACTGGTTGTTTATGAAGGGGCGCCTCATGGCTTATTCTATACGCACCGGGAACTCCTGAATAAAGATCTCCTTAATTTCATCAGTGGTAAAAAACATGAAGAGCCCGGTCCGGAAGACATCCCGGTAACATCTGTATTTTAATTTGATGAAACAATTATTTAAGCAGTCTTATTGAATGATAAAAGTCTGAGTATTTGCGATTGCTCACTCCGTTGGCGATAACAACCTTTTGGGTCGGCCCTTTTTTGTGTGAAAAATTAGCAGAAAAAAATCTTTTATATGATCAGAAGCAATTACTTCAATTATATTTGCATTCTAACCCAATAAATACATACTATCATGAACAAAGGAGAATTGATCGAAAAGATCGCCGCTGATGCAGCCATTACCAAAAAGCAGGCTGGTGCTGCATTAGATTCATTTACCGAAGCAGTGGCAAAAACCTTAAAGAAAGGCAATAAGGTAACGCTCGTAGGATTTGGCACTTTTTCTGTTTCCAAACGCGCTGCCCGTAACGGTCGCAACCCCCAAACAGGCGCGGTTATTAAAATCAAGGCAAAGAAAGTAGCCCGCTTTAAAGCAGGCAAAGAATTATCGGCGAAAATATAATTACCAGCAATTGATCTTTACAGAGGCTGCTACGATGGTTGCAGCCTCTTTGCTATTTAAAAGTGTAATCGCTCCTTCAGCTTCTCTAAAAGACCGGTCGGCATACTGTCGTTTTTCAGCACATCAGGCGGAACAAGTTTCCCGTTGTATTCCCCCTCATATGCGAAGGCTGGGGGTCGCTTCCGCCCGGGATGATTTTGATAAAGCGGTGCCCGGCGCTTTCATAGATCGGATGGTATATTCATCGCCGACCAGCCAGGTTGAAACTTCAGCATCCTGGTTCAGCGCTTCTTGCCCGATCATTATGCCAAATATACCGGCAAGCGATTTCTTCAACGATCAATACCATTGATGTAAGCCATACGATTTGAAACATTTTATCTTAATTGACCTAATTTTGGCAGATCCTGTAATCAGGAGTATACGTCTTATATAATTTTGAATCTTCAAAAAATACGGAATGACTGTACAGCGACTATTTTTTATCTTTCTTTTTATTTCAGTTATCAGCAGTTGTGGAACGGGTAAAAAAGCACAACGGCAGGAAGTATCATTCGATGAGGGTATCCGGCAGATCAATCACCTGGTAGTAGTATATATGGAAAATCATAGTTTTGATAACCTGTATGGTGAATTCAAAGGAGCGAACGGTATTAAAAACGCTCAAAAAGGAAATTTTATTCAGGTTGATGAGGAAGGGAAACCTTATACATATCTCCCTGAGATCCCCAGGAACAATGCTTTCCCAACCAATTTGCCCAATAGGCTTTTTAACATAGACCAATATGTTCCGTCCGATAAAAAAACGCCTGATGTTACACACCGTTTTTTTCACAATAAGTTACAGATCAACGGGGGGAAGATGGATCAGTTCGCGGCGTATAACAGTACCAAAGGACTGGCAATGGGCTATTACAGCACCAAAAAGCTGCCATTGTACCCGATAGCCAAAAAATATACCTTGTGCGACAATTTCTTCCAGAGCGTTTTTGGCGGTTCCTATTTTAACCACGTTTATTTAATTTCTGCCGCCGTGCCGGTTTGGCCCGATGCCCCGGGATCAATGATCGCAAAATTAGATGATAAGGGCAGGATGATAAAAGATGGCACCGTTACACCCGATGGCTATGTGGTCAACCATATTCATTCCCGGAACAGGCCTTACCCGCCAAAATCCGATACCTCCGAATTGTTACCCTCGCAAACCATGCCGACCATCGGCGACCGGCTGAGTGAAAAAGGGATATCCTGGGCATGGTATTCGGAAGGGTGGGACGATGCAGTGGCAGGAAGGAAGAATAATTTTGCCTATAATCATGAGCCCTTCCTGTATTTTGCCAACTATGAAGAAGGTACAGCAGGACGGGAACACATGAAAGACCAGAACGATTTTATTAAAGCTGCGCAGGAAGGCGCGCTGCCCGCCATTTCTTTTGTGAAGCCCGGTGGAGGAAATGACGAACATCCCGGCGGTTCGGATGTATATTCATCGGAGCAACTGGCTGTAAAACTCATCAATGCCGTGTTGGATGGGCCCAATGCAAAGGATGCACTGGTTATTCTTACCTATGATGAGTTTGGCGGCTTTTTTGATCATGTGCCGCCACCGGTCATTGACAGGTGGGGACCGGGAAGCCGTATCCCTGCAATCATTATCGGGCCGTTTGCTAAAAAGGGTAATGTAGATCACACCCAATATGAAACAGTGAGCATTCTTTCGTTTATAGAGCACAGATGGGGCATAGCACCATTGGCCGAACGGGACAAAAATGCCAACCCGTTCAGGAATGCCCTGACATTTAAATAATTGCTGTTGACCAGCGCGGATATGTTATGCGTAAGAAGACGGGAATAGCGGTCATTCTGTTTGCGGGGTTGTTTATTGCAAGCTTTACCCCTTTTTATACAGATCATTCCGGGCAAACCCAACCCGGACGACGTGAACGGAAAATTCAGCAAAAGGTTTTCAGCCAGATCCTGTCCTTCCGCGATTATGTAAAAGATTCTTTTCTTTTAGAGGTTAGCAGGGAGAAAGTGGATACACTGATGGTTCGCCAAACCTTTTTAAGATCAAGGTTGCTGTTCAAAACATTTGAGTGGGCGGCAATGTATTTTGCTGCCGATCTTACCGAAAGATTAAATGGAGTGCCTGTACAGGAAATTGAGAATGCTGATCTGTTAGATCCTTCTTTGGCCCGGGCCATTGATCCGGTGGGTCTGCAGGTCATAGAAGAATTGATCTACCCGGAGTATGACACCGCCGGTAAAAAAGAGCTGATCGCCGAAGTGCAATATTTAATAACCAATACAGAATACCTTGTTGCTTATTTTGCCGGTCATGAGCTTGCCGGCTGGCGGATTTTGGATGCTGCCAAGTTAGAAGTGTTCAGGATAATTGCCCTGGGTATTACCGGGTTCGACAATGGGCTTTCGCTGAACAGTACGGAAGAATCGGCCGCAGCTTTAAAAAGTCTGCGTACCATGCTCTCTCACTATACAAGCAGAAAGAACAAAACGGCTCTGTTGCAGGATATAGACAGCGCCATTGCATACCTGCGGCATCATCCCGATTTTGATTCCTTCAACAGGGCGGCATTCATAACCCGTTTTGCCAATAAGATCAGTGCCGGGATAGCACAACTGGAACGAAGCTTACCGGGCCCTGAGATCAGGTACAACCGGATGCTGAAGCAGGAAGCAGGTACATTGTTTGACGCGGGCGCATTCAATGTTGATGCTTTTTCCCCCGGCCCTGCATTTCATATTACAGCTGACAAAGCAGCATTGGGCGAAAAACTTTTTTATGATGCATCACTATCGGGTACCGGCACAAGAAGCTGTGCTTCCTGCCATCGCCCCGAGCTGGCGTTTACCGACGGGCTGGCTCAACATGCGGATATTCACGACCCTGCAAAACGGTTGAAAAGAAATGTGCCGACATTGCTCAATGCTGCTTTGCAATCTAATTATTTCTATGATATGCGGGCATTAACGCTGGAAGACCAGGTGCGTGATGTGATCAGCAGCAAAATGGAGATGGATGGCTCAATGGATGCGATCATACAGTATGTTTCTGCAAACAAGGGCTACCGATCTTTATTCGCCGGAGCCTTTCCTGCATCCCCCAAAAAAAATGAGATCAGCGCGGATGAGGTTGCCAATGCACTTGCTTCTTATATCCGCAGCCTCACAAAGCTCAACAGCAGGTTTGACGCGTACATGCAGGGTAATGAACAGGCCCTGTCGGCACAAGAGCTGAACGGATTCAATTTATTTATGGGTAAAGCAAAATGCGCCACCTGCCATTTTATACCGCTGTTTAATGGTGTTAAGCCACCCAAGTATATTGCGGGCGAAACGGAAGTACTGGGTGTTCCCGCATCGCTGGCAGATTCCACGCTGGATCCCGACCGGGGTTATTATGATGTGATCGGGATTGATTCCTATAAACATGCTTTCAGGATCCCCACCATCCGTAACATCAATAAAACAGCTCCTTATATGCACAACGGTGTATATGAAACTTTAGAGCAGGTAATGGAGTTTTATAATGACGGGGGTGCTGCAGGTTTGGGAATCCATCTTCCCAATCAAACACTTCCTGAACAAAACCTGCAACTTACTGAAACAGAAAAGGCGGATATCATTGCTTTTATGAAAAGCCTGGAGAGTAAATGAGTCGGTTTTATCGGCTGCAGTGCTGCTATGCAAAAGGCTGCCGCTGTTACCTGAAGATAATCATATATTCCTACTTTTATTGTTGGTGCACCTGGCTCACTGCCTGCAGCAGGAACACCAGCAACAGCGAATAATTCTCTGTGCAATATAAGTAATAAATTTATTACCTTTGAGCTTGGTATAAATCATGAAACCCAGCGAACTGATATGACTGCTTAAAAAAGATGGATGGTTTATAATAAGGCAATCGGGCAGCCACATGATCATGGAACACCCGATTAAAAAAGGGCAAATTGTTTGTCCTGCTCATGGCAGCCATGAAGTAGGCAAGGGGCTGGAAAAGAAGATTAAAAAAGATGCAGGCATCAAATAAAAAAACATTATGAAAATTGAAATGATTGTAGAACGAACAAAAACCGGTTATTCTGCCTATGCGGCTAAATATCCTGTTTATACCGTGGGTAGCTCGTTAGAAGAACTAAAGAAAAATATTGTTGACGCATTGAACCTGTACTTTAAAGCTAAAGGGAAATCCATAACTACAGATGATCTGAAAACCACATTGGATTTACCCCAATTTTTTGAATTTTATAAAGTGATTAATGTAAAAGCACTTTCTGAACGAATAGGAATGAATCAGAGTCTTTTGGCACAATACATCAAAGGGAACAAAAAACCATCTCCCGTACAAACACGTCGAATTTTAAAAGGGGTGCAGCAGGTGGGCAGGGAGCTGGCAGCCGTGCAATTTATTGGATAGTCCTTCCGGATACCTCAAATCGTATCAGCATCTGCATAAAAGTTGTACGTACCGGCGCAGGTTTGGTAGCATTGTTTTGTGGTTAGCCAGACCTGTCCTGCTGTTACTAAATTTTTATCAATAGACGACCATATTTCTAACAGTCCTTTCTTGTCTTGTGTATAATAATTCTGATGCACTACTATATTTTGCCCCCGCCTAGTGTTGTCATTAGGGGACAACCGGCATCAGCTGATACCTTTTTGTGTTAGTCACATAAGCTTTCCTCAAGGCTGCTATATACAGCAGGCTGCCACTGCTACCTGAAGATAATCATATTCCTGCTGTTATTGTTGGTGACACCTGGCTCGGGTGTATTCCAAATTGTCGCATTGCTTTGCTTCATGTGGGCAGTGGAGACCTGCCTACCGGTCAGGCAGGCACTGCCCACGGCGGGCCGCCCTGGCTGGTGTCCCCACCAGCCAGCGACAGTTTGGGATGCACCCCCTGGCTCACTGCCTGCAGCATGAAGATCAACAACGATGGAAAAACACGTACTTTATTTGTTGAATGCATTCATGAAAGTAGAAATATCCATAAATTACTTCGGCACTGGGTTGATGCAGGATATACGCCATTGCAATAAACAACAGTTTAATGAATGATACCCGAAGATAAATACCGGAAGATCATACATATTGATATGGACGCTTTTTATGCTTCGGTAGAGCAGCGCGATTTCCCGGAATACAGGGGCAAGCCCGTTATTGTTGGAGGCCCGCCCGAAGGGCGCGGTGGGGTAGTGGCTACTGCCAGCTATGAAGCAAGAAAATTCGGGATCCGTTCTGCCATGTCATCCAAAACCGCACTACGTCTTTGTCCTGATGTCATTTTTATTTATCCGCGTTTTGATGCTTATAAAGCGGTATCCGCACAAATTCATGAAATATTGCACCGTTATACGGATATGGTAGAGCCGCTTTCTTTAGATGAAGCTTATCTGGATGTAACGGAAGACAAGCAGGGAATTGGTTCTGCAATGGATATTGCCGGGTTGATCAAACAGGCGATCCGCGATGAATTACAACTTACGGCTTCCGCAGGTGTTTCCATCAATAAGTTTGTGGCAAAGATCGCTTCCGATATGGATAAGCCGGATGGTTTAACGTTTATAGGACCTTCGGCGATCGGAGCGTTTATGGAAAAGCTACCGGTAGAAAAGTTTTTCGGGGTAGGCAAAGTAACGGCCGCTAAAATGAAAGCGATGGGACTGCATACCGGCGCCGACCTGAAAAAACTGTCTGAAACAGAGATCGTATCTCATTTCGGTAAGCCGGGAAAGTTTTATTACCAGGTTGTGCGCGGCATTGATAACCGCGAAGTGCAGCCCCACAGGGAAACAAAATCCGTAAGCGTTGAAGATACTTACCAGGAAGATCTCACTACCAAGGCATCCATGTTGACTGAATTGGAGATCCTTACCGAAAACCTTGCGGAAAGATTGCATAGCTTCGGATTAAAGGGGAGGACCATCACCATAAAATTCAAATTCAGCGACTTTACTATAATGACCCGTAGTCATTCATTAACGGAATTGGTCAATGATAAGCAGGAAATTTTTAAAATAATAAAAATGATTTTAGATAAAGCGCCGGTTGAAGAAAAAAGGGTACGTCTTCTGGGAGTGGGTATTTCCAATTTTGAGCTGCCACAGAAGGAGAACCATAAAGCTACCGGGAGCCAGTTGAAATTATTTTAGTTGCGGTTACATAATAAAAACTGTAAAAGGAACAATGGTTTTATAACATTACGGATGGCCGATTTCATTATCATGCGATGGTGTAAGAATGCCGGCCAGCAAATGCAGGAGCGTTGTCTTCCTTTACCGGAGGCGCTCGTAATCAGCAGTGTTTCACCGGCGGCACAATGAATATCAGGAAAATTAAACGACACAACAGGTGAACAGGCAAAACGAAGTTCCTTGGTTTGTAACATGACGTTATTTTTTACTTCCGCCCTGCTTTAAAAAAGGAACTCCGTTGCATCATACAGTTTTTACTCACACATTATTTATCAAAGTGCTCCTCAAACTCTCTTTCCTTTCCGGCCTGGTCTTTTACCAACAGGTGTACATGGTAATGACCAGACGGCACATCGCTTAAAGAAAAATGTTTGTGTAAATGAAATGTGGTCTTGCCAACATAATCACCGGTTATTTCATATTCTTTCTCAAAGCTGCCGCCATGTATCTCCAAAGAAATTTCGGCTATTTTATTCGGTGCGATGATATCCCCCTCTACATGAAGATCTGCATCTTCACTATCGTACGCCACTTCAAAGCCGGTAATAGCCGGTAAAGAGGGATCTACAATAATGTTCAATGCCGACTCTGCTTCTGCAACATTGCCCGCTTTATCTGTAATGGTGATGTGAACATGGTACTCACCCGTGGCGGCGTCTTCCGGGATATCAATATGCTCATGCAGGTCTGCGTTTTTTAAACCTTCATATCCTTCTGTATAAATCTGGGTAAAGGTCCAGCCCGATCCGCCTTCAGGATGGATTTCCACTTTAATGTTGGCAATGCTGCCGGGAGCAAGAACAGATGCCTCGATATGCACGTCTGCGTCGGGATAAGCCGTTTTGCTGTTGCCGGATCCGATTTCCAGATCCGTAATAGTGGGTTTGGCAATTACGTCCTTATCTTTCTTACATGCACTGAAGGCTAAAAACAGAAAAAATAAACCGACGCTTAATTTGCTGAAAATTTGTTTTGTGGCCATAACGGTAGATTTTTAATTTAATTATTCGAAAATGTATATTGATGAATAGTTGCCCTGTTCATTTACTTTATTTTTATACTTAAGCCTTTAATGGTTTGCCAGCCTTCTTTATCCGTAACGCGTATCATAAAATGATAATCGCCGGGATCTGCATCCCCGGGGATATCTATTGCCTCCGATACCGTATAGCTTTGATTGCCGGCAGGTATGGAAATGCTTTTTACCAGTAAGAATGGGTTTGACGGCGTTTTAACAGCGTCCATATCGCACTCCTCTACTTCCGTGCTGTGGCTGTGATGATCAAAATTGTGATGGATGTCAATGCTCACCGATCCGAGTTCAACATTATCTGCCACGGGTATTTTGGCAGTAAATACCTGTCCGCGTGCGAGCTCGCTGCATTGCCGGGGAAAAGCGGCCGCAGTTGTAAGATCAATAGTAGGGTATTCCTTATCGGTAGCATCTTTGTTTTTAGAGCAGCCTGCTATGAATATAATAACCCCTATAGCCGTGATGATCATTTTTACTTTTTGTTTCATATTGCTTGTTTATTTTTTAAAAAACTGAAAGGGATCTTTATGAACAGCACCAGGTTTCTTCCCTGCTCCGGTAAGCCAATGAGCCGGTAAAAGCTGGTGTGATCCATATACCTTGTATTGAAAACATTTTGCAGTTGCAGGCTCAGTTGCACCTGCTGCTTTTGTATATTGAACCTGCTGCCGGCCTGCACATGCATTACGCCATAGCCGCCTGTTTTTTTTTCAGGAGGAACAATATTGTTCTGGGGAGCCGTTATTCTATAGTCAATAGAAAAATAAGTGCGGTGGAAAGGACCTGTATGCACCGGCTCATAGGTGAGATTCAGCAACAGGGAGGGCGGCGGTGAAAAGGGAAGCGTATAGCCTTTTTTATTCCCCGACAACTGTTCTGCATAAAGGTATTCTCCCAGCACTTCGGCGCTTACAATTTCCCAGGCCTGGTATTTTACCTGCAGCTCGCCGCCATACCTTACAACCCGGCTTTGTGTATATTCAAACACCTGGTTGCCTGCACCATACAGGTAGTCGTGCTCCGCGGTTGGGTTTAAATAGATGTAATTGGGAAAATAATTAAAGAAGGGGCTTAGCTGGATACGCCATTTATTTTTCTTTAAAACGGCTGTTGCATCCAGCTGGTACGATTCCTCCGGTTTCAGCGCGGCATTGCCACGTTCGTAGCTGAAGTAGTGATAGTTTACCCCGTTAGCTCCTAATTCTTTGGCAATAGGCACCCGGTAACTTTTTCCTGCACTGGCTTTGATCTCAATATGTTCCAGGTTGTAATTGATGCCGGCAGACGCGGTAAAGCTGTTAAAGTTTCTTTGTATGTTGTTGGACCTTATTATATGAACCGGGGTTATCTCTCCATCCACTTCAAGCGGCGAGGGAAACCAGTCTGCATAACGATGAATACGGATATGGCTATGATCGTACCTGATAGCGCCATGCAGGAGGATACGGTCGCTTACGGATATTTTATCATACAGGAAAGCGCCGATGCTTTTTTGATCAAACGACGGAACAAGAAAGCTCCAGCCGTTGATGGTATTGTTTTGTATTTCAGCGTTCATGCCAAACCGGAGATCATGCAGGTTGAACTTCAGGCGGTCGTTTACATTTAATGAATAAACATTTTTGTTGAACGCCCGCTCCAGGTTAGCAGGTATTGGCATATTATCCGGGTATACAGCAGGCATAAAGCCGTGGTTTACGTAGCGATTATATTCCTGCCTGAAATTGTTCTGGTAGCCGGCTTCCAGCTCCACAACATGACGGTTCAGCCGGAGGCTGCTGCGGTTAATGAATTTAAAATGGTTTACCTGCTGATAAGGCATTACAATATCACGGGAGCTGCGGTCGTGCAGGGCAGCATCCACCCGTCGTGGCTCCAGCCCATGGGCGTTGGCAAAAAAGCCGCTTTTGCTATACGTATGGCTGGTATAGAAAACGGATCTGAAAATGTCGCTTACATAACCGGTGCTGAAATGTAAGCCGGATTCTTTTCCTGCCGTATTGCGCAGGTAGCGGCGATGGAGATCAACGGGATAATCATAAACATATAACCGTTCGGCCGGCACGCGATAATCGCTGTAATCCTGCAGGGTTATCCGGCCGGCGCTCATCCATTTTTGGGTTCTGCCGTAAATGTTTAACGAAGTGCCATAAAGGGCGTTATTGGTTTTGGCTGCAAGATTGATCTCCCCGCCGAATGTGTTGGCTGCGGGTATTGCAGGCGGCTTTATATTGATAGCGCCTGCTATGGCATCAGAGCCGTAGATGAAAGAAGCTGCGCCTTTTACGATCTCTACTTCTTCAGCGGCAAACTGGTCTATTTCCAGCCCGTGATCAGCGCCCCATTGCTGGCCTTCATGTTTTATGCCCCGGTCAATTACCACCACCCTGTTAAAGCCCAAACCTCTTATCAGCGGTTTCGATTGCCCCGAGCCGATGCCGATCGTTTTTATGCCGGGTAATCGCTCCAGGCTTTGCATCAGGCTGCCTCCGAGGTTTTTTTGTATGAAATCGCTTTTTATTATTTCCAGGTTCAGCTGTTCTTCTTTTTTTCTCCGGCCGATGGCGCTGCTTTGTATAAGCACTTCCTTTAAAACGTGTATCTCAGGATGCAGGATCACCGGCAACGAAATGTCATGATCTGTAATGGTGATCTTTTTACTGAAAGGCTTATGACCTGCCATAGCAATACGCAGGCGATAGTAGCCCGCCGGCAGCCTTTTAAAAATATATACACCATTAGAGGCTGCAACCGGTTTCATCTCCTGTCTTTCAAGCCATACATCGGCACCTGGAAGAGGCTTGCTGTTGTCGTCAATAACTGTTACGATAAGCTGGTGTACCTGTCCGTTTACCCACCCCGGCGTACAGGTAAACAGTATCGCTCCCAATACGCTTTTTATGATCATTAAAAATAGCGTCCGGTCCATATTGTGTTTTTATATCCGTTCCTGCTCTTCTGTTTTTTTGTTGACGCCCTGTAAACTGAGCTGATTCAACGCAGTGGCTCCGTTGTACTGCCTGGTAAGCTGTACTGTCTGCAAGGCATGCAGGTTACTGTTTTTGGTAAAAGATAAATGGTTATAGTACGGCAACGAACATCCGAAGATTGAAACACCGGTTTGTAGCCGATACAATATTTATGCTCTTACCGGGGGACTTTTATTGGAAAAATGAAAAGAAGGAGAGAGAATGATGGAGGAGCAAAAATCCGGTCTGGTGTCTTTATAAAAAACAACGGCAGGTATTTCCGGAATGCAGGTATGACTCGTGTAAGTGGAATATTTATGAGCGCAAACCTGGCAGTCATCGGCAGAAATACCGGATGACGAAATGAATGGGTGGCCTTTGTCGAAGGTTTTTTCAGAAGCAACCGTTTGTTTGGCAGGAGAATGATGATGCCATAGCTGCACGGGCGTTGCAATAAAAGCGTACACTACAAGCAGGGTGGCTGCAGCCCATTGACGGTATTTCCTTATTTCTGTCAAAAATTGCAATATTGTTGCAAATATAGACAATAGAAATTATCATAAAAATTTCTTAAGAATATTTTTTGAGCATTTTTGAAACCTGCACAAAAAATCACAGTTTTTGCATGGAAAATCCTATCTTTTCATCCCCCGGCAAGTAAATTCGCCAACATATTCATTTTTTACCTAAAACCTGAAACAGCATGAAACATTTAAAAATTACTGCGCTGGCGGTTGTATTTTTTACAATTAAGAAGAATGGAAAACCAAACTATTAATCCTTTGAACGGTTCTGAGTTTTCTTCCGCTGGTAACAGTCATCAGGGTGTTATGCCCGGCCACCACCGTTTTTTCAGAGCGCTAAGCCCCACCACAAAACTTATTTTTTCTATATGTATCTTTCTATTGGTAATGAGTCTTATGATTTATTTGATTCAGCATCTGGTTGTATATATTGAAAGAATAATTTTTGATCGTTTCTCCCCACGCCTTAAAACAGACTACCGGGGTTCACCATCAATGTATTTATACTTTTCATTATTTGTCACAAAACCCAACCACATCAGTTGAAGCCCAACTCCAGGGAAGTAGTGATAAAGATTTCGGTGCATTTGTCCTGGCCGGAGCAACCCGAACGGTTTTCTCAGAGTATACACAATGGCTGTACAGCGGAAACCGGATAGATAGCATAAAATCATCAAAGCCGGTAACCCAAAAAGAATTTTAAAATTTATAATAATGAAATCAAAATCAATCTTATTCTTCTCTGCGGCCGTGTTGATTATCTTCTCCACGGCTGCCTGTAACCAGAACGGATCAACAAGCGCTGCATCATCTGTTGATTCTGCCGTCAATAAAAAAATAAATACCCTATTCAACAACTATTGGGAAGAGCATCTCAGGCTTTTTCCGTTTGAAGCCACTTTTATCGGGGATAACCGGTACAACGACCAGTTCCCAAACGACCAGTCCCGATCTTTCCGCGACAGGCTATCCGCATTTTACCAATCCTATCTTGATTCGGCGGAAGCTTTTGACCGCAGCAGGCTTACGGATGAAAACAAGATCAGCTACGACATTTTCGTATATGAAATGAACAGCCAGTTGGACGGACTGAAACTGAATACATGGATGATTCCCTTTACCCAGTTTAGAGGAATGCCTGCATTTCTGCCTTTGGGCAATACGATTTTCCCTTTTAAAACAGCAAAGGATTATGACAACTGGCTGAGCAGGTTGAACAAGTTTCAGATATGGGCTGATTCTGCCATTGGAAATTTCAGGCAGGGAATCGTTGCCGGTGTGGTGCTGCCGAAGTCGCTGGTTGTAAAAATGATCCCTCAGATAGAGAGTATGGTAGTCAGCGACCCAACGAAAAGCCTATTTTACCAACCGGTAACGCATCTGCCCAAAGATATTGCAGCAGCCGACAGTCAGAGGTTAGTCAATGATTACAGACAAATTGTGGTGAATGTGATCGCACCCACCTATAAAAAACTGGGTGACTTCCTAAAAAATGAATACCTGCCCAAAGCAAGAGTCACATCGGGGCTTTCTGATCTGCCCGGTGGCAAGGAAATGTATGATTATGCTGTAAAATACTGGACAACTACCGATGAAACGCCGGATCAGTTGTATCAGACCGGACTTGACCAGGTAGCCGCTATTACGCATCAGATGGATAGTGTAAAGGATGCCATTGGTTTCAAAGGCGATTTGAAATTACTGTTCAACTATATGAATACAGATAAAAGATTCTTTCCATTCAAAACGCCGCAGCAGGTATTAGATTCGTTTGAGTCTATACATAAGACGGTAGATGCTAACGTTGGGAAGCTTTTTGATGTTTCGCCCAAAACACCTTTTGAAATAAGGCAGGTAGAAAAGTTTCGTGAAAAAAGCTTAGGCGTTCCCCAGTATTTTCCCGGCGCCCCCGATGGTAGCAGGCCGGGTATCTTTTATGTGCCCATTCCTGATGCTGTAAAGTTTAATGCGCCTCCGATGGATGCTTTCTTCGTTCATGAAGCCATCCCCGGTCATCACTATCAAATTTCTTTACAATCAGAAGACAGCTTGCTGCCTGAATTCCGTCGCTTTAAAAAATATGGCGTTTACACCGAAGGGTATGCCTTCTATTGCGAGTCGCTGGGAAAAGAGTTGGGTGTTTACCGGGATCCTTATCAATACCTGGCATCGCTGACCTGGCAAATGCACCGCGCGATCCGCCTGGTAACAGACGCAGGTATGCATGCCAAAGGCATGACGCGGGAAGAAGCCATTCAATATATGATGGATCATGAAGCAATAGCAGAGCCGGTAGCCACGGCCGAGATTGAACGTTATATGGCCCTGCCGGGGCAGGCACATTCTTATATGGCCGGAAGGTTGAAGATAATAGCGATGCGCAATAAGTGTGAAAGAGAATTAGGCAACAAGTTCAACATCATCAAATTTCATAGTGAATTGCTGAGTGGCGGTAGCATGCCATTAAAGATATTGGAGACAAAAATGGATGCATGGGCAGCGAGGCAAAAATGAAGTCTTCGAAAGAGGCGCTGATCATTTATACTTGAGTAATAAAAAAAACCTTGAGGCAAATGAAAATTTAACGGCAGATGAATCAAAATAAAACCTCCCGACTTCATCAAAAAATAAATATTAATATTAAAAAAGAAGATGACCAAGCAATTTCTCCCTTTTATTGCTATATGTCTGGCAATCTTCGGTATAACGGCCTGCCAAAACAACACCGATAATTCCGGAGCGATCAGTTCCCGCGAGCACTTCATAGAAACCCAATTCTTTGACAGCTCGGTAAAGCCGGCAGATGATTTCTATCGGTTTGTCAACGGCAAATGGTTAGATACCGCAAAAATTCCGGAAGACCAGCCTGCAATCGGATCCTTTTATAGCCTTCGTATTGCAACAAGAAAAAAGGTGAGGTCTCTTTTGGAAGACGCTTCAAAAAGCAACGCCAAACCAGGAAGTATCGAACAAAAAGTAGGCGACTTCTATGCTTCCGGTATGGATACCCTTATTATTAATAAACGTGGCTTCGATCCGGTAAAACCACTACTGGCGCAAATCGACACCGTATCCAATGTGGCTTCATTATTGAGGTTTGCCGCCATAGAAGAAAAAAACGGAAATGAAACACTTTTCAGCTTTCATGTTCTTCCCGATCAGAAAAACAGTTCGATGAACATAGCAAACCTGTTTCAGGGGGGGATCGGCTTACCCAATAGAGACTACTATTTCAAATCAGACAGTATAACCGCCGCCATACAGGATGTCTACAAAAATTATCTTGTCTCTTTGCTCCTGCTCACCGGTACAAATGCTGCTACGGCTGCCAAAAATGCCGCCACGATCTATGCCATTGAAAAAGAAATAGCCCAATCCCACAAAACACGGGTTCAATTGCGGGATGTGCAGTCCAATTACAATAAAATGGCATTAACGCAGATAGAAAAAGAGCAACCTAATATCGGATGGAGCTCATTTTTTAATACTATTGGCGCCCATGTTGATTCCGTGAATATGCGTCAGCCCGCTTATTATGCCAAACTGAACACACTCCTGCACACCGTACCTCTTGCCGACTGGAAATTATATCTTAAAGCGTATACCCTGAAGCATTATGCAAACATACTGAGCCGCCCCTTTCAAGATGCAGAGTTTGAATATACGAAAGTTATAAATGGACAAAAAGTGCCTAAAGCCCACTGGGAGGTATTGACCATCGCTACCGACCAAAAATTGGGGGAAGCGTTAGGGCAACTGTATGTGCAGAGATACTTTCCGCCCGAAGCCAAACAGCGGATAAATGAATTAGTAGATAATCTGACCAAGGCCTTTACCGAACGCATAAAAAAATCAGACTGGATGAGCGATTCCACCAAAGCCACCGCATTGGAAAAACTAAACGGATACAGCAGAAAAATAGGTTATCCCGGTAAGTGGCGCGATTACAGTGAGGTAACTATTGATAAATCGAAATATTTTGAAAATACCCTTGCGTGCGATCAAAATAATTTTGACTTCAACCTTTCTCAATTGGGCAAACCGGTTGATAAATCACTTTGGAGAATGACACCCACTACTATCAATGCTTATTACAATTTCACGGCTAACGACATTAACTTCCCGGCAGCTTTTTTGCAGTTTCCCTTCTTTGACAAAGATGCGGACGATGCCGTAAACTATGGTGGCATTGGTGAAGTGATTGGTCATGAGATCACCCACGGATTCGACGATCAGGGCGCCCGGTTTGACAAAGAAGGGAATATCCGTAATTGGTGGACGAAAGAAGACAGGGACAGGTTTGATGTGAAGGTGAAACAAATACAAGACCTGTACAGCCGTTTTACCATATTGGACAGTGTACACATCAACGGCCAATTGACAACAGGTGAAAATATGGCCGATTTCGGCGGACTTGCCATTGCCTACGATGCCTTTAAAATGACCCGACAGGGGCAGGACACCACTAAGATTGGCGGCTATACGCCCGACCAACGTTTTTTCATGTCGTATGTCCAGGCGGGTAGAATAAAAATCGCAGATGAAACGGCCCGGATCCTGATCAATACCAATCCTCATTCACCTGTTTATTGGCGCAAAATGGGCCCGTTGATGAACTTCACTCCCTTTTATAAAGCCTTCAATGTGCAACCCGGAGACAAAATGTATCGCCCGGATAGTACAAGGATACATATCTGGTAGATGACAGGTTGAATTTTCTGATACGTTAGTAAATAAAACCGCCGTAGTAAACTTTTTTTAGTATGAAATCAAAAACAATTTTAATCGTCTGTGTATTCATGTTATTGATACTTTCTATACTTGGTTGCAATCAAAATCCCGGTAACAAAAGCGCTGCAAATGACACAACTGAAAATCGTTTGTCCATCGGCGAACATTTTGCGTCTGTCAATGGCTTCACTCTTCATTCTCCGGATAGAACAACCGGATCAATTATTTTTGGAATGTGAACAATGGCTGCAGCGTCTGAAGCTGTGAGGTCTCAGCAATGTATATTTTTCAAGCTCTTTTTTGTTTAACTACCAGAAATGACTGAAAAATCCCATTTTCTGTACTAAAACTACAAGGGTTTTTTGCTTCTGTAATCTACTTTGCACCTGGATTGCCGGACTGATATACTATTGAAAAAAGATGGTAGATGGTTATTGGTAGGCGACCACGGCGGCGCTGACGCTGAATTGCAGAAATAGTGTTCACAGGAATCCCGGAAACCCAATGCCCTGAAGCCGGTTGAGGTTTATGCTTTCCGTCAGGCCTGTTAAAGTCCAATGCAGTTCTGTTAAGGCAGCAAATGGGGTGCCATCGGCGAGCTGCTTTCGTAATACTGCGGTACGGCTTTTCAAATTCAATCCAGCACAATTTAAATACAAACATCATGTCAAACATTCTCATTACAGGCTGTAGTACCGGGATTGGTTTTGCTACCGCCGTCATGTTAGCTAAAAATAACCACGTTGTCTTTGCCACGATGCGGCATCCCGGTCAAAATAAAGAATTACAAGACCTGGCTGACAATAAAAGTCTGCCTATTATTATTCTTCCATTAGATGTAACTGATGATAATTCAATAAAGAATGCCATTGCACAGGTCTTCTTCCATACCGGCAAGATAGACGTGCTCATCAACAACGCCGGCATTGGTGCGTTGGGCCCGGTGGAAGAGTTACCCATTGAAAATTTCATCAGCGAAATGGACACCAACTTTATTGGTACGGTGCGTTGTACCAAAGCTGTACTGCCTCACATGCGCCAAAACAAGAGCGGCTGCATTATTAATATTTCTTCGGCAGGAGGTAAACTTTTTAATTATTATAATGCCTCCTATTCCGCATCTAAAGCCGCCGTAGAGGCCTTCAGCGAATGCCTTGCGATGGAGGTGTTGCCTTTTGATATCCGCGTGGCAGTGGCGGAGCCGGGAGTTACTGACACCCCACTTCAGGACAAATGCAAAAGTCAGCTTAAAGAATCCCTGTATCCCAATCTGGAGCGATGCGTGGCTTTTTTTTCGGCTTCCAATGAAAGACATGTGCACCCTGAGGTGGTAGCAGAAACCATTCTTCAAATTGTAAATGGAGAGACTAAGAAATTCCGAAACCCGACGGGTCCGGATACTGTACCCCTGTTGGATTTCAGGGCATCCGTAAATGACGAAGACTGGATCGCATCGGCGGGAGTGGATGAAGGAACCTGGATAAAAATGATGGAAGAAATGGGGTTGAATGTAAGGAAGTTTATGCCCGTCAATTAAAAGTTTTTACCGGGTATCTTATGTATTAGAAAAAAGCGATTTAAGATCAGACACGGATTATTCTATACGCCCGAACGCTATGGATCTCCGGTTTCACAAGGAGAATAAATAATTAAAACAAACAAGAAGAAAAAGATAAAGGCTCATTCCGAAAAATCAATTCGATCAGGGGGCTTATTTCTGACAATCAGCGTATTCTTCATAAGTGTCATTTTTTTTCCCGCCGTTGTTGGTGTTCCCGCTCTCTATTCTTTACACCGCCCCCGCCTGGTGTTGTCAGCAGCGAGTAATCAGCATCAGCCAATAGTTTTTCCCTATATTAGTTGCATGAACCCTTCTTCGCCAACAGAATGAGTCGCGCCGGGGTCTTCATAAAGTGCCGCTGTGAAGGGCTATGAGACCCCTGCGCTGAAGCATATTTTTTACGGTATATATTTTACATCTTGTCATTTTTAGCATTCGCCTGGGTCTCGCTCCTCGCTTCTTACCCCCCGGCGAAGACCCCGGCGGGAAAACAAGCTTCTGAAATTAATGGCAGGTATCAGAATTTAACGGCACAAGCGGGACGCTTGCGCCTGCTGGGGGAACCAATATTTTTTATGCATGTTCGATTCCCGTTTGTGCCCTGTAGGGAA
>NZ_DAOMOZ010000031.1:0-27823 GCF_035444585.1 Agriterribacter sp.
CAGGTTTTGTGACCATATTGGATAAAAACAATAAAGTGGTTTCCAATATCGGCGGGTCAGAACCGGTTTATAAAGATGGTAAACTTCAGCCCATGTCACAAACAGAAAAAATATTTGTTCACCCGCACGATGTATGCATAGATGACGAAGGAAGCATTTATGTGGCACAATGGGCATCCAATAAAGTATATCCATATAAGTTCAGCAGGGTGTGATGGAAAGTGGAAAGTGGTGAGTAGTGAAACCAACGCGGTCGGTACGCGACGAAGGAGCGCCAGATCGCGGGGAATTAAGCTGATAGCCCATAGCTGATAGCTGACTGCTGATAGCCAAAGAAAACAAACCGCTTTTTACAACATACAACGATTATTAAAATTACAGCAACATACATGCAAACAGTTAAAAGAATTGGCGGCGGGGTATTATTTGGCAGCATGGTCTTTCTTCTTTTTTTAGTTGTATTTGAAAGCTTGCTGCACATTCCCAACTGGCTTGCAGTGGCGGGCAGACTGCATCCGATGTTCCTTCATTTCCCTATCGTGCTGCTGCTGATCTCTTTTTTTACGATGTGGATCCCCGTAAGCAAAGGATCAGAAAATGAATGGCTCGGCTTGTTGCGGCTTGTTGCAGCTTTATCAGCGGCAATCACCGCCATCATGGGCATGCTCCTGTCACTTGAAGAGGTAAGCGGAGGAAATGTATTGCTCTGGCACAAATGGGGCGGGATCACTATTGCCATACTGGGCTTTCTCTTCTATTCGTACCACGACTTCCTGGCTAAACATATTGCATTCACAAAATTCTTTACGGTTGCCGCTACGCTGGCTATTATAGTAACAGGGCACTGGGGCGCCAATTTAACGCATGGCGTGGATTATGTACTGGCTCCCGTTTTAAAGCAGCAGAGAGAATTTGCGCCTCCCGAAAAAGCCATTGTATTTGCCGATGTGATACAACCCATCCTTGAAAGCAAATGCACAAGCTGCCACAGTACCTCAAAGCTCAAAGGCGAACTGTTGCTCGAAGATCTTAAAGGTGTTTTAGCAGGCGGTAAATCCGGACCACTGTTCATACCCGGTCAGCCAGACACCAGTTTAATGATCCGGCGCCTGCATTTACCGGTAAACGATAAAAAGCACATGCCCCCGGCTTCCAAACCTCAATTAACAGAAGCTGAATCTGCACTTTTATATGCATGGATCAAATCGGGTGCTGTAACGGAAAGTAAATTATTCAGCCTGCCGGAGCAGGATTCATTCCGGCTGCTGGCAACCGATTATTTACAGGCTGGTAAAAATGCCGATGAGCCGATGTATGATTTTAAAGCGGCAGATGAAAAAAAGATACTTGCTCTTAACAATAACTACCGCGTAGTGGTACCCCTGGGGAAAAATTCACCGGCGCTTTCGGTTAATCTTTACGGTCGCAGCATATTCTCCACCAAAGCCCTGGAAGAACTTCTGCCGGTAAAACAGCAGATCGTTGAATTGAACCTGTCGCGCCTGCCTGTTAAGGATGAAGATATGAAAGTGATCCGGCAACTGGTTAACCTGCAAAAGCTGAATCTCAATTATACCGATGTTACCGCAAATGGAGTGGAACAGTTAAATACATTGCAAAAGCTGCGCGAAATAACACTTTCAGGCACCGCTGTTACCGCTGCTGCATTGTCAAAAGTCCTGCCCCTGCCAGAACTGGCATCTGTATTTGTATGGGATACAAAAATTGATAGTGTGCAATTACAACCACTTAAGAAAAAATTCCCAAATGTTCACATTGAAACCGGCTATGTTGATAAGGGAGATGTGATCATAGCACTGAGCCCTCCCGTTATAAAAACACCACAGGGTATTTTTAATAAAACCACTACCCTTGAGATCAAACATCCTTTTAAAGGTGTGGATATACGGTACACCTTAGACGGAACACAACCCGACAGCGTAAGTGGAAAGCTTTATACCGAACCCGTTGCCATTGATCAATCCGTTACATTAATAGCCAGGGCTTACAAAAAAGGATGGTATGGAAGTGCGCCGGTACAGGCTGCATTTATCAGGCAGGGCTTTACACCCGATTCTATATCCTTCATTACCAGGCCCGATCCGAAATACAGTGCGGAAACACCCCGCTTACTCACGGACGGAACACTGGGTGATTATACCAATTTCTCTAACGGCGAATGGCTGGGATACCAGAAAAATGAAGCAGCGCTTTATTTGTTTTTTAATAATAAGATCAACCCAGGCAATGTGTTGCTGCAAATGATGCAAAATACGGGCGGTCATATTTTTCCTCCGGTGAAAATAGAAGTGTGGGGAGGAATGGATGAAGGACATATGCAACTACTGGGTAAGCTGTTCCCCCACCAGCCTGAAAAAAATGAATCCGCAAGATCCTTACAGGCAACCATTCCGCTAACAGCAGCGGAAGTGCATTGCCTGAGGCTCATGCTTTACCCTGTTGCTTCACTCCCTGCATGGCACAATAGTAAAGGAAGTCCCGCGTGGATATTTTTAAGTGAATTAGTGGTAAATTAAAGATCTCCTGACCAATATTTACATCTTCAGGGGGTGAGCCTGAAGATATGCCACTAACACGCTAAAACACAAAGTCCGGTCTCCAGGTCTGTTTTCTTCGTGCCTCTGTGGCAAATATTACTTTTTAGCCAGTTGCATGAAGCAAAACGATGCGATAATTTGAAAGGCACTTATCTTCAATCAATTGTTCCCGGTATAGTTTGTGATAAACGGTCGGATTACGCTTTGCCGTTTGCATTGCTATTCCATAAATAAAGTAATTTTGCCGGTCAAAAAGCCGAACAGTTCGGCGCATCAGCAAAGATTGGCAATAAACCTTATACATTACTGTTATGCTTCCTCTCCCGGGTAAAAGGCAGTATATCCTTTTATTTTTTATTGTTGGCATATGTTACCTGCTGGGTCTGTTTGTACCCCTTATGAACGGCGATGCTTCGCACCATGCCAACATTGCCCTTCACATGTACCAACATCATAATTATGTAGACTTGGTTGATCGTGGAAAAGATTACCTGGATAAGCCTCATTTGTTATTTTGGCTGGCTGCGGCAAGCTACCACATATTTGGTGTTACTCCCTTTGCTTACAAACTACCTTCATTGCTCTTTAGCATCGCCGGAGCATGGGCTACTTATAAAGCAGGGAAACGACTGTACAATCCGGAAACAGGAAAACTGGCTGCTTTAATACTGGTGTCGTCCCAGGCCTTCATACTCGCCTGCATGGATGTGCGTATGGACGCCATTCTTACGGCCTGTATCATTTTATCCTCCTGGCAGTTGCTTGAGGTCGCCATCGCAAAAAAGTGGTATAACATCATAGCAGCAGCCCTGTTCATGGCGCTGGGTTTTTCTACCAAAGGTATGGCAGGCATTGTTATTCCCTGTGCAGCATTGTTCTTCTACCTCCTGTATAAACGCGATTTTTGGCAGTTTTTCCGTATCAAATGGCTAGTCGTTGCGTTGCTCACCATTGTTTTCATGCTTCCGGTACTGTATTGTTATTATCTCCAGTTTGATCTTCATCCCGAAAAAGAGATCAGGGGAATGACCGGTATTTCGGGCATACAATTCATTTTATGGGGACAAAACATAGAAAGACTTGAAGGAGATAACTGGGGCGGAGGCAAAAGAGATTATTTTTTTTATTTCCATACACTGCTGTGGGCATTCCTGCCCTGGTCGCTTCTGGCTTATTACGCTGTGGGGAGCCGCATAAAAAGCTTGTGGACCATAAAACCGGCTTTCCTAAAAAATGCTGAAGCATTTACCATCGGCACCATCGCATTTGTATTCATATTGATTTCAGTCTCCCGGTTTCAGCTCCCGCATTACCTCAATATCATCTTCCCTTTCCTTTCTGTTTTAATCGCTGCAAAGCTTGTTGAACTGGATGACAGGGGTGCTTACCGGCATATACAGGTAATTGCCAGGTTGCAAATAAGCATCTCCATGCTGATGGTTATCCTCATTGCGGTATTGTATATATGGTTTTTCCCCGTTCATATTGTTTTTGTCTGCATACCCGCGTTAGCAGCGCTTTTGCTCATAAGCCGGTATGCCTTTGGCAGGCAAAAGCCGCTCTCTAAGATCGTTGCTGCAAGCGTTACCGGCATAGCATTGGTAAATATTGTTCTGAACGGTTTTTTTTACCCGCAGTTATTGCGTTACGAAGGTGGTTCAACCCTTGCCGGGCTTTCGCGGGAAAAACAAATTGACCCGGACGATGTTTATTATTATAATACCTATAATTTTGTATTTGATTTCGAGACCAAACATCTCGCACCGGCACTGTCTCTTGAGGAAATTATAAACAAATCCGGTAAACCCTACTGGCTTTTTACCGATACACCAGGATTGGATTCCTTAAAACAACGCAAGGTAACCGTTACGGAAACGATCGAAAGTGAACATTTTCATATTAGCCGGTTGAAACCTGCCTTCCTGAATCCGGCTACCCGGTCCAAAACGCTTGACAAACTGTACCTCCTGAGAATTTCACCTTAAAAATATTTTTATGATCCCGGAATTATCTATTATAATAACTGTTTTAAATGAACAGGAAAACATCAGTCACCTTGTAAGAAAATTAAAACATGATCTGTCGGGCATTGACTATGAAGTAATTTTTGTAGATGACGGCTCAACAGACGGTACACAAAGAGCGATCAGGAAAATTGCCGATGAAAGGATCACCATGATCGAGCTGAGAAAAAATTACGGGCAAAGCACAGCCATGACAGCCGGTATCCATCATGCAACAGGCAGGTATGTGGCCTTGCTGGATGGCGACCTTCAGAACGACAGCAGTGATATCCCGTTCATGCTTTATAAATTAAAATCAGAAGACTGGGATGTTGTGGCTGGCAATCGCAAAAACAGGCAGGATGGATTTATTTTACGTAAAATACCCAGCAGAGTTGCGAACTATTTTATAAGAAAATTTACGGGTGTGCATATCAAAGACTATGGATGTACGCTAAAGGTTTTCAAAAAAGAAATTGCGGATGACCTTGGATTATATGGTGAAATGCACCGCTTTATCCCGGTGCTGGCCAAACTACAGGGGGCCAGTATTGTGCAGGTAGATGTAAAACACCATCCACGCCAATTCGGACAATCAAAGTACGGGCTTGGCCGAACTTTTAAAGTGATGTCGGACCTGATCACCATGGTTTTCTTCAGAAAATACATACAAAAGCCCATGCACCTGTTTGGCACACTTGGCTTCATTATGTTCAGCATAGGACTGATCACAAATATATACCTGCTTGCTTTAAAAATGACGGGACATGATATATGGGGAAAGCCCCTGTTGATCCTGGGATTGTTGCTTTTGCTGGGCGGTATACAATTAATAACGCTGGGATTCTTGGCCGAGATCAGCATCCGCATTTACTTTGAAGCCGGGAATAAAAAAACATACCAGATCCGACGTATTGTACATGGACAGGAAAAGAGCCTGGAATATCATTAAACTTCTTTTAAAGCTGACTGTTACAGGTCTTACTTTATGGATCGTTTATACTAAAGTTGATCTTAATGCCTTATCCCGCATATGGAACAATGCAATAGTATGGCTTTTCGTGCCGGCATTGTTGTTCTTTGCACTTTCGCATTTCATTTCGTCTTTCCGCTTGCTGAATTTCTTTAAAAACATACAGCTACCAATATCTGTTAACCACAATATTATATTGTATGTACAGGGAATGTTTTACAATATTTTTTTACCGGGAGGCATTGGAGGCGACGGGTATAAAATACTAACCCTTCGTAAGCAATACAGCACAGCATCCAAACAAATTTTCAGTGCTGTTTTTTTTGATCGCCTGAGCGGATTATGGGCACTGACCTTTCTTATTGTATCGCTGTCATTGTTCGTTCCGCTGTTCAACCGGTATACCTGGCCCATAGCAGGTGTTTTTGCGGCAGGCAGCATTATATATTACTTTGTTATCCGCTCCTTTTTCAGTGCACATAGTACCCGTTTTTTCAAAACACATTTTTTGGCCCTGCTGGTGCAAAGCTGCCAGCTTGTTTCGGTTGCATTTATTTTAAAGGCCCTGGGTTGCCACGAATTCTATTTCGCTTATTTCACCATATTTCTTTTATCGTCGCTGGCAACGCTTTTTCCTTTCAGCATAGGTGGCCTGGGCGCCCGTGAAATTGCCATCGTTTGGGCGGCTTCTTTGCTTCAGCTCAACAATGACCTGGCCGTTTCTGTAAGCCTTTGTTTTTATGCTATCTCCGCAGTCTTATCGCTATCGGGTATATTTGTTGTATTTTATTCTCAAAAAGCAGCAACCCATGCTCAACAAAACGCTGATGATCCGTTACCACCCCGTTCTTAACTTTCATGAAAAATTCACGAAGGGTCATGGGCTCTACACTTTTATAAAGGAGGCGATATAAAAAGCCTGGGATAGAAGATATGCCGCTAAGCCCCTAAAATGCAAAGCCCTGATCCTCATGTTTTATTTCTTCGTGCCCTGGTGACAAAACTTTATTTTTCAGACAGCACTTTGTAAAAGATCCGCAGGTATGGTTTATAACTGACCTAAAAAAATAAATGGGTTGCATGCTATACCACATAAAAATTTTATCTTTTGCATCCAAAATACGCATGCAGATGAAATGCGTTGATCAATACTTTAAGCATTAAATCGTTTTTTAAGCAGGTATTAATGATAAAAATAAAAACAAACTTAGAACCATCCGGCTGCACCAATAAGCTGAAAAAATTCTGGGATATTTCGGAAAAGAAAATTGCTCTTATTGAAAAAAATTACGACCCATTCAAAGGCTCACCGGTTTTTACCGTTAATGGTCATTATACCACAAGAGGCTGGACAGAATGGACACAGGGCTTTCAATATGGTTCCGCCATTTTACAATACGATGCCACAGGAGAAAAACCGTTACTGGAACTTGCCCGTAATAAAACAGTTGCCGCAATGGCGCCTCATATCAGTCATACAGGCGTGCACGATCATGGATTCAATAATGTAAGCACTTATGGAAATTTGCTGCGCCTGATGCACGAAGGGAAAATCCCTTATAATGAATGGGAAAGGAATTTCTATACACTGGCACTGAAAATTTCCGGCGCTGTGCAGGCCAGCCGCTGGACCATCATAAAAGAGGGCGGCTATATTTACTCATTCAACGGGCCGCATTCTCTTTTTGTAGATACCATCCGTTCTGTTCGGGCACTGGTAACTGGTCATTGCCTCGGCCATTTTTTGCAGGCGGAAGGCGATCAAAAGATCAGCTTGCTGGATCGCGCCATTCAACACCTTACAGCCACAGCCAAATATTCCATATTCTATAACGAAGGGCGTGACATATACGATGTTTGGGGGCGCACTGCGCATGAAAGTATTTTTAACGTAAAAGACGGCAATTTCCGCTGCCCCAATTCACAGCAGGGCTATACCGGCTTCAGCACCTGGACAAGGGGGCTGGCCTGGGCCATGTGCGGGTTTGCAGAAGAGCTTGAATGGTTCAATGTGATAGCTGAAAGTGATCTTGCAGGGCATACCCCAAAAGAGCATTTTATTTCACTGCTGCTTAAGGGGGCTAAGGCAACCTGTGATTTTTATATTGATCACACACCCTCCGATGGAATTCCATATTGGGATACAGGCGCTCCCGGTTTGAATAAACTGGGGGATTATTTGAATAAACCCGCCGACCCCTTTAATGATTCTGAGCCTGTGGACAGCTCCGCAGCAGCCATTGCAGCGCAGGGATTGCTAAGGCTCGGCAAATACCTGCAGGGCAAAGGAGATATAGAAAACGGCAC
This sequence comes from Agriterribacter sp., assembly GCF_035444585.1. Lineage (GTDB taxonomy): Bacteria > Bacteroidota > Bacteroidia > Chitinophagales > Chitinophagaceae > Agriterribacter. The sequence goes on from NZ_DAOMOZ010000031.1 coordinate 7,842, forward strand.
CCGCTACTGGCAGGCAGGACTCACGGTACTGGATACCCTGCTTGATGAACCTTACCTGAGCACAAACCCGGATCACCAGGGATTGATCCTGCATTCCATTTATCACCGTCCCAACGGGTGGGACCATATACCGGAAGGCAGTAAAATTCCATGCGGAGAATCAAGCATGTGGGGCGATTATCATGCCCGTGAAGCCGCTCTTTATTTGCAAAGAGTGATCAACAATGAACCGTACTATACTTTTTTCAATATTCAATGAAAACAGAAGAACATACAGATCTTTCGCGGTTGTGCATACACACCATTACTACCAAACCGTGGAATATAGAAGAAGCTGCGCAAAACTATGCTGCAGCCGGCGTTAAGGGTATTACCGTTTGGCGCGATGCACTGGATGGAAGGAATATCAGGCAAACAGGCAATATGCTTCGGGGGGAGAATTTAACCGTCGTATCACTTTGCAGGGGAGGATTTTTTGCCGATAAAGATGCCCGGAAAAGAAAACTGGCGATAGACGATAACAGGAAGGCGATAGCAGAAGCCGCTGAGTTGGAGGCGCCCATGATCGTGTTGGTTTGCGGCGCCGACCCATCCCAATCTTTAGAGGAATCGAGGAAACAGATCCATGATGGTATTGCTGCTGTAATTCCCGATGCAGCAGCCGCCGGGATAAAGCTGGCCATCGAACCGCTTCATCCCATGTACGCCGATACACGTTCTGCTGTTAATACTTTGGCTCAGGCAAACGATATGGCAGAAGCGTTGCATTCGCCATGGATAGGCGTGGCGGTTGATGTATACCATTTGTGGTGGGATCCGGATCTGGAGAAAGAAATAAAGCGTTGCGGGCAAAATAAGCACCTGCTGGCTTTTCATATCTGCGACTGGAAAACACCAACAACCGATTTATTGTTCGACAGGGGCCTGATGGGCGAAGGCTGCATCCCCGTTAAACAGATCAGGGAATGGGTGGAAGCCACGGGGTTTAACGGGTTCAATGAAGTGGAAATTTTTTCCAATACTTTCTGGAAAGAAGACCAGTCAGAGTTTTTAAAGAAGATCGTTAAAGCGTACAGGGAACATTCGTGAAGTGAATAGCGAATGGTGAGAGACGTGAGAAGTTGAATCAACTCCTTACTAAACCTACGTGGACCTACGATTCTATGTGTTGAATAGAATAACTTCAAAAATATAAATACAATAAAAACACAACAGATACAATTACAATATGAAAACGCATAACACAGGCATCATCATGAACGGCGTCACCGGGCGCATGGGCACCAACCAGCATTTGTTGCGGTCTATCATGGAAATCATAAAGCAGGGTGGCGTAAAGGTTGGCTCCGGCGAAACCATTATGCCCGACCCCATACTGGTTGGCCGTGATGAAAACAAATTGCAAAAGTTGTGTGCCTTAACCGGTATCAGTAAAATGAGCACCAATCTGGACGAGGTGCTGGAGGAGAAAAACAATATTATTTACTTTGATGCACAAACCACCGGCCGGCGTGCAGCGGCGGTACGCAAAGCGGTTAAAGCCGGGAAACATATTTACTGCGAAAAGCCCATAGCGGTGAGCACAAAAGAAGCAATGGAGTTGTACGAGTTGTGTAAACAGGCAGGAGTAAAAAACGGTGTGGTGCAGGATAAACTGTGGCTGCCCGGTATTGTAAAGCTTAAGCGACTGATCCGGCAGGGCTTCTTTGGCAAAATACTTTCGGTACGCGGCGAATTTGGGTACTGGGTATTTGAAGGCGATTCTATCCCTGCACAAAGACCTTCGTGGAATTACAGGAAAGAAGACGATGGGGGTATTATTGTTGACATGCTTTGCCACTGGCGTTATGTGCTCGACAATGTGTTCGGTAAAGTGAAAGCGGTATCCTGCCTCGGCGCCACGCATATCCCCGAAAGAATGGATGAACAGGGCAAAGCCTACAAATGCACGGCAGACGATGCTGCCTATGCTACATTTGAACTGGAAAACGGTATTATTGCGCAATTCAATTCGTCATGGACGGTGAGGGTGAGGCGCGATGACCTGCTGACCTTGCAGGTAGATGGCACCAAAGGCTCTGCGGTGGCGGGCTTACGCGAATGTTATATCCAGCATTATGGCAACACACCCAAACCGGTATGGAATCCCGACATTGCTCAACCAATAGATTTTTTTGCGGGGTGGTCGAAAGTACCTGAACAGGAGATCTACGATAATGCCTTTAAAGCACAATGGGAGTTATTTTTAAAACATGTAGTAAAGGATGAGCCTTTCCCCTGGGATTTGCGCGAAGGCGTGAAGGGCGTTCAGCTTGCAGAAAAAGGGCTCGAGAGCTGGAGTAAAAGATGCTGGGTAAATATTCCGGAACTTTAATGATTCATTACAATGAAAAAAGTAGCATTGGTAACAGGAGGCAGCAGGGGCATTGGACTGGGCATTGCCGTACAGTTAGCGGCAAACGGTTTTGATCTGGCCATTAACGGCATGCGCCCGGCAGCGGATGTGGAAGATGCAATAAAGCAATTACAAAACCATGGCAGTGATGTGATCTATTGCCGCGGCAGTATAGCTTTATCTGCCGGCAGGGAGCATATAATCAACGAAGTAAGGAAACACTATCAAAGGCTTGATGTACTGGTAAACAATGCCGGTATGGCGCCGGGGCAGCGCAATGACATTCTTGAAGCAACGGAAGAAAGTTATGATGAAGTGATGAACACCAATTTAAAAGGCAGCTATTTTTTGATGCAGAAAGCCGCCAACTGGATGATTGAACAAAAGAAAAAGGATATAGCATTCAGTGGGTGCATCATCAACATCTCTTCCATGTCGGCCACAGTAGCTTCTGTAAACCGTGGCGAATATTGCCTTTCCAAAGCCGGGCTCAGTATGGCCACTCAGTTGTTTGCTGTAAGACTGGGCACATTTAATATTCCTGTTTATGAAGTGCGGCCAGGCATTATCCGCACCGATATGACAGCAGGCGTGAAAGAAAAATACGATAAATTGATTGAAGAAGGATTATGCGTGCAGCAGCGCTGGGGCGAGCCGGAGGATGTAGGCAGAGCAGTGGCAGCACTTGCAAAAGGTGATTTCATGTATTCAACCGGGCAGGTAATTATGGTAGACGGGGGATTAACGATCCCGAGATTATAAAAGGAACAGCAATCCCTATGGTGAACCCATGTGCCTATGATCCTATGTATCCAAAAATAAAGCCAAAAACACATAGGCACAATAGGAACATAGGAACACCATAGAGAAAGAGAAGCCATTTACTAAAAAATATCAGAAGACCCACCTTATGTGAACCTATGTGCCTATGATCCTATGCGTCAGAAAAACACACTAATACATAGACACAGTAGACAGACAAAGCATATCACACATCATTACATTTACCTATAATGCAAAAAAGAATACAGATCATTCAAATTGCACTCCTGCCCTTACTGCTTTTTTGGGCGTCCTGCCATTCGGGCTCATCGCGACAGGATATGATTTCCTCCGACTCTGCCGTTGTTGCGTCCGGCAAAGCCCTGTTTGATCAATACTGTACAAACTGCCACAATATGCAGCAAAATGGTATCGGGCCGAAGCTGGCAGGCATAACCACCGAAGTTCCTGCGGAATGGTTGCGTCACTTTATCCTTAACCCGGATCAAACCATTGCATCGGGCGATGAAAGAGCAAACCAACTGTTCAGGGAATATAAAACCATGATGCCTTCTTTTACCACGTTCAAAGACGATGACATAAATGCACTGATCGCTTTTCTGAATGTGCATCGGTCTTCTGCCAAAAAGGAAGCGGATAAAGGATTAGCGGATCCTATTCCAGAACGGATAATATTCAGCGGACTGGTAGTAAATCTTACACAGATCACACAATTCCCTGCCACTTCGGTTGAGGGTAAAAAACCGCTGGCACGAATTACCAAGCTCGACTTTGAACCTGCTACCGGCAGCCTATTCGTAAATGACCTTAACGGGAAGCTCTATAAAATAAAGGATGGAAAGCCGGTATTGTATATGGATATCATCCGGCTGAAACCAAAATTTATTCATCAGCCCGGACTGGGTACAGGTTTGGGTAGCTTCGCGTTCCATCCCAACTTTGTAACAAACGGTCTCTTTTATACCACACATACCGAACCTCCCCGTACAGCAAAAGCCGAATTTGGTTTTGATGATTCCATTAAGGCAACAGTACAATGGGTGCTAACGGAATGGAAAGTAAAAGAACCGGCTGCTGACCATTTTACCGGAAGCAGCCGCGAGCTGTTCCGGGCCGATATGGTGGGCGGCATTCACGGCATACAGGAAATCACTTTCAACCCGCTTGCGAAACCCGGTGATGAAGATTACGGACTATTGTATATCGCTGTTGGAGACGGCGGCTCCGTTGAAAACGGCTATCCATTTTTAGCAGCGAACAAAAACAAAATATGGGGTACCATTCTTCGCATTGATCCCCTCGGACGGAACAGTGTCAATGGGAAATACGGCATTCCCCCAGAAAATCCGTTGCTTCATACCTCTCCAAAAACGATGCCCGGAGAAATTTACGCTTATGGATTCAGGAACCCGCACCGTATTACATGGACAAAAAACGGCGATATGCTGGTCTGCAATATTGGTCAGCATCATATTGAATCGGTAAATCTTGTACATCCCGGTAATGATTACGGCTGGCCGATCAGGGAAGGCCGTTTTGTGATAGATCCCAATGGAGATATCAATAACGTATACCCGCTGCCCGCGAACGACAGTGCATACAAGATTACCTATCCCGTTGCCGAATTTGATCATGATGAAGGCGTGGCCATTTCAGGAGGGCTGGAATATTGGGGAGATGCTATTCCTGAATTAAAAGGAAAATATTTTTTCGGTGATATTCCTTCCGGCAGGTTATATTGCTTAAACACTGCAGATATCCGGCAGGGGAAACAGGCAGCTATTGAGGAATGGAACATCACAATAAACAATGCTTCAACCTCTCTTGTACAAGCCTGCGGCAGCAGTCGTGTTGATCTGCACTTTGGCAGGGATGCACAGGGCGAATTGTATATATTGATCAAAGCGGATGGGAAATTGTATAAGCTCACCAGTGCAAAACAAACAATGTGATATGATAACAAAAGACCCTTCTGCAATAACGGCAATACAAACTGATTCCAGAACCACTATTCAGCACCTGTTATGCCTTCCCGTTTTGGTGGCCGCACTGGGATACATGGTAGACATGTACGATCTGTTCCTCTTCAGCATTGTTCGCGTGCCCAGCTTACAATCATTAAATCTTTCAGGTGAAAGCATCATGAAAGACGGGCTCATGTTACTGAACCTGCAAATGGCAGGCATGCTGATCGGCGGGATTGTATGGGGCATTATGGGCGACAGAAAAGGGAGGCTATCTGTTTTGTTTGGCTCCATATTGATTTATTCTTTAGCCAATATCGGCAACGGGTTTGTAACTTCTGTGGGCGCTTATGCTGTATTGCGGTTTATTGCCGGCTTCGGGCTTGCAGGTGAGCTGGGTGCGGGCATTACACTGGTATCTGAAATTTTACCGAATAAAATCCGCGGATATGGTACAACGTTAGTTGCTACCATGGGTGTAATGGGTGCATTGCTTGCCTATCTCGTATCGTATTTTTTCGACTGGCGGGTATCCTATTTTATTGGTGGCGGGCTGGGGCTGCTGCTGATGGTTTTGCGCATCAGGGTATTTGAGTCGGGCATCTTTATAAAGCTGAAAGAGAAAAAAATAAAGCGGGGCAATGTGCTGATGCTGCTGAACAACAAAAAGAGGCTGTTAAAGTATATCAACGGAATTATTATTGGAATGCCCATATGGTTTGTGGTGGGCATATTGATTACCTTTTCTCCCGAATTCGGGCAGGCGCTGGGGCTCAACAAACCCATTGATGCCGGCAAAGCTGTAATGCTTGCTTTTTCGGGACAGGTGGCAGGAAACCTCGCCAGCGGCTTTTTAAGTCAGTATTTGCAGAGCCGTAAAAAAGCGATCCTGCTGTTTATACTGATCTCCCTTTCACTTGTGGTCATCTACCTGCTGGCTCCATTCCAAACTGCCACATGGTTTTATGTGGTTTGTGCCTGCCTGGGCTTTTCAAGCGGCTACTGGACGCTTTTCATAACCGTGGCCGCGGAGCTTTTCGGATCCAACCTCAGGGCAACGGTTGCCACTACCATACCCAACTTTGTAAGGGCTACCGTTATACCGTTAACCGCTCTGTTTGTATTGATGAAAAGCCACACCGGGATCATTTACGGAGCATTGATCACAGGATTGATCGCTTATACTCTGGCGATAGTTTCACTTTTTTATCTGGAAGAAACCTTTAAAAAAGATATGAATTATACAGAAGAAGGATAAGCCGTTCAAAACAGGGTTCCTGACTTTCCAAAGGTTGGAAACCCTGTACAAACTAATGCTACATGCTGTATAAAATACGGTGAAAAAGATCAATCTTTTAGTATCGGGGGCACCCGAACTATGGTCCAATCCCTGGTGATATCCAATAATGGAGCGGGTATTTCGGCGCTGTTGCTATGGATGATGCCCTTCCACTTTCCCGACCGTTTGATCAGCGCCACGTCTACACGGCTCTCCAGATGAATATTCAAACTTCCGCCCTGAAACGTTTTCAATCCGCCGCAGGCAAGCGCTTCCACTTCTCCTTCTGCATTCATCCGGATGCCTGTAACACCAATAGCATCAACGTTCGCCTGCTGCCCATCAATATTTATTTTTCTCTGGATGGTATCGCCTAAAGGGTGGCGCTCTCCGGAGATAAATATACGGGTACCGTCTATCAGCGTAAGTTGCCCTGCGGCTTTAGGCATCACAGAGGCCGGAAACGCCGATACCGTATGTTCCTCCCCTTCTGTTTGCACCGGAACACTTTTTGATTTTAGCACGTCCGTTACCAACCCAACCACAGATGTTGCACCAGCATCCGTGGCAGCAATTCCCATCGCGCTGTTCCCATCGAAAGGTTCAGCATTAAAATCTACGGTCCAGTTGCCCACCCTGAACAATGCCGTTTTGCCGGCTTCGCCCGCCTTTCTGAAAAATGCTGCAACAGACTGTTTATCGTATTGAGGATGATAAAAAATCACTGCTTCGTATTGCTGGAGGCCATACTGAACCTTACCGTTTTCATTTATGATCAGTGAGCCATTTACAATTTCGCTGCTGGGAATAAGGTCTGCATAGTACCCGGCTTTCCATAATGCATTCGCTACATTCAATCCTACATCGGCAAAGTTGCTTGTGTCAGTCCAGTTAAGCGCCGCCGGATGACCAAAAACAACAGCTACCTGGCAATCGGGAGGCGTTTCTGAAATATAATTCAGTAAACTTATCCTGCTTTCAACAAGCATTACACTATCTTTTAACAGCGATGTCTGCATCTGCTCTATGGGCACGGGCCACAAAGGGTGATAATTTAAACGACCGCCCGCCAGCGCTGCCCTCCAGATATCTTTATAATAGGGTTTGATCGTTTTATCGTAATACATATTGAACCACAGCGGACTGTACATTTTTTTTGACAATGACGTTCGTACGCTGAATGGTGTGGCTTCGTCGGTTTGTGCAAGATCTCTTTTAGAAGTCCACCAGCTCAACCCGTTCTTAAATATCTCCCTGTTATCGGGATAAGGGAACCAGGTTGGATGGGTTCCCGACATGGCATCTTTACCCAGTATTTCCTTTATAGCATGATAGTAATCTGTTTCTATTTCTCCATTTCGCGTACTGTACATCTCCATATAGTTATTGACGGCGCCTACTCTTTCTGCTTCATATCCCGTTTCACCCATGCTCATCAAAAGCATATCCCGCAGTAAATCCCTGCCCGAGTTCCGTTGCGCATATACTTTTGCCATGCCGGCAGAATACCACAGCTCATCGGTGGGCGTGGTAAACCTGCCGGGAAACCCCCATTCATCTTTGCAGGCGCCTGCTAATGATGCATCAGCATACTGTTGCAATATTTCACGCTGGTAAGACAACAGGTGTGGAGCAAATACGTCGGGCGTATTTACTGTAAAAGCTACCAATGCACAAGCAGTGGTGGCAGCGTCTTCTATTGCTCCATTGATGCTAACATGCACACTGTCCTGGCTCTCAACAGCAACAGCCTTCCCGCTGATATCTTTTACAGTACCTGATTTTATCAGACCATTTTTTTTCTGATAGCTATATACCCTCAACAGTTTTGCGCTTACCACATCATAAGGCGTTCGCCCATACGTGTAATGATCTCCAAAACCATGTCCTTTAACTCCGATAGAAGGCAGATCTTTTTTGTTTAACGGGAATTCCTTTATGAAAACGATCTGCTGCAACTCACCGGGATACTTTTCCCGGAAGCTGTCCCGTGCCAGGCGTATATCCAGATCCATAACGATTGCCATACCCTTTTCACGGGCATACAGCGAAGCGGCTTTTATCTGTTTATATACCTCCGGATCTGTAAGGTCTCCGGGATACCGCAGGCTGGTGGTAAGCAGTTTGAAAGGAGAATACTGCTCATGCAGGTCTATGAACTTTTTATATCCATCACCGGTAAATTCCTCTTTCTGCCAGAACCAACAGCCTATTGAAGGCCAGGAGGTTTTGATGATATTGCTGTCCTGGTGGTTAAGGGGTATTTGTACAGATCGTTCAACCCGGCTGTCTTTCGATATCTGTGCGCCGTTGTCGCAACCCATTATTATCAATAGTATTGCAATGGCGGCGGCGTTGTTCAGATTGATCCTGCTATAATGCTTCATAATTACATATATGTTCTTAACAAACAAGAGATATTTCTTTTCTGATGTACCTATCCCATTTCTTCTTTGTGAATATGCCCCTTACCAACAAAACCAACACCACTATCAATCGTACCGGTATTCCAGTTCAACAATGCCTCATCCGGAACGATTTTTATAGGTGTGATGTGCGAATCAGAAGATTCATTATAGGCTTTGTTAGATGCCCGGTTATAGCAGGATATCAACGACCAGCGGGCCGAATCGGAGAGATTGGCCTCTGAGCGGTGCAGGATATTGCTATGAAAGAACAGCACATCTCCCGGCTTTAATTCAACGTATACCAAATCCATCGTTTTTAAAGCAAGCTCTACATAGTGTAGAGCTGCTCCCACCTGTTCTCCTGAAAAACCGTGTTCCACACGTCCCATCTTATGCGAGCCTCTGATAACCTGCAGGCATCCGTTCTCTTTATTCCCTTCTGTAATGGCGATCATCACCGATATCATTTGATCCGGGAACAGGAACTCATTCTTATACCAGTAACCATAGTCCTGGTGCCATTCCCAGGCTCCACCCACTTTGGGTTCTTTCTGCATCAGCTTACTGTGAAAGTGGCAAACAGGAGCATTACCATCCAATAGTTTATCTACCGATTTAACAATCCTCTCGCTCCTGGTCAGCAATCCGTACACATCATTGCCCGGTATATACCAGGAAGTTAACCTGGTTTTTTTACCCGATTTATCATTCAGGTCCAAAGCATTGTTTTTGATAACACCATCTTTCAATGCAATAGAAGATAACTTCAGGGTCTCTTCCTCAGAAAGAAGTCCTTTTACAATAAGGTATCCGTCTGTATTAAATGAATCAATCTGTTGTTGATTTAATTGAAAGAATGCCATATTCTGTTCTCTTTATTTTTTTTAATAAGGTTTCCTGTTTTTAGAAGTTTGGTCCGGCAACATCCCACCAAAGCCTGGTGCCGCCATGATCGGGTCCGCCCAACAAAGTAACCCCTTTTTGCACTTCAGCCTCATTGGTTACATATTCAGAACCGGGGTAGTTCATTCTTCTGATCTGTATTTCAGTGCTGATGGTACCACCGCTATTGTTGACAACAACGGGAAACAGTTTAGGATATCCTGTTCGGCGGAATGTAGACCATGCCTCTGTTCCGCTACCAAAATTGGCAATCCACTGTTGGGTAATAATCCGTTCCAGCTTCTCTTCATTACCCGCGCTTTCATCCCACCTGATCGTAATATCGGAAAGTGCTGCAATATTGTTGGCTGGCGTAACAGGATCTGCATAATCATCCGGCATGCTCACGTTATCTCCGATATAGGCAGCTGCCTCTGCCGTTAATCCCCACTGTTCAAAGGAAGCTCTAATGCCATCCTCATACAGATCCTGCGCAGTGCCTCCCATCTCCCATCCTCTTAAGGCCCCTTCTGCGCGTAGAAAATATACTTCCGCTGCATTCATCAACTGCATGGGTGATGTTCGGCTAAATGCAGTAGCAGAAACATTTGAAAATGGTAAATAATCTGCCTGCGCTTTTATATCGCTCCCCACCCGTACGCCTACATATTCGCCGGGAATTATTGTTGAAGTCTCAAAATATTTTTCCCTCCTGGGATCATTATAACCGTTCATGTAAGAAATGATTGCCGCCCCTGCAATCCCGTCTCTCCATTCCCTGCAGGATACATAAACGGTATTTAATCCGCCTGAAACATAGGCATTATCACTACTGCCTGTAAATACGCCGCCTCCCGAAGGATCCAGGGATTTTTCTGCTTCTGTTCTCGCTCTTTCGGGATCTGCTTTTACGATCCGCATAGCCAGCCGGAGCCTGAGGGAGTTAGCATATCTGATCCACTTTGTATAATCTCCGTTGTAAATCCTGTCGAACTTTTTAAACGGCGTGGCACCGGGATGCCCGGCCACATACTGCACCAGTGTTGCAACGGCCCCATCCAGCTCAGTAAAAAAAGCATTGTAGAGATCTGGCTGGCTATCATAAGCCACCGAAGTGCCTCCCGTTCCAAACTGACTGTAAGGAGCAGGGCCATATATGTCGGTAACTTTGTGCATGCCTGCTACCCGCAATATTTGAGCCACCGCCCAAAAATCGGGCGCTAGTGTTTCTGCGCCACGCCTTTTGATTTCGTTAATGGGAGACATAATGGAATTATACCCCACTCCAAAAAAACTGTACGGTTCCCATCCTGCAAACAGGAAATAATTCGGGTTCCACACACCGGGTAAAGTAACCATAAAATAGCCACCCCAACTACCGCAGGAAATAATTTCCACTACATCGGCAGATATGGTATTGGCACCATTACTGGGGTAAACCGAGTTCTGTATATCAGGAAAGAAAGCGCCTATGCTGTTAAAATCTGCCTGCAATTGCTCGTCTGTTATGCCGTTGGGGTCTTTGTTATACGATTCGAAATTTTTTGTACAGGCGCCGAATAGCAGCACAGTACACCCTGATATAATTAAAAGCGCAATACGCATGTTTGTTCTGAGTTTCATTGTAATTGAGTTTTCTGCGGTAATTAAAATGATACGTTCAGGCTGCCGCCAAAGCTGCGTGTTGCAGGTAAACCGAACACGTCAATACCGGAGTATCCGTTACCGGTAGAGTAGGTAAGTTCGGGATCGTAAGGCGCCTTTTTATACAGATAAACCAGGTTCCTTCCAATCAGCGAAAACCGGATGCCTTTGATAAAATCTCCTGTCAGGAACGACTTTGGAAGGGTAAAGCCGAGCGACACCTCCCGGACCCTAACAGTAGTGGCATCATACATATATTCTCCGGTAACATGCTGCCTGCCGCCTACTGTTTTATACCATTTTTCAGCATCTACTTTGGCAACAGCCGCATTGTCCGACAAGCGTATACCATCAACCGTAAGCCCACCTTCATCTCTTGCTTTACCGCTGGCTGCAGATGCGCCATACCCATCCAGTATCTGCTCGGTAAGTGACATCACTTCTCCGCCAAAAGAGCCGTCCACCAAAAAATCGAGGCTGATCCATTTATAACTTATGCTATTGTTCCATCCCAACCTGAAGTCGGGGTTGGCATTTCCTACCAGTTGCCTGGCACCGCCCTGTACCACAGGGGTACCATCATCGTTGATAAAAACCTGCCCTGTTTTTTCATCCCGGCTCAATACCTGCGCATATATGTCTCCGTATGATCCACCCACTTTCAAAATGGAAGAATAATTATTGATATCGTCTGAAAGCACGAACTGGTCCACCTCCTCGGTCAGCTTTCTGATCACATTTTTATTACGTCCAAAGTTCAATCCCGTATTCCATGAAAAGTTCCGTCCGCTAACAGACCTGAAATTCAGGGAAGCCTCCACACCTGAGTTTTGGATATCTCCTCCATTGATGAACCTCCTGCTATATCCCGTACCCGGCGGAACCGCTACAGAAAAGAACTGGTTAATAGAGTTGGTTTTGTACCATGTTACATCACCGCTCAACCGGTTTTGCAATAACCGGAATTCGGCACCCAGTTCAAGCGAACGGGTCTTTTCAGGCTTGAGGTCAGTAAAAGGAGCGGTGTTGTTAAATGTAATGTCTCCTACCCCTGTGAGGTAATTGATAGGATTTGTAACATATATGGGCACCGTATTTCCAACTACGGCATAGGATCCCCGTATCTTAAGCAGGTTAATGGATTGTGGCAGGTTTAACAACTGATCCAGTAATACCGTTAAGCCACCCGACGGATAAAAATAGGAACCGTTGGGTGTATAGCTCAGGTTAGATGACCAGTCGTTTCTGCCGGTAACATCCATGTACAACCAGTTTTTATAGGAGAGACTGATATTGCCGAATACTGCCTGCAACTGCTGGTGCTGCGCAGATACTGCTCCAAAAGAAGTTCCCACGCCCCTGCTCATATTCTGTATGGTAAATACATTGGGAATATACATTTCATTTGAACCCAGACTTTCTCCTGCGTTACGGCTGTCTGTAATACTTGATCCTAAGATCGCCGTTAACTGAATATCATTGAAGTTTTTATTGATATTCAGCAATGCATCACCATATAACTGTGTAGTAGTAATATCAGATACGTTATAGCGACCATTCAAACCGGCATATACAGCGGCCGTTCCCACATAATATTTAGCTGTATTGTAATCATTAGTCCTGTCCATATTACCGCGGAGCTGAATATTCATCCATTCGGTAATATCATATCGTGCAGTGATATTGGTTACCGTTCTGAACCTTTTGTTCTTATAAAGATTTCTGTTAATTACCCAATAGGGATTTTGATTATCTGCAGTAATAAACGGCCAGTTTTGTACATACAAGTTGCGTACAGGGTCAAGCACCTCAAAATCTTTTTTGTACGGCGACATATCCTGCCCCCTCGGGAATGTATACAATCCGAACAAGGGCCCGCTCTGGAATCCGAATACCGGATTGTTATTTACAGTTTGCGTTATCATGTTTAGGTTCCCTTCCAGCTTTAGTTTATTGTTCAGGAACTGCGCCGACTGCCTGAAATTAAAATTATGCCTACCCATTGTATTACCCTCTACAATACCTTTGGCGCTTGTATTGGCATAAGAAAGATAAGTTTGCATTTTCTCTGTTCCGGAAGAAAAGCCGACAGAGTTGATCCAGGTATTTCCCTTTTGAAAGAAATCTGAAACGTTGTCGTATGAGGTACTGACCGGTGCGCCCCAGCTCTCCGGAGAGCCCGGAGCGGTTTGTCCATAGTGATGCTGCAGCTTAGGGGTGTAGGCCACTGCGTCTACTGTAAGACCTGAGGAAACATCAATTTTAGAAACACCGGCTTTGCCTTTTTTAGTAGTGATCAAAATAACGCCGTTGGCCGCCTGGCTGCCATATAATGATGCCGCTGAAGCGCCTTTTAAAACGCTCATGCTTTCAATATCGTCGGGATTAAGATTAGAAATACCGTCTCCCTGATCGGCCATTGAAAACGATGCATTGGCAGATTCACGCGTAAAATTAGTGAGCGGTACTCCATCAATCACATACAACGGCTGGTTACTGCCTGCAGCAGATTTGCTGCCCCGCAACAGCACTTTGGCTGAGCCGCCCAATCCTGCCGCACTCCTGCTGATGGTCATTCCTGCAACTTTGCCGGAAAGTGCATTGATCATATTCGTTTGGGGAACTTTGGTAAGCTCAGTACCTGCCACTTTTTGCGTTGCATAAGTCAGTCCTCTGGCTTGTCTCTGAATTCCCAACGCGGCTACTACTACTTCACTGAGAACAGACTGTGCTTCTTCCAATACTATACTCCAGGCGGTTGTACCGCTAACAGGCCTTTCCTGCGGCCCGAAACCACTATACGTGAAAATTAAAATATCACTGCTTGTACACGCAATACTGAATTCACCTTTCATATCAGACAATACTCCTGTGCTGGTACCTTTAATAGTTATACTGGCACCCACAAGTGGTTCGCCTTTTGTATTTCCTACTTTTCCTTTAATTATGACCTGTTGCTGCGCAGTTGCATACAAGCAGCAGCTTAAGGTAACTATGAGTACAGGCAATAGCCTACTCAAATACCGTAATGGTAAATAATCGTTGAACATTGCATTTTAGTTTTAGTCTAAAAAAAATTATTATAGGAAGGATTATCGAAACATTCCCGAAATTTTATTAATACCTTAAAATTACTACCAGGAAATCTCTAAAGAAACAACTGCATTTTCAAATTATGACACTTCATTTGCAGGATTGATTTTATCTCTTTTACTAACCGGTATAAAAAGCAGTGACCCGGTATATACCCACTATTCACAGGCAGGCATTGATTTATAATCGGAAGCAGAAAGAGGAGGCTTTACAACCGGATCCGTCTTTCCATCGCAATGATATAGTTTTAGTAATTCACAAAATCCCTGGTAGCATTTACTGGTAGGAGTTCCTCCATTGACTTTTAATTCGGCGTCAAGCATGGCACGTATGTATAATATGCGCCAACGCCAGTTCTCTTTTGCCCATGGTAGCATGTTGGCATCCGTTCTTTCTGCAATTTGAAATGCATCCTCTGCCCCGGGATCCTCCTGCGGTTTTACATTTTTCGAAGGAAACCAGTCCAATGTTAATTTTATACCCTCCAGCTTTCCCGGCCACCACCTCAGATGATGGTTCTGCTCAAGTGTGTGTATTACTTTTAAAACACTATCAGTAGCAGCTACACCCAGTTCATATCGTATGTACTCTTTTAGCACCTGGTCAATATCTACATTCTTATCCCAGTACATCTGTGCGTATGTAATCTTATTAATGTCATCAAAAATTCCTTCCGAATAGGGAAACCCGCCAGCCGAAAGATTCTTCACCTCTTTCCATTGTTGCAAAAGCTTATGCGGAAAAGGGTTGGCACCAAATCCACCCCAGGGAAAACTATTGTACATGCTTATTTCCGGAAATCCTATTGCGGTAACCGTATCCGGGAGGTTGGTGAAAAATCCTTTGTGCTTCTTTTCCGCCCCGGGTATCTTCTCTACCATCAGCATATCCATCCACTTGTTTACATCAGGCAGCTGTTGTTGTAAGCCGCTCCATTCTGTGCTATCAAACATCCAGGTAGAAAGAATGATGCGTGTATCGGGTATTTTTTCCCCGGCAAGATCCGCCACTGCCCGGGCAGCTTTCAGGAAACCGTTACTACCCCAGGGTTGACAGCCGGCACTGGCACAGCCTCCGGGATCGTAAGGCCAAACAGTGATATATTCCGGATTAAACTGCCTGCACCAATCAAAAAATTCTCCTCTCAATTTTAAAGCATGTGCCAGCGCTCGGGGTTTGTTAGGACATATATCTTCAGGATATACCGCGCCACGCCCGGCACCCGGTACAGCTCTCCAGCATTCCGGGTCGTTGGCATAGGCTTCATTAGCGATCATAGTGAAAGAGACTCCCATTTCTATTGCCCGGGCGGCTTTCATAATAGCAGCGATCCTTTCTCTGAAACCAACAGCAACGGTATCAGAAAAGGATGTAAAATGATGCATATCATACCACACTTTAATATTATTGTATCCCCATAAACCCAGGTCTTCAACATAATGTTCCAGCTCTTCAATCGGGGCATTCTGGTAGTAGTTATAAAAGTGAGTAGCCCAATAAATTCCCCGGATCTTTTTTTGAGGTACGCTCGTTCCCCGCCATCGTCCTACTTTAAACCCACCCGAAGTATATTCTGATATTCTTAGTAACTTGCCAACACCATATAACAATCCCCGTTCATCATTTCCGGTAATTGTCACTTCTCCATTTTTCCCGTCTGTAATAGAAAAACCCTCTTTCCCAACACCTTCTTCGATTTTAAAAACAATTTTTAATGGTAAGTTTTTACTCTTCGATACTTCAATATTTCCTCTCTCCCTCAATCGTTTAATAAATATTTGCTCAATTTTTTCTACAACAGGAAAACTTTTTTCGTTAGCAATAAGTTGTACTGCCCATACCGGTTCAGTCGGGATGGATTGTTTAGCATTGTTACAATTGGGAAATCCAAAAGTTATAACCAACATTATAGAGAGTGTATCAATCCTAAGCACAGAACTTTTTTTTTGAATACCGCAATACCTGAAACACATACAGAGATCGTTAACTTATTTAACTTCGTGCACTATATCCATTAATGCTTTTGTAATCCCGCCGGGATTATGATGCTGGATAACATTCCTTCCATAAACAATACCTGCAACGCCCTGCCGCATCAGTTCCGCAGTTCTTTGTATGATCTCTTCATCATTTGTTTTACCGCCGCCACGTACCAGCACAGGAATATCACCTGCTACTTCAATAACTTTATGATATTCCTGCACGTTGGTACAGGGATCTGCTTTAATGATATCCGCGCCCAGCTCCACCGCCTGTCTTACCAGCGGAATAATCTTTTTTATATCGCCATCCACCATATAGCCGCCTTTCTCAGTGTTGGGTTGAAACACGAGCGGTTCTATCATCAGCGGCATCTGGTAATGATCTGCCTCCGGCTTTAGTTTGATGATATTATCAATACACTCAGCAGTAACCTCCGGTGCTCCGGGTATAGAAAACAGGTTGATGCACATACAGGCGGCGTCAAGTCTTACTGCCTGCAAAGCAGCCTGATCTATCATCTTGCTGAATGCAGCAGTTGGCAACGATTGACCATATACATTAGCCACATCCGTTCTCAATACGAGAGCAGGTTTTTGTTTACCGGGTATCTGTTGTAAATACTTCGCCTGTCCCACGGTCAATTGTATGGCATCGGGTGCAGCCTCAACGATTGCTTCAACGGCTGCCTGTATATTTTCTATACCTTCCAGGAAAGCATACTCATTAAAGAAACCATGGTCAATGGCTACATCAAAACATTTTTTGGATACCGGGTGAAAAAGTCTGTTCAGCCTGTAGGTTTTCATTGTATTGCTTATATTATTTTATAGAAGAGAAATATATAACTGCAGGTTCTAATGCTTATCGCCATCCCACATCGCATTGATCATCGCAATGGTTTCTTCTACCAGTACCTTACCCCCATCGGGGCCGATATTGTTCGCCATAGCGCTGTAGCCGCCGCCATTGAGCGCTCTTTGCGTAGGCAGGTAGCCGCCGGAATCGCCGGCAAACTGTACAATAAATGTTTGTTTGGCTTTATTTCTTGCCGTAATTGCAAAACCGTAATCCACAAACAGCTCAAAAGAATTGGTAGCCAACGCCACATCATTGATACGCATCACATGCAGCTCGTATTCGTAATATGCAGGACGATGTTTGTCCTCATATTGCTGTACCACTATTTCCATTGGTCTTAACCATCCGTAATCAGAGGTCTTGCTATCCCAGGGTCCATGTGTCTTTATCTTTTCATTGTCTTTGATCTCTTTCAGAAACCGGTTCCAGGCGGTATGCGGTGAATACGGATCTGCCGGTTCGGCAGCTTTGATGGTATTAACAACAGCTAAAGCCTTCCGGTACTCTTCATCAGAGACAATACGGGTGGGTATCCGGATCTGCCTGACCTGGTGATAGAAAACAACATCAGAAGTGATTTTTTCCAGGGTAGAAGGATACACATTCTGTATTACACGATCTATTCTTTTCCCGATTTCAACAATACCCGGCACATCCCACATATCCGGTTCACCTGCACGATAGCGAGTAGTGAGGTCGCGCGGTGCTATATCGCCTGCCGCACCACACTGAGGAAGAATAAAAATATCTTTACCAAATCTTTTTGCTGTATTTTTTCGCACCTCACTCCAAAAATCGGATGACACATAGTATTTTGATTCAGTTACCTGTGCCGGACAGGCAACATTTATCCATATACCTGTTAATTGCTTATCAAGATCCCAGGTAAAAAGCAGATCGATCCCGGGATCAGTGGGCCCTTCTATGGCCAAAAAATCTTCCCGCTCCGTATCGCCATACATCTCCGCATTTCCGTCGGCATACATTACTCTGCGGTTGTGCCCGATAACCGCATAATCAAAGCCGGTGCTGACCGCAGCAGATTTACGATTTTCCCATGCATTAACTACAACTTTACAGATGCCATTTAATAATATCTCCCCGAAACGGCTTTCTACTTCGGGGTATGGCGCCGAATGGGTATGGGTGGCATTCAAAAATATTTTGTTCAGGTCAATATCCGGTATTGCTCCCTGCAGACGGGTACGAACGGCGTCCTGCATTTCTTTTAAAGCATAGATCACATCCATCGAAACCAGTATAGCCTGCTCTGAACGGCCGCCAGCTGTGGTCTTCTCTATGGCACATGCCGTTACGGTTAACCGGCTCTGCACGTATTCGGAGATCCGCTCGTAGTACTGTCCGTACAGCGATACCGGCCCATCCGGCGTTATATCTTCTGCAGCCCAGCCAATGCGCAAGCCGCCATCTTTTAACCGGTATGGTGAGCTATTCGCCATCATTCAATATTTTTAAGATCAATCATTACTGTTACTGTTTTTTCTTTCTGTTACTTTTTATGGAAAAAGTAACCAAAAGCCACCCGAAAACGATTACAGCCCGTTTTCGGGAAGGAGCTCAGATTTAACTTTTGTGCTACTGTCACTTCAGCTATAGTGCTCTAAGTGTTATATTACAAATAAAGCAGCCGACTTATCATCGTTGATGATAAGAGAACCATAGCAGCATTCACAGTAGCAATGCAGCCCGATCGAAGTGAACCGGTAAACGGCCGTATATCGTTTACCGGCGTGCTTTTCGCTTCCTTTTGCACGAGCAAAAGGAAGAAAATAACATCACTTCATAATTGGGGTGCATCGAATTAAAAACTTGCAATGAGGTTTCAACGACATTGCTGGCCAGACCCCTGCTAAAAACAGGGTATATCCTATGTTTTGCAGGCGCATGCTTGCTCAACTAATTCGAAATGCATTCTTTTATTTATATCCAAATTCTTTTTCTACTTCACCTATAGCATCTTCGATAATATCCATACCAATCTTTGCATATTTTTCATCCATGATCAACGGGGGAGACATGCGGAGAATATGACCTGCCGGTATCCACGCCAGTCCTTTTTTAAAAGCTTTCCGGTATACCGCCACTCCGGCTTCCACAAAAGGTTCCTTCGTTGCTTTATCCTTTACCAGCTCTATTCCCAGCAAAAAGCCTTTTCCTTTTACATCGCCGATAATGGGATGTTCTGCTTTCATTTGCTGCATCCGCTTCATGAAATAACTGCCCACGCTTTTTACATTCTCCAGTATATTTTCTTCTTCGATCACTTCAATGGAAGCCAGTGCGGCAGCGCAGGCCATCGGGTTGCCGCCATAGCTGGAAGAAGCGGAAATTTTTTCAAGCGCTTCGCCATTTTCCTCGCTTACCACCATTGCAGTTACCGGAAATCCGTTGCCGAATGATTTGCCGAACGTTACAATATCTGGTATTACGTTCCAGTGGTTCAGCGTAAGCCACTCGCCCGTTCTTCCCATGCCTGCCAATACTTCATCATCATAAAGCAGTATATTATGTTTTTCGCAGAGGCTTTTGAGCTTCGGGAAAAAATCGTCGGGTGGAAAAATGCTTCCCGCCCATCCCTGCGCGGGTTCAAGTACAAAAGCCGCCACATTGCCTACGGTACCTTCCTTTAAAAAATTCTCATAAAAGCTGAAATACCCGTCGCTATGAATAGT
>NZ_DAOMOZ010000031.1:27843-31392 GCF_035444585.1 Agriterribacter sp.
CGGGCGATAGGGGTCGGGCCGGGGCACCATATAAGAGCCTGCCGCCCTGGTGGGACCATAGCTAAAGGTTTCGCTCCTGTGCATCCGGGCACAGCTTACCGCCCCCATGCTTTTGCCATGAAAATCGCGGTAGGCGGAAATAAATTCATGCTTATTGCTAATGGCTCTTGCTGCCCGTATGGCAGCTTCCACCGCCGTGGCGCCATCGGAATACAATTGAACCGCATTCAGCCTGCCGGGCAAAATTGCCGCCATTTTTTCCAGCAATTTTTCTTTTACAGGTGTTGTAAAGTCGTGCGCATTCATCAGCTTTTTTGCCCAGTAAGCAATGGCTTCAGATATTTTTGGATGGCAATGCCCCAGCGATGTGACATAAATTCCGGAAGAGAAATCAAGGAATTTATTACCATCCACATCTGTGAGCGTTATCCCGCTGCCTTCTTCAAAACAAACCGGGAACAACTTTACCTGTGAGCTCAGTCCTTTCATATACCGCGCAGTATTGTCGTGCATCTGCTTCGAATGCGGACCGGGCAATTCTGTAATCAAACGTGGAATGCCTTCGGCACTGCTGCGCCACCAGTTTTTATTGACTTTTAAAATATCATTCATAACATTGGAATATTTTATTCGGTGTGCTGTTACAGCTTGCCGTTGTTTCCTTCATTTACAAGCAATTCTTTTACATCTCTCACTTCAACGGAAGCTTCCTTTAACTCTTTCGTCATTATTGTCCAGCCCGGCATGTCCTCGAATATATTGTTACAATACAAGTTGTTTTTGCCGGCAATGGCGGCATATTTCATCGCAACAGCAGGTGACTCTCCATTTAAAACGGCAGTAAGAAATGCAGCGGCAGAAGTATCGCCGGCTCCCGATGCATTGATTATTTTTTCCCGGATCGCGGGGTAAGCTTCGCACCACAATTGCCTGTTGTTCCATTCTGCCTCCGGAAGACATACTGTTTGCTTACGGTTAATGGCAGCCACATCTCCTGTCCATAAAAACAAGCCTTTATGAGCCGCTTTGATCAAAACAATATTGGCGCCCCAGGCGATCAGCCTTTCACCTAATTCTTTTATAAGATCTACCGGCGTATTATCTACAATATTACCTCCTTCGGCTTCCAGCATCGTATACTCATACGGAAAAGTTATTTTTAAAGCCTCTTCCAGGCTGGGTACAAAAATGTTGGTGTAAGGCAGGGTTATTTTTAATATATCTGTCCAATTCACTTTTCCCGATTCACTTTCTGTATCCGGCAAACTAAAGTCGAGAGAAGTAACTACCCCCATTTCACTCACTTTTTTAAAAAGCGAAGCCAACTGCTTTCCTCTCTGCCGGTAAAACTTTTTTAACAGCGGCGGGTAGCCGAAATGAAACAGCCGGCTATCTGCCACCGCATCATAATCTATATGATGAAGGTCGAACAGCTCGCTGCATCCCGGCGATTCAAGAAAAATACGGTCTACATCGGGCGGCGCTATCACCAAACCGAAAGCCGTGCCCTTTTCTTTTACGATCCGTATTCCTTCCAGCAATCCATACTTCTCTAAAGACTCCCTTGCCATTTTACCGATAAAATCTGTACCCAGCAGCCCGTTCAGAAAGACCCGCTTCGAAAATTTTTTCATAGCCATACCGGTGTTGGCAACAACGCCGCCAAGGGTAGATTCCATACCATCAATTTCAACCAACCTGCCCGGGTGAAGCACATCGTATACCTCATTTACCGCAACGTCTTTTTTAAACGCGGGGATCAGGTCTATACAAATATATCCGGCTATTACCGCATCGTATTTTTTCATGAGGATACTTTAAATCACATTTATATTTTTCAGGTAGCAGAAATCCTTTAACAAGCCGGACTGATCGCCATACGCAACAATATAGTGCTGCCCCGAAACCTTTTCGGAAAAATCATCAACAGGCTGATCAAGCGTCAGTTCAAAGCTCGGCAATTGCGGGGCCGGCTGCTCCCAGCCTGCCTCTTCCCACTTAACAGGACTGGCGGTGCCGGTTACAATATGCATGGTGTAACGACTTCCGGTGTTTGAAAGCCGTGCAAGCGTCATCCTCCCGGTTTTTACCTCGGAGATATTAAGCAAACCACCACTTATACCTCCAAAAGCAGCGCGGGTTACCTTCACCCCGCCTTTTACCACTTCGGCGGGCACATAGTCGGGCACTCCCATCAATACCCCATTTTCAAAGAATTCGTAAAATTCGAAATAGGCGCCGCATTGCCCCGTCAGCTGCTTTACGATCAATTGTGTAACTGCACCCATTACATCATTCTCAGGAATGGTACACAAGCCTGCCTCGTCGGATAAGAGCATGAACAGGAATGCCGGCGGAAAATGCAGCAGCTTTTTCATGCCATCCACATCTTTAAGAGAGAGCGCATCATAGCCATTGTCCCTGGCAATTTTCAGCAATGCGAGATAATATCGAATGCCTTTTTCCAGGAACCCTTCGTCTACAGGCTGCACAAAATGCCATTCAGACCTGATCTTGTTCAGCAGCGGTTCAATGGCTGTTTCGTCAACCTGCTCAGCCTCCTGCAGCAGCTCCAGCATCTCGAAAAATTCCACATCGATGCCAAAATCCTTTTTAAGCGACAACCCCTCATACAGTGTATTATATAATTTCATATCCCGGAATCCCATCATACCCACGCGGCTGCCGACAATTGATCTTTGGGCAAATGCAGCGCTTACAAAAGATGCTATTTTATGAAGGGGCGACGGTTGACCAATGATGTTATATACATACCTGAATTTATATCCCAGATCTGCAAACACTTTTCTCAGGGCGGTAGTACCCGCCTGGGCGGCGGCTGTAACAATCCGTCCGTTTTCCAGATCGCCGGCAAGCCCCCATAAAACGATCGGCTTGTGCGCATATTCATGCGCGATGGCAATAACTGCATGAGAAGGTATCCAGCCTGCAAGACACACGATCAGCACTTCAATCCTTTCCTTCCCAAGATCTGCAATTGCCCGCGCCACGTCTTTGCCTTCTGCATCGTCTGTTACAACTGCTGTTGTAACGAGTGGGAAACCCAACGATTCAATTTCTACTCTTGCCGTCAGGCATTTGGCTTTAATCAATTCAGGCGGAGAATTAATTTCTCCAAATCCAACAAAACCTACTTTCATTCAAATCCCATTTTAAAGCATTAAATAAATCCTTATCTGCCGATGGTCTCAGGAACGGCCACCGGTCATTGTTATGTTTTTACAAAAGCACTGCTGCAACTCTCCTTGTTTACAGGCTTGTTTGACCATAATGAAGCGATATCTTCAAGACTCAATCCTTTGGTTTCCGGTATCATCTTCCACGAGAAAACCGCACAAGCGGCACATATCAAAGCAAAAAGAATATATACACCTGCCGGATCATTGTATTGCTTGGTAAACCAGCTGGTGAGCACCGGGAAAAACTGGGCAGTGATAAAAGACGACAGGTAGAGAAAGAAACAAACCACCGCCAATGCTTTTCCGCGGATGTGGTTGGGAAATATTTCGGATATAATGACCCAGCTTA
>NZ_DAOMOZ010000032.1:0-31216 GCF_035444585.1 Agriterribacter sp.
GGTTATAAAATAAACTTGCATCTTCCGTTTTCAGCCGTAAGACAAGTTTGTAACCATCCGGGAAATGCTCCAACATTTCCCGTTTTCTTTTTAAGCAGCTAAGAACTGTTATATATATTATACATACCTGTTGTATTATTTTGATATTACTATGGTTTCCTTCTCAATGCTGTAGTTAAAAGGATTGGCCAACTGTAAAGCCTGCAATACCTGGTGAATGGTTTCATTTTTAAAATTCACGTCAAACATCAGTTGTTTGGCGCTTTCATCTTTAAACCTGAATGCCATACCGTATTTGCGTTCCAGTTCCACCACCAGTTCGGAAAATATTTTGTTCCGGAAGATCAGCCGGTTGTCTATCCAGGATGTTTCAATAACCGCACTGTCGGCCGGGGCATAATTGATTTTACTTATTACCACCGGAGAAGGAATACCGGCTATTTTCCCGTCTGCCTCATTTTTTGTTTGCCCGTCGTTCATCACTACCAGCTTTTCGGCAGGATGCAGGATTATTTTTTCATTTGGGCGGTCATCTATCGTTACCTCTATCAATCCCCGTATAAGGCTGGTTTCGGAATTTTTATCGCCGGGGTAGGATTTTACGTTAAAAGCCGTTCCCAATACCCTGATGTTCATCTTTTGTGCGTGGATGATAAAAGGGCGGGTGGTATCTTTTTTTACATCAAAATAGGCCTCCCCGATCAATTCCACTTCGCGGATGGCGGCGTCAAAATTTTTATTGTAGATCAACCTGCTGCCTGCATTCAGCCAAACGGTTGAACCATCGGGCAAAATAATCTTTGAATGCGCCCCTGCCCGGGTAGCGATCTCGTTTTTCTTCAGCGTTTCTGCTTTCCCGAAATAGTATACGGCGTAAGAAAGCAGCAAGGCTAAGGCGCCGAAAGCGGCAACCCCAATAAAAGACCGGCTTCTTTTTTTTATTATATGGCTTTCTGCATTTCGGGGAAAGGCAGCTTCAGCCGCTGATGCCGCCGGAGCTTCCGCCTCCCCCAGGCGCAAAAGATGCTTTTGCAGGGAGGCTAATGCTTCCGCCCGGTTAATGGGTTTTTTAAGCCGCCACAGATCCGTAATGTTCTGTATGGGATAATGCAGGTTGGGGTGATGGCGCAACATCTTTTCCAATTCTTCCAATTCCCCCGGAGAGGCTTCTCCGGAAAGTTTTTTACCAAGAATAAGCCAAATACGATCAACTGTCATGGAAAAGCCGTTGTTTCAGTGATGAACAAAAAACAGGGATACTTCGGGATGGTCAATGCCAAAGCAATATCATCCTATAATTAACCCGTTTACCGTAATGACAACAGCCAACACCCTTTACCCCCAAGCGGCAGGCAATTTTTTTTGTGGATATAACATGATCAGCAAAAGGGCGCCTGCATTATCCGCAGACCCTTTTAAAATATTGACGGACACGGTATAAAGAATAAATATATGTTACCGCCGCGTTGATGTTTTGTTTTTATGTATATGTTACCGTATAACAAATTTGCGGCCTTCGTTGTGCAGTTTTGTATCTGATAGTTTGCAAAAAATGAGCAGCGCCTGTGATATTCCTATATCTTTCCTGAATGAAGCAGATATTCTCAGTTGCGGTACATCTTTACTTACAATGTCAATATTTACATTATAGATCCTTTCCAGGTCCGCAACAATATCTGTAAAAACCTCGTCATCGTAGATCATGTCACCCTGCCGCCAGGCAGCTATTTTGCTTACTGCAATATTTTTTTCTGTGATCTTTTCTTCTGCGTTATCAATTTTAACCTGCTGCCCTTTGGTAAGTGTTGCTACAATATTTTGATTTTGCTCAACATTTACCCTGCCCCGGCTTACGGATATGATCAGTTCTTTTTGACCGGGATACGCTTTTATATTAAAGGAAGTACCCGATACTATGGCAGACACTTTACCTGTATGAATGATAAAGGGTTTATCCGGAACATGCTTTACTTTAAAAAAAGCTTCGCCGTTCAGCAATACTTCTCTTTTGTTGTTGTTGAATTCATCCGGGAATTCAAGCGAACTGGCTGCATTCATCCACACTTCGGTGCTGTCGGGAAGCAACAGGTATTTTTGTTCGGAACGCTCACTGAATTTTTTGGTTAAAACGATAGCGGTATTCCGGTGTGCCTTAGTGTGGCCATCCATATCCCGCCGCAACAACCATACCGCAGCCGATACCATTAAAATAGCTGCTACCAGAACGATCAATACCGGGGTTTTTATCTTTTTTTTGCGTATCTGCTTGCCCGTTGCAACATTTACCTGGTCGGGCTCTGTAAGTACCAGCCGCCCGTTTTCATCAACATAGGTAAAGGAAGGATGGTTTTTACGGATGTCGTCATATATTTTTCTCACCATCCGCTTTAACGACGCCTCGCTGCTGCGGGTATTGCGGATATAGTAAAACAATTCTTCGAGCTCTTCCTGAGAGCACCTGTTGTTTTCATACTGGCGAAGCAGGTATCGTATTCTTTCTTCCATTGCACAAATATGCTCTTGTTGTAATGACGAAGCAACGCCGCATTGTTCCTATTGGAGATAAAAAAAAATCTAAAAAAACAGGGAAACCAGCTTTGCTGTGCGGCTAAGAAAATTCCTGACAGAGCGCATGGCATTAAAAAGCTGGTTCTTGACCGTATGGCGGGAGATATTGAGCTCATGGGCAATCTGGCAATAATTAAGCCCCTGTTCTTTGCTCAGGCGGTATATACGTTTGCGCTGGGGAGGCAAATGACAAATGGCTTTTTCAATGATCTGGCTGTATTCCCTTAAAGATACAATGTCCTCGGTTTCATTCATCATATGCTGCATATTGGTCCACAATGCATCTCTTAACCTTTTGTCGGCAGCGGTTTTACGCAAAAAATCAATCACTTTATTTTCGGTAAGCCTGTACAGCCAGGCATCCATATTGGTAATGGCATGGATATGACTGCGGTGTTCCCATAATTTTAGAAAAACCTCCTGCACAATATCCTTGGCATACTGATCGGATTTGGTAAGCGTTAAAGCAAGGGTATACAGCTTGTACTCGTGCCGTTTAAAAATATCTGTAAAACAAAGCTCCAGCGTGTGCTCATTACGTTGAGTGATCATGCAACACCTGTTTTGGGTTTAATAAATCCGATCATTTGGTTTTTTAAAAATAGTGAAAAAATGATACGCTTCGGTTTTTTACTGTTTTTTATTCCGTAATGCCAGGAGGCAGCCGGCTATGCACAGGAAGTGAAAGGAAAGAAAGCGTATTTTATCGTTGGCAGCTACCCGCCTGATTGACACCTCATACTAAATTCTTTTTCCTAACTTCATGCACCATTTCTTTACTGCTTTGGAAAAAGGAACGCACAATACGATTGACCATACCATATTTGAACGCCTCGCACGGGGTGACGAGGAAGCGTTCGGGGTGGTTGTACATACTCTTTATAAAAAATTATTTCTCTTTACGGTTTCTCTTGTCAGGTCAGAAAATGAGGCCGATGACATCATGCAGGAAGTATTTTTAAAGATATGGCTTCACCGTTCATCTCTCACCGCCATAGAAAACCCTTTCGGGTGGATATGCAGGATAATAGCCAATACCGCTTCTAATCATCTGAGATCAAGCATCAGGCGTGAGTTAAATTCACACCGGTTTAATAGCCAGTTGGCCCATGCTGAAGAGATTGAGGGTGGGATAGATGCGAAATTTACTCAATCATTGATTGATGAAGCTGTAAGCCTGCTGCCTCCAAAAAGAAAGCTTGTATTCTTATTAAACAAAAAAGAAGGACTTAGCCGAAAGGAGATTGCGGAGAGGCTGAATATTTCTGAGCATACAGTCCGCAACCAGCTTGCAGAAGCAATACAATTCATCCGGGAGCGCCTGAACTACAAAGGCGACCTCACTATTCTTTCCCTATTGATCCTGTTTCACATTTCCTGAAAAAAAACTTCTGCCGGATAGTACAGGAAGTAGCGCTGCGGTGTCTATAGTGGGCATATGAGCAACAATACTGATTTCAACTATTTAGTGCAGGGGTATATTTCGAATACACTTTCAGAAGAAGAGAAGTTACTGTTGTTGGAATCCCTAAGCAGCAGGGAAAATGTAAACAGGCTGAGTGAGATGTTTGCCGCACGATATAATCAGGCAACGTACGAAGGTTTTGTTTACGACAAGGAGAAGGTGGACACTATGATAAGAGACATCTTAGCACATAGTTCCCTGCCCAGGCGTTCAGCACATAGCATCGGATCACTATCCATATCCACACATACTACTGATGATCCGGCAGGAGAAAACAGTCTTACTGAAAACAAAAGAAGTACAATGCAAATGCCGAGCAATTCCTGGCTTAGATATGCTGCAGCGGCGGTACTATTCATCGGGATAGGAGCGGTATTATATTACAACAACAAAGAAACTGTACCAGAATCGCAGGTAGAGCAGGTGCAGGCAGGCGTACAGAACGATATACTGCCGGGCTCTGATAAAGCGGTGCTTACGCTAAGCAGCGGAAAAAAAATTGATTTAAATGCAAGTAGAGAACAGGTTATTACAGACGAAGGAATTGCCATTCGCAATGATGATGGTGCGCTGGTATATGGTAAGTCGGATGTAGCGGCATATAATACCATGACCACGCCCAGGGGTGGGCAATATAAATTGCAACTCTCCGACGGTACGTTGGTGTGGCTGAATGCTTCCAGCAGCATCACCTATCCCACGGCATTTCCGGGAAAAACAAGGGTGGTAAGCATTACCGGCGAAGCCTATTTTGAAGTAGCCAAGAATGCGGCAAAACCCTTTACAGTGAAAACCTATTCGGATGAAATTACAGTAAAAGGAACCTCTTTTAATGTAAACAGTTACCCGGAAGAACCCGGTGTAAAGACCTCACTTTTAGAAGGATTAGTTGAAATTAATGGTAGTTTATTAAAGCCGGGGAATGCCTATATGGATGGTAATATAGACGGAACAGATCTGAACAGGGATCTGGCCTGGAAAAACGGGACTTTCAACTTTCATCATGTTAAACTGTCGGAAGCCATGCGGCAGATTGCAAGATGGTATAATGTAGAAATGCGTTATGAAGGCAGAGTAGGTGATATAGAGCTGGGCGGTGAAATTGGCAGGGACCTCACCTTGCAACAATTATTGAGCGGATTACAGGATAAGGATATTCATTTCAGGCTGGAAGGGAAGGTACTTACGGTGTATTAGAGGATAAAGCACTTACAGGTTTTAGGCTACGGGTTACAATATGCACCGAAACTTGTGACCTGTAACGGCCCCGGACGAGAAGAACTTTAGCAATATTGATATTGTAAATAAAAAACCGGACGC
Source organism: Agriterribacter sp. (assembly GCF_035444585.1). Lineage (GTDB taxonomy): Bacteria > Bacteroidota > Bacteroidia > Chitinophagales > Chitinophagaceae > Agriterribacter. The sequence continues at coordinate 5,354 of NZ_DAOMOZ010000032.1, forward strand.
TGCTCGCAACAGCATCCGGCGAAAATTTTGGGCTAACACTATAAAAGACCGGTTCAACAGACATATTATTCATTAACCCAAAACGTAACGAAAGTATGCAATTTACTGCTTTTGTCCACCAATGCACCGGCATTCGTGGAATTTTACCCAAAACTTTGCGAGTGATGCAACTCACCACTATTCTGCTATTAGGATTTTGCTTGCAAACAACCGCTACAGGCCTGTCGCAAACCATCACTTTTTCGGGAAAAAAAGTCTCTCTGGAAGAGGTGTTTGCCGTTATCAGGGAGCAAACCGACTATATGATATCGAATCAATTAATATCCTGAAAGATGCGAGCTCCGCAGCTATTTATGGTTCCAAGGCTGCTTCAGGTGTGGTTATTATTACTACTAAGAAAGGGAAAAGAGGTAAACCTGTTATTAGCTTTTCTTCCAAGTTAGGCATTACTGAAAGTTATAACCAGCGGAGGGGATTGGGGCCTAAAGAATATATCCGGTTTAGAGAGGATTTTCTTAGGCAATTGGATCCGGCAGCTAATTATAATTTTTTTACCAATCCTAATGAGCTTCCCGCCGATATGACTATTGATCAGTGGCGTGCTTTAAGTTCCAGTACGCCACTTGACGATAATATAAAAGAATGGATGGCACGATTGCCTCTCTTTCCGATAGAGCAGGAAAATTATCTCGCAGGCAGGACAATGGACATGCATGACGAAGTATTCAGAAAAGGACTTAGACAGGAATATGACATCAGCACTTCCGGAGGAACCGATGCTTTGAAATATTATTGGTCCATAGGGTATGATAATAATGAAGGGATCAGGGTGGGCGATCAATATTCAACAATAAGATCCAGGCTGAATGTAAATTTTAAAATAGTAGATTGGTTAAATGTTGGATTGAACAGCCAGTTTTCCGACGGAGGCACCAATTCGGTTCCTGCCAGTATGAATTTCTATGTAAACAGCCCTTATGGACAAATGTTTGACACGGACGGCAACCTGGAAAGATACCCGCACGGGCATTCCGATAATCCTTTATTAGATTACTATCGTACTTCTTTGCTAAATAAAACAAACAGTCTTTTTGCCAATATGTATGCGGAAATAAAGCTTCCGTTCGGAATAAAGTTCAAAACCTCCTTTCAGCCATTCTATCAGACGTATAAAAATTTTAGCTTCACAACTATCAGTAAAAAACTGGGAGGTGCAGCCAATGAGTTACCAACGGGCACAAGAGAGGAGTCTTCTGCTATGAATTGGATGGTGGATAACCTGTTGACCTGGAACAGGAAGTTTGGCGTACATGATTTTAATGTAACGCTGTTGGCAAATGTTGAAGGAAACCGTCATTGGTCTTCATCTATGTCCAATAAGGACTTTAGCCCCAATCAACAACTTGGATACAACGGACTCCAGTTCGGTAATTCTCCTACAATAAATAATAATGATACTAAAAGTACGGGAGATGCATTAATGGCAAGGTTAAACTATTCCTTGCTGAATAAATATCTTTTAACTGCGTCTGTAAGGCAGGATGGCTACTCTGCGTTTGGCCTGGAAAATCCACGTGCTTTATTTCCGGCTTTGGCATTTGCCTGGGTGGTTACCAATGAAAAATTTTTCAGAGTTGATTTTATAAACAAGATGAAACTTAGAGCTTCCTGGGGAGCGAACGGTAACAGGGATATTGGGATTTATTCGGCCCTGGCAAAATTGGGATCAAATGCATGGTACGATGGCAGTAGTGTTCGTGTAGGCGTATCTACTTCAAGTCTGGCAAACGGCGGATTGAAATGGGAAAAGACCAGTGCTCTTAATTTAGGGTTGGATATAGCTTTGCTGGAAAACAAAATTGACCTTAGCGCAGATGTATATGACATGACTACTACTGACCTTTTAATGAACCGGACCCTTCCGAGAGTTACAGGATTTTCAAGCATTACAACCAATCTTGGTGAAGTAGGAAATAAAGGATTTGAGATGACTTTAAGCACGAAAAATGTTCACAGACCAAATTTTTCATGGGAGTCAAGTCTTGTCTTTTCATTCAACAGAAATAAGATCAAGTCTCTTTTTGGAGATACCGGAACGTATATTCTTTTGGGGCAACAGCGTACAGGAGAAGTTCCGGATTTTACCAACGGCTGGTTCCCGGGTGAAGCAATTGATGTAGTATGGGATTATAAAGTTACCGGTATATGGCAATTGGATGAAGCAGCAGAAGTTGCTAAGTATGGTATGCAGCCTGGTGATTTTAAATCCGTTGACGTTAATAAGGATAGTAAATACGTGGATATAGAAGATAAACAGTTTATAGGATATACTGTTCCGAGATATCGTCTGGGATTAAGGAATGATTTTGCATTCTTAAAAAATTTCACCGCATCAATTTTTGTTCGTGCCGATTTTGGTCACATAAGTTCATATAGTGCAGCATTAAACGCTGGTTTCGAGTCCAATGATAGATGGAATAGAAATAATGGTCCCGTACCTTACTGGACAGCAGACAGACCTAATAATGAATATGCACGTCTTAATGTCAATACAGGTGGTTATGGAGGAGGGTTAATGATATATAAACCTTCCTCCTTTGTAAGAATTCAGGACGTATCCCTGGCCTATAGTTTACCTCCGTCATTACTAAGGCGTATTAAAATGATTAATATGCAGCTATTCGGTTCAGTAAGAAATCTTGCCACATTTACCAAATGGCCCGGGTGGGATCCTGAATCAGGAATGAGCGCTATGCCACGGACTTTTACAATTGGGTTAAACTGCTCATTATAATCCTGCTATTTAAACTCATTACGTTTAAACGTTAAAGCGAAATACAATGAAAAAAATTAAAATATTCATCCTGCAATTAGTCATCCTTATGATAGGGGTTTCATGCTCAAAGGACAGACTAAAGCCCGACCCACTTTCGTTCTTTACGCCTGAAAATGTTTTTGTTGATGAAGCCGGATTTGAAGCCGGACTGGTAACATGCAGAAAGCAAATTAATGCAGAAAACCATGGATACATCAATTATATTGCTAATGAAACATCTTTTTCAGATCTTGCTGTTCCACTTCGTCAGAGTGATTGGAATAAGATTACTCCAAGTAGTGTTATTAGAGAACCGGTTTTAACTTTTTTTGATAATGCGTATACTTATATTAAAAATGCGAATACCATAATCACCCGGATAGATGACATTGAATGGGTTGATCCAAATGCCAAAAATCGTATCTTATCAGAGGCGCTTTGGTTTCGCGCCTACTGGTATTACCGGTTAGTGAATACTTATGGGGATATTCCCTGGGTTGGTGAAGAATTAAAAGGCCCAAAACTGGATTACTATTCTACCAGCCGGTCTGCTATACTTGACCAGCTTCAAAAAGATTTGGAGTATGCGCTTCAATGGTTGCCTGTTACAGCAGCAAAACTTGGAGATGTAACCAAAGGCGCCGTTAATCATCTTTTGACAAAAATATATTTGGAAACCGGCCATTTTGATAAAGCAATATCTGCAGCCTCAGATGTCATTAACGGCCCTTATGCGCTAATGACCAGCAGGTTTGGAAGCGATGCTTCTAAATCTTATTATAACGTTATGTGGGATTTACATCGTTGCGAAAACAAAAATATTCCTGCAAATACAGAAACAATTTATGCTACGGTTGACAGAGCAGATGCTCCTCCAAATACATGGTATGATGGCATCGGCACTTGCGCCATGCGAACTTATTCACCTTGTTATTGGAGAGTGCTCGACGCAACAGGTAACAGAGCAACCAACTGGGATACTAAATCGGGAGATACGCTTGGCATTGGTAATGGCGATGTGAGAACCAATGATTTTTGGCATTACTGGATATGGGGAGATAAAGACTATGCATGGAATACCACACCTGATATGCGCAGAGCTGAGTGTAATTGGATTGAGATGGGCGAGTCAACTTCTGAAATAATTACTGTAAGGGCCGGATCTCCCAACTTTGGCGAACCACTTACTAAAAAATACTATAAGAGTTTATATGATACGATGGATACATGGTATTCCTGGCCCAACAATAAAGTTTATGTGCCAACGCCCAACTTCATCCAACCTTGGGGAGGGCAGGGAGACTGGTATATATTCCGCTTAGCGGAAACTTACCTTCTGAGGGCAGAGGCTTATTTTTGGAAAGACCAGACAGCCCTTGCTGCAGATGATATCAACAAAGTAAGGGAACGTGCGCATGCTCCGCTTATCTCGGCTTCGGATGTTACTATTGATTATATTTTTGATGAGCGTGCCCGTGAATTGTACGCGGAAGAGCCAAGGCATTCAGAGATGGTAAGAGTATCATTTATTTTCGCAAAGCTCAATAAGGATGGATATAGTTTAGCGACTATTAGCGATAAGAACTGGTATTATGATCGTGTGAAGAAGAATAATCCGTTCTTCAGTCCACCGCTGTATGTGTTTTGGGATAATACTGCTACTATTTATCCGCATAATATGTTATGGCCTATCCCGCAGTCAGTGATAACGGCAAATACATTAGGAAGGATCAACCAGAATATTGGTTATGCCGGGGCAGATCAAAATGTTCCCCCATTAGAAACTATACCTTAACATTCACAATGTGTTTGCATTGCTATAAAAATTTAATTCATTGAAAAAGTATATTATAGCATGTACGCTGTTGGCCGTGCTGGGTGGAAATCACCTGACTGCTTCTGCCCAGACAAAAGCATGGCCCGATTCTATCGGTATCAACGATCTTCCTTCCATTCCCTTCCTGCCGGACCCACTGGTATTGGATGAAGGTAAAAAAGATATTCCTATAATAACCCAGAAACAGTGGTACAAAAAAAGAGACGGGATACGCGGGCAATACCAACATTGGATATCGGGCTCGGTTCCTCCTCCTCCTGAAACGTTTCATGTGAAAGTATTAAGAGAAAAGACAGAAGGCGGAGTAAAGCTGCAAATGGCAGAACTAAGCTTCGGGCCCGGGTATAAAGCGAAGATGACGGTAGAATTAATGATACCTCTTTCAGCTAAAGCATTGCCCGTGTTTATGACCCAGTGGAATCACAGGGGGTGGGCGCAGGTAGCAGTGAGAAGAGGCTACATAAGCTGTGTATATGCCGGCGCTGATGTGAAAGACGATACAAAGAACTATAATGAAATTTTTGCAGGATATGATTTTGCCACTTTGATGAAACGGGCGTGGGGAGCTTCGCGGGTCATAGATTACCTCTATCAATTACCGGAAGTGGATACCGCCCGCATTGCATTAACGGGGCATTCCCGCAACGGGAAGCAATCGCTGATGGCAGCCGCCTTCGACAAGAGGATTAAAGCAGTAGTGAGCAGCAGTGGGGGAACCGGAGGTGAAAGCACATTCAGGTGGTCTGATGAGCGGTTTGATTCTGAATCACTCGAAGAGATTACCCGTAACTTTCCACACTGGTTTTCTCCCCGCCTTCATTGGTTTGCCGGCCGTGAACAAAAGCTGCCTGTAGATCAGAATTCATTGATGTCGCTGATAGCGCCCAGGGGATTGATGCTGGTGTCTGCTATTACTGAAGAACAGGGCAATCCATGGGGAATAGGGCAATCATACCAATCAGTAAAGAAAGTATATCATTTTTTAAAAGCGGATGCGAAGATCGCGATCCTGTTGCGCCGCGGGCGGCACCAGCATGCTGCAAGGGATGTGGAAGATTTTATTGATTTCTTTGACTATATTTTTGGTCGTTCTCACAAGGCTCCTGAAAATAAATTGTATTATGATTATTCATTTGAGAAATGGGAGCAGTTAAGCGGAGAAAGCATAGATCCTTTGAAATTCCCCGTTGGTAAAAAAGCGGTATCTGTGCAACAAGACAGTATCCGGAACAAGGTCTGCTGGCTGCTGGGAGATGAGCCGTCGGGCGTACCTTCAGAGACGCTACTGTCTTCCCTTTTAAAAAAGAACAGTACTTATCCTGATGATTATCTCGAAGAGGTGATAAGCGAGTCCTCTTTGCCTGCCGGCATAAAGAAAATGTCCGTTGGTCCTTATACGCCTCTTGGGGATGATTTGTGGGGAAATATTTATTTTCCTGCGGGAAGTGTTACTGAAGATTCTGTATCTGGAAAGCTGCCGTTGGTCATATACCTGCATGAGTATTCCTATGCCACGGGTTACCACAGGCGGAGCATACCGTTCTTCCGCCGGCTTATCGAAAAAGGCTTTGCAGTACTGGCATTGGATATGGCAGGTTTTGGAACCCGCGTTGACGAAGCGTTGCATTTTTATGACCGCTATCCTCGTTGGTCACTGCTGGGCAAAATGGTGTCGGATACCCGGGATGTTATTAATGATGCCTATACACGGATGCCTTTTATTGATACGGGAAAAATATACGTAGCAGGCTATTCCCTGGGAGGTACAGTAGCATTATTCGCTGCTGCGCTGGATACCCGCGTAAAGGGCGCTGCTGTGGTAAGCGCATTCAGTTCTTTTAGAAACGACAATAAAGGCACTGAAGGGATCAGGCATTATGCCGCATTGCATGGCCTTATCCCCCGGCTGGGCTTTTTTATCGGTCATGAAGACCGTATCCCGGTAGATTTTGACGAGATACTGTCTTGCATAGCGCCCCGTTCATTGTTGATTATTGCGCCTAAGAGAGACCGAAGCCATTCAATAGAGCGTGTACAGAAAATTGTATCGCCTGTATCGGCACTATATCAGCAAAAACAGGCAGGTGATAAGTTAACATTTGAGCAACCTGATACCTGTAACGGCTTCCCCGATAGGTTGCAGCAGGAAGTAACTGGATGGATGAGCGAGAACGCCAAACAGCAAGATCCTTAAAAATTTAAATACAACGGCATTGATTACAGCGTGGTTTTCAATTACCGGAATACCACCAACAATCCGGTCATCGCCAGTTCCCGGATGGGATAAACACATGCAAAATCCCCGGCGATCCTTCCTGTGGCCTGGGATGGGCATCAATAACGGGGCGGATTTTCGACCAATACAATAGGAATGCCTGTTTTTATGGTGTCCGGGCAACCGGCTGCAATGGCTGCTTCACTGGCGATTTCAAAAAATGTTCCTGTACAAAAAGTGAGCGTGCCTGAATTGCAGCAATGGCTTCATGAAGATCCTTTTTTAGAGAAAAGAAGCTTTAATAATAAGTAACGAAGCGGAGTAACCATATGCCGGGTTATATTTACAGTAATTAAATCACCGGTGTTTAAACCGGCATAATAAAAAACATACGGGTGAAAAGAAGAAATTTTATAAGATCTCTTGCCATAGGCAGCGGAGCAGCTGTATCCGCCGGCAGTCCGGTATTTGCATATACCGCCCCGGGTAAAGGGAAAAAATATGATGCGGACATTATTATTTACGGCGGAACATCCGCAGCAGTTACTGCCGCAGTGCAGGCAAAAAAGCTCGGAAAATCTGTAATTATTGTCTCACCGGATAAGCATCCCGGCGGCATGACATCGGGAGGACTTGGATTTACCGATACAGGAAACAAAACGGTGATCGGTGGTTTGGCACGGGAATTTTATCATCGCATATATCTTCATTACAACCGCCCGGAATCCTGGAAATGGCAAAAGAAGGAAGCCTACGGCAATAAAGGACAGGGTACCCCTGCGGTAGATGGAGAGAACAGAACGATGTGGATATTTGAGCCGCATGCGGCTGAAAAAGTGTTTGAAGATCTTGTAAAGGAAAATGGCATACCGATATTGCGCAATGAATGGCTGGATCGTGAAAAAGGTGCAGAAATAAACAATGGACGGATCATCTCTTTTAAAACAGTAAGTGGTAATATTTTTTCGGGGAAGATGTTTATAGATGCTACCTACGAGGGCGACCTGATGGCGGCTGCGCATGTTGGTTATACTGTAGGAAGAGAACCCGCCGGTTTGTACAACGAAAAATGGGGCGGTATAGTAACAGAAGTATTTCATCACGGGCATTACTTCAAATCGAACATTGATCCTTATAAAACACCGGGCGATCCGTTAAGCGGGCTGCTTCCCCGTATTTCGCCGGATCCGCCGGGCAACAGGGGCAACGGAGATAAAAAAGTGCAGGCATATTGTTACCGCATGTGTTTATCCAACCACCCCGAAAACCAAGTGCCTTTTCCCCGGCCCAAAGATTATGATCCTTATCAATATGAATTGATCGTAAGGATTTTTAATGCAGGGTGGCGGGAGCTTTTCCAGAAGTTTGATCCCATTCCCAATATGAAAACCGATACCAACAATCATGGACCATTCAGTACAGACAATATAGGAATGAACTATGCATACCCGGATGCTTCTTATAAGTTGCGTCGCCGGATCATTGAAGAACACAAAATCTATCAGAAGGGCCTGATGTATTTTATAGCTACCGATCCGCGTATTCCACGGGAGGTGCAGGATGAGTTCAATAGCTGGGGGCTTGCCAAAGATGAATTTGCAGATAACGACAACTGGCCGCAACAGCTATATGTGCGTGAAGCGAGACGTATGGTGGGAGAGCTTGTGATGACAGAAAATGAGATCCTGGGTAAAAATCCTGTTACAGATCCTATTGGTATGGGTTCGTATACATTGGATTCGCACAATATTCAACGTTATGTAACGCCGCAGGGATATGTGCAGAATGAAGGTGATTTTGGCGTGCATGTACCCCGGCCGTACAGTATATCTTACAGATCCATTCTTCCCAAAGAAAAGGATTGTAAAAACCTGCTGGTGCCCGTATGCCTGTCGAGCTCGCATGTTGCTTACGGCTCCATACGTATGGAGCCTGTATTCATGATCCTGGGAGAATCTGCTGCCACCGCCGCTGTAAATGCAATAGACAATCGGGTAAGTGTGCAGAAGGTAAATTATGGTGAATTGAAAAAGCAGTTATTAGAGCAGGGGCAGCGGCTTGACTGATATAGTATAATCAGGCTGATCAATATTATGTTATCTTTAATTATGAAAAACACCACAAGAAGCATTGCACCGCCTATCGGGCGTTTTATTGACCCGCTCACCGATTTCGGCTTCAAAAGGATCTTCGGATCTGAGCCCAACAAGGATTTATTGATAGCCTTCCTGAACGAATTATTCAAAGGACGAAAAGTAATAAAAGACCTGGTGTATAACCAGCAGGAAAATAATGGCCCGGTACAACATTACCGCAAAGCCATTTTTGACCTTACATGCACGGGAGCGAATGGCGAAACTTTTATTATTGAAATACAGAGAGCAGAGCAGAAATTTTTCACCGACAGGGCGGTCTTTTATACTTCAAGTAAGCTGCATGAACAGGGGCAAAAGGGTAATAAGAACTGGGACTTCGAGTTAAAAGAAGTATATTTCATAGCGTTGATGGATTTTAACTTTGCCGGTAGTTCATCTAAAAAGTACCTGCACCGGGTAAGGCTGGCAGAAGAAGAGACCGGTGAAACCTTTTATAACAAGCTGGGATTTATATTTTTGGAGTTACCTAACTTTAACCTGGAAGAAGATGGAATAAAAACTGATCTCGAACGTTGGATGTATGTGCTGCGTAACATGGCAAAAATGGAAAAAATTCCTGTAATTTTACATAAGAAAATGTTTCAGAAATTGTTCCATATAGCTGAAATAGCCAATTTAAAAAAAGAAGAGTATATGTTGTACGAAAAAGCACTTTTAGAAAAATGGGATGCATATGCCGTAAAAAAAACAGCAGAAGAAAAAATTAAAAAAGCAATGAAAGAGGGCATGGAGAAAGGTATCGAAAAAGGTATCGAGAAAGGCATGGAAAAAGGCATGGAGAAAGGTATTGAGAAAGGTATTGAGAAAGGTATTGAAAAGGGTGCAGAACAAAAAGGCTACGAGGTTGTAAAAAATCTTATTATCAAATTTGGATTTAATGATGAGCAGGCTGCTAATGCGACTGGTATTCCTGTTGCCGTTGTTAAAAAAATACGTGCCGCACTAAAAAAGAAAAAATAATGCTTTCGCAGGGCGTTATTGAGAGGAACGATCAACTGTTTAATGCTCTTGTTGATCATAGCCTCTTCACTGTTTCTCATTTCCACCAATCTAAAGATCATAGTTTAGCATATCAGGAAGTTTTAGGCTCATTTGGGTCTTTGTCACTCCTGATTAACAATTGTTCAAAGAGCAGCGATCCAATCAGCGTATCATCAATACATCAATTGTGAAAAGAAGAAATTTTATCCGGTCATTAAGTCTTGGCGGCAGCGCTATTGCGGCAGCGCCTGCAAGCATCACTTCGGTTATACCAGCTGCACATCATCCCAAAAAAGCAGTCCTGGAACAGTCAGCAGATATTGTGGTTGCAGGTGGCGGCATGGGTGGTTGTGCCGCCGCACTGGCAGCGCTCCGCAACGGTTTTCGGGTGATCATGACCGAGGAAACAGACTGGATAGGCGGGCAGCTCACCCAGCAGGGACTGAGCTGCCCTGATGAGCACCCCTGGATAGAATCTTTTGGGGCCACCCGGCTTTATCGCGACCTGCGTACAGCCATCCGGGAATATTATATACGCTATTACCCGCTTACCGAATCTGCCAGGGCAAACAAGCATTTGAACCCGGGAACCGGATCGGTTTCCAGGTTATGCCACGAGCCGCGTGTAGCCTTAGCCGTGTTGAACAGTATGCTGGCTCCTTACCTGGGATCGGGCAAGCTAACGTTATTGCTGCAGCACAAAATTGTAAGTGCAGACACCGATGGCGACAGGGTGAAAGCACTAAAGGCACGTTCCTCTCAAACAGGAAATGAAATGATCCTCCGGGCTCCTTATTTTATTGACGCCACGGAACTTGGCGAATTATTGCCATTAACAAAAACCGAGTACGTAACCGGATCGGAATCGAAAAAGGAAACACGCGAACTGCATGCATCGGAAAAAGCCGATCCCACCAATAACCAGGCATTCACCTGTTGCTTTGCCATGGATTACTTACCCGGCGAAAATCACATCATTGACAAACCCGCAGGCTATGATCACTGGTGCAACCTGATACCCGATCTAACACCTTCCTGGCCGGGGAAATTATTGTCATTATCTTATTCAACTCCTTCCACACTGCAACCAAAGGCATTGGGCTTTGATCCAACCGGCAAGCCAACCGGGGAAACACTCAACTTATGGAACTACCGGCGCATTGCCGATGCGAATAATTTTAGCCCGGCATTTTATGCAGGTGATATTAGCATAGTGAATTGGCCGCAGAATGATTATTTCAGTCATAACATCATTGATGTAAACGAAAAGGACTTTCATCATTTTATTGACCAGGGTAAACAGTTGAGCCTGTCGCTTTTTTACTGGCTGCAAACAGCAGCGCCGCGGCCCGACGGAGGATTGGGCTGGCCGGGTTTACGCCTGCGCGGAGATATTGTGGGAACAACAGATGGCTTAGCCAAGTATCCCTATATTCGTGAATCGCGTCGCATCAAAGCCGTGTTTACTGTGCTGGAAGAGCATGTAGGTAAAGAAAACAGGATACTGGCAGCAGGAAAAAAAGCGGCCAACCGTGCAACTGATTTTTTTGACAGCGTGGGTATCGGTTATTACCATATTGACCTTCATCCGAGCACAGGCGGCAACAACTACATAGATTTTGCATCCCTGCCGTTCCAGATACCTTTGGGAGCGTTATTACCCCGGCGAATGCAAAACCTGATTCCTGCCAATAAAAACATAGGCACTACCCATATTACCAATGGTTGCTACCGGCTGCATCCTGTGGAGTGGAATATAGGTGAAGCTGCCGGTTTGCTTATTACATATGTCCTTGGTAAAAAGCTTTCACCGCACGCGGTAAGGGATAAGAGGGATCTGCTGGAAGGTTTTCAGCAGTTTATCCGTGCGCAGGGTATCGCAACACACTGGCCGGATGAAATATTAAAATCATAACCGGGGTGCTGCGTCAAATGCTAAGGTGAGGGGCGTGGATAGTGAATGGAGAAACACCCCACTCACTTTTCACGATAACATACAGATATTATGTTTTTCCCTGTTTATTTTTATACGGTATCCGTATCATACCGCTCTACAGCTTCAATGCCGGGCAGTTTTTTCAGCCGGTCAACCAGTTCATCCAGCTCTTCCTTATCGTGAACAAATAGTTTTATATTCCCTTCAAAGAGCCCTTCTTTGGCTTCTACGGTCAAAGCGGCTATATTGATCTTCAATTCACCCGATACCAGGTTGGTGATCTTATGAATTACGCCCACGTCATCGAGCCCTACAATTTTTAAACCGGTAAGAAAGGAAATTTCCTTGTTCTTGGCCCATTTGGTTTTTACTACCCGGTGTCCGAAATTAGACATCAGCCTTGCGGCATTGGGACAATTGGTACGATGAATGATCAGCCCTTTACCCGTACTCACAAAACCAAAAACGTCATCGCCCGGTATGGGCTTGCAGCAATTGGCCAAAGTATATACGATCCTGTCACTGCTTTCACCGAAAATGATCAGCTCGTTCTCTTTTTTGTGTACGGGTCGGTTAACATCGGGTTCAGGATGCTTAACTTCAGGTTCGGTTTTTACAGGCTTTGGCATAACCAGCTTATCGCCCAGCACCTGGAATTCTTCCTTTAATTCTTTAAGATCAATGTTTTTTACAGCTACCTGATAATACAGATCAAGGGGTGAAGCCATTTTATAAAAAGAAACAAGCTCTTCTATATTCGCCTGGCTTACCGATGCGCCTATGCTTTCGAGCCTGCGCTGCAGCATATATTTTCCTTCTCCCGCAACTTTGCGCTTTTCTTCTTTCAGCGCATCCTTTATTTTGCTTTTAGCCTTTGTTGTCACTACAAAATTCAGCCAGTCTTCGTGAGGTTTTTGCTTATTGCTGGTAATAATTTCTATCTGGTCGCCGCTGCGCAGCTTATGACTGATAGGAACGAGCTTATGATTTACCTTGGCGCCAATACACTTGGAGCCCACCACGCTGTGCACGGAAAATGCAAAATCCAGTGCCGTAGCGCCCACCGGCAGCATCTTTACATCGCCCCTGGGTGTATATACATAAATTTCCTCGGCAAGAAAAGAGGTTTTAAAATCCTGCAGGAAATCTATGGAGCTTACATCCTGCGCCAGGGCTTCGCGTATCTGTGTAAACCATTTGTCGAACCGGCTCTCGTCATTGGTACCTTCTTTATATTTCCAGTGCGCCGCCAGCCCTTTCTCTGCAATTTCATTCATGCGCTTTGTCCTGATCTGCACTTCTACCCACTTGCCCTGCGATCCCATTACGGTTGTGTGCAGGGCCTCATAACCATTCGATTTTGGATTGCTCAGCCAGTCGCGCAACCTTTCGGGCGAAGGAATATACATGTCCGTTATCATGGAATATGCTTTCCAGCAATCTTCTTTTTCCTTTTCAGGGGGTGTTTCCAGTATAACACGGATCGCAAAAAGGTCATACACTTCTTCAAATGCCACTCCTTTTTTCTTCATTTTATTCCAGATGGAATGGATGGATTTGGGTCTTCCGTACACTTCCACTTTAAGCCCGGCTTTCTCCAATCCTTCTTTAATAGGTCGTATGAACTCGTTGATATACCTGGTTCGTTCCCTTCGTGTTTCCGCCAGCTTCCTTGCTATTTCCCTGTAAATATCAGGTTCCAGGTATTTCATCGCGAGATCTTCCATCTCCGTTTTAATGGTATACAATCCCATGCGGTGCGCCAGCGGAGCATACACATATACGGTTTCACTCGATATTTTCAATTGCTTTTCCCGCTTCATGCTGTCTAAGGTGCGCATGTTGTGCAGGCGATCGGCTAATTTGATAAGGATAACGCGGGGATCATCCGTAAGGGTGACCAGTATTTTTTTAAAATTTTCTGCCTGCTGACTGGTATTGGTATCTACTACATTGGCTATTTTGGTAAGCCCGTCAATGATGCGTGCGATTTCACCGCCAAAAGCCCTTTCAATATCTTCCAGGGTAAGATCGGTATCTTCTACGGTATCGTGGAGCAGGGCGCAAATAGTAGAACGAACACCCAGCCCTATTTCTTCAACACATATACGCGCTACTGCAATAGGATGCAAAATATAAGGTTCACCGCTTTTCCGGCGCATGGTTTTGTGGGCGTCTGCAGCCATTTCAAAAGCCAGCCTCAATAATTCCCTGTGCCCCGGCTTCAATTTAGGTTTAAGACATCTCAGCAATGCCCTGTACTGACGAACAATTTCCTTTTTTTCTTCTTCTTCGTTCAGATTGTATTTTGGCGTTTTAACATCAGCTTCCATATAAATCCAAATTTAAGTAAAATCTACTACCTTTGCCGTCCCAAAAAACGCTGGGACCTTTTAACAGTCCGGAAAAAAGAAGCGGGTGTGGCGAAATTGGCAGACGTACCAGACTTAGGATCTGGCGCCGCGAGGCATGGGGGTTCGAGTCCCTCCACCCGCACTTTTTACTATATAGCAATCTCACAGAATTTGTAACCGCTATTCTTTACAGGGTAGCTTTTTTTGTTTCCCCACGGTTATCCAATCCAGGTAATTATCTTTTGTAATACAATCAAACAAGGCTTCAGGATATGCTGTTGAAAATGCAGTAGGAATTTTAACTTTTTTGTTGTTATTATATTTAAACTCCCAGGCATGCAGCCTGCCCTGTTTTAACTCAATAAGGTCTACTTCCTGCTGATCATAATTACGCCAGAAATAATACTGAACATACTCATGGAGATAGCTATTGCGTTTTATGCGTTCACTTAAAAGATAATTTTCCCAAAGACTACCGGCATCCTGGCGAAGATTCAGTAATCGCAGATTGCCTGCAATCGCATTGCGAATGCCATTATCTGCGAAGTACCACTTAGACCCCTTGGATATTTCCTTACGCTGGTTGGTACTGTAGGCTGGCAGCCGGTAGATGAGAAATACTTTGCTCAGTAAATCCAGGTAACTTTCAACGGTATTTTTACTGATACCCAGTTGATTCCCAAGCTCATTATACGAAACTTCGCTACCTGTTTGAAAAGCTATCAGCCTGAGCAATTTCATGATTTTATTTGACTGGCGTATTCCTTCAAAAGCCAGGATGTCTTTTAACAAATAAGACTGTATTAACTCCTGTAAGTATTCTTCTTTTTCACGGTAAGAAGGCAACTGAAGTATTTCGGGATAAGAACCAAAAATAAGCCGCTCTTCCAAATGCTGCCTGGTTTCAACAAAATTTTCCCGGCTTTCCAATTCCATTTGAGCAACCGGATATAATTGAAATTGAATTTTTCTTCCCGTTAAAGGTTCCCCTGCCTTGTTCAGTAAATCAAAAGAAGATGATCCTGTGGCTATTATAGTCAGCTTCGGTAAGCTGTCAATCATCAGCTTCAATACTTTTCCCGTTTCCGGGATCGCTTGCGCTTCATCTATAACCAGCAGTTGGGCATCTCCCGCTATTCTTTTATAGTTTGCAGCCGTTCGCTGACGGAGTATCTCCTGAGTATCCATATCCTCGCCATTCAACACTATTACCTGCTTGTCGTATTCCTTAACGAGTTTGTTGATCAAAACAGTTTTCCCTACACGTCGGGTACCGAGGATCAACAGCACTTTGTTCTTTCCAATCAGGCTTTTTAACCGGACTTCGATTACTCTTGTCAGGATTTGCATAATAATTTCGTCAGTTAATTGACGAAATTATGGATAAATCTGTCAATACGAAGGATAAATTAAAATACTATTTTGAATTACTTTAAAAATAATATTATTATACATGATTATTATTTACCATTTTAAATTGAAGTTCCGATATGGAGGCTGATTGCCAGCACTTTTACAATCAAGCAAATGATAAAGGAATTAATGCAAAAGCCTTACTTTTGCACTCCTTTTTACAATTCTGACAGGAATTTTTAATACATTATACATATGGCAACGGTTACAAGGGAAAACATTGGTGTGCTTAACGACAAGATAACAGTTACTGTAAGCAAAGAGGATTATTTCCCGCCCTTCGAAAAAGCATTAAAGCAATATGCAAAATCGGCCAATATACCGGGCTTCCGGAAGGGAATGGTTCCATCGGGGGTCATCAAAAAAATGCACGGGCCTGCTGTTTATACCGAAGAAGTGTTGAGGAGTATTGAAAAGGGGCTGGTTGATTATTTAGACCAGGAAAAACTTGACATTTTTGCGCAACCGCTTCCAGCAGCAGACAACGATCCCGGTAGTTTGGATATGAATAATCCTGCCGAGTATTCTTTTCATTTTGAAGTAGGGTTAAAGCCCTCGTTTGAACTACCCGACCTGAATACAATACCACTTAAGCGCTATAAAATCGAAGTGCCGGCCGAAATGGTTGATGAAGAACTGGAAAGGCTGAAAGTGAGGCATGGTAAAATGACAGAACCTGAAACCATTGCCACAGACGAGGATGTGCTGAATGTAAAGTTTGAAGAATCGGATGCTGAAGGCAATGTGATCGAAAACGGCATCTCCAAAGACAATTCGCTGCTGCTTAAATATTTTAGTGCTTCATTTAAAGAACAGCTTACAGGGAAAAAGAAAGACGAAAGCGTTGTGTTGCAGTTAAGCAGCGCTTTCGATGATAAAGAAAGAGACTGGCTGGTGAGTGATCTGGGATTGGATAAAAACAATGCTGCCGACCTTGAAAAATATTTTAAAGTAACCATCACAAAAATAGGGCTGGTAGAAAAGCGGGAGTTAAATGAAGAGTTCTACGAGGAAGTATATCCGGGCAAAGAAATTAAAACAGAAGAGGATTTTCGCAACGCAATAAAGGCAGATATTGAAAAGGCCCTCAATGAGCAAAGCCGTAATCATTTTCATCACGAGCTGTACCATGCCCTGCTGGATAATACGGCTATAGAATTCCCCGAAAGCTTCCTGAAAAAATGGATGGAAAAAGGTGGTGAGCAGGCTAAAACTGCGGAGCAGATAGAAGAAGAATTCCCCACGTTCAAAAATCAGTTGAAATGGACCCTGATCAGCGATAAGATCGTTAAAGAAAATCAACTGGAAGTACTCCCCGATGAAATACGCGACCAGATCACCCGTGAAGTGCTTGGGTATTTTGGCGCTTCCGGGCTACAGGGTGATATGTCGTGGATTGACAGCTATGTTGACCGGCTTACAAAAGACCAGCAGCAGGTAGAAAATGCCTACAGGAAGCTGATAAGTGAAAAAGTTTTCAATCAAATAGAAAGCAAAGCCACTCCCGCAGAGCAATCCATCAGTCTGGATGATTTTAAAAAGCTGCAGGAAGAACATCAGCATCATCATCATTAATTTAATTTGTAGTTTATAGTTTGTGGTTTATAGTTTAGCGAATGTGAAAGATTGAAATTTAAAATTGAGATTGCCTCTGACTTCGAATTTCAAATTTCCGGCTTCGGATTTAGCACTTGAATTTTTTTGGTTCTTGTCATTTGGTTCTTGGTACTTTGCATTTTTTCCCGGCTTCGGCTCCACATTCAGCATGGCATTTTGTCTGTTTTCTTCTCTCGCATGATATTTGGGTAGAAATGCCATAAATTGCCCTTTATAAATTAAGAAATTATTGATATTATGAATATTGGAAAAGAGTTCGAAAAATATGCGGTGAAGCATAGAGGTATTTCCAGTAATACCCTCAACGATTTTACCCGGCATTCGGTTACCAATCTCACACCTAATATTATTGAAGAGCGCCCTATGAATGTGGCTGTAATGGATGTATACAGCCGTCTGATGATGGACCGTATCATTTTTCTCGGCTATCCTATTTCTGAAGAGGTAGGTAATATTATAACAGCCCAATTGCTGTTTTTGGAAAGTACAGACCGCACCAGGGATATACAAATGTATGTGAACAGTCCGGGTGGATCGGTATATGCGGGTATGGGCGTGTACGATACAATGCAATACATTACTCCGGATATTTCTACCATATGCACCGGAATGGCTGCCAGCATGGGAGCTGTGCTGATGTGCGCAGGTGCTAAAGGCAAGCGTACAGCGTTAAAACACTCCCGCGTCATGATGCATCAGCCCAGCTCAGGTGCAGCCGGACAGGCAAGTGATGTACTGATTACCGTAAATGAAGTACGAAAGATCAAAAAAGAATTGTATGAAGTAGTGTCGTATCATAGCGGGCAGGATGTGGAAAAGATCGAGAAGGATTTCGACCGGGATTTTTGGATGACGGCGCTAGAGGCAAAAGAATATGGACTGGTAGATGAGGTACTGCTGACCAATCCTAAAAAGCAAAAAGACAAATAATCACAAACAATATCGGATATGTACATAAACAACAAAAGGAAACCTTTTATTTCGGATGATGAAGACACTCCGGAAACCCCGGAGATGCCTTCAATGGAAAAAATGCTGAGCGGCTGGCAGTTCGATAAAAAATTCATTGAACAGCGTAAAATATTTTTATGGGGCGCGGTGGATGATAAAAGTGCTAAAGACATTACTTCCCGCCTGCTTTATTTAGAGGCCATTGACCAGGGAAAAGAGATCACCTTTTATATCAACAGCCCGGGTGGTATAGTTACCAGTGGTATGGTGGTATATGATACCATGCAGATGATTAAATCGCCGGTTGCAACCGTATGTATGGGTATGGCCGCTTCTATGGGCTCTCTGCTGTTGAGCGGCGGCAAAAAAGGTAAACGTTATATTTTTCCGCATGGTGAAGTAATGATACATCAGCCCAGTGGTGGCGGACAGGGAACTTCTGCCGACCTGGAAATAATGGCTGAGCAGATCCATAAGGTTAAAGAAATGAGTGCTAAGATCCTGGCTGATAACTGCGGGCAACCTGTTGAAAAAATAATTAAAGACTTTGACAGGGATCATTGGATGGGTGCAAAGGAATCTGTGGAATATGGTATTGTTGATAAGGTATTGGATAAGTTATAACCGGCTTACAATCAGCCGATTAGTGAGCCGCCCATTACGGAGCGGCTTTTTCATGAGGCGAAATTGACATATGTAGTCATGATAAAACTGGATTTTTACAAAAAAGTTTCGGAGTTTTGCAGCTTATCCTTATCCTTTTTGTCCTAATAATAGTAAAGCCACTCCGTATCCTTTGCAGCCATCCCAAAATAGTTGAACATTAAACTTTTATTGTTGTACAATGGCTAAATCAATTTTACATTGCTCTTTTTGTGGAAGAAGCCGCGATGAAGTTAAGATCCTGATCGCGGGGCAGGAAGGACATATATGCGAAAACTGCGTAGATCACGCACGTGAAATCATAGAACAGGAACTGGTATTGAAGCACGAGTCTTCACATCCCCAGTTTAAACTTACTGTTAAAAAGCCTGTTGAGGTTAAGAAGTTCCTTGATGAATATGTTATCGGCCAGGACGATGCAAAAAAAGTGCTGGCTGTAGCGGTATACAATCACTATAAACGCCTGCAGCATAAATCAAGTGAAAACGAGGTAGAAATAGAAAAAAGCAATATTGTAATGGTAGGAGAAACCGGTACAGGAAAAACCCTGCTGGCCAAAACCATTGCCCGTATGCTGAATGTGCCTTTTGCTATTGTGGATGCTACAGTTTTTACCGAAGCCGGTTATGTAGGTGAAGATGTAGAAAGTATTCTTACCCGCCTGCTGCAGGTTTGTAATTACGATGTGGCAGCAGCGGAAAAGGGTATCGTATATATAGACGAGATCGATAAAATTGCCCGCAAAAGCGATAATCCGTCCATTACACGCGATGTAAGCGGCGAAGGGGTGCAACAGGGATTATTGAAATTGCTGGAAGGGACTGAGGTACTGGTTCCACCACAGGGCGGCAGAAAGCATCCTGAACAAAAGCTGATTAAAGTCAATACCCAAAACATCCTTTTTATCTGCGGTGGCGCATTTGATGGCATAGACAGGGTAATTGCCCGCCGGGTAAATACCAATGCCATAGGCTTTAATGTGAACAAAGATCAACAGGAATATATGAAGAAAAACCTGCTGCAATATATCAATGCGCAGGACCTGAAGTCTTTTGGGCTGATCCCGGAACTGCTCGGGCGTTTACCGGTCGTTACCTATCTCAATCCTTTGGATGCAGAAACGCTCCGTTCTATTCTTACAGTGCCTAAAAATGCCCTTATGAAGCAGTATACCCGGCTATTTGAACTGGAAGGCATTAAATTAAAAGTAGATGAAGAGGTACTTGATTTTTTGGTTAGCAAGGCGGTGGAATACAAACTAGGAGCAAGAGGGTTAAGGAGCATTTGCGAAAATATCCTGACAGATGCAATGTTTGAACTGCCTTCTTCAACAGAAAAACAGTTCCATCTTACACTCGACTATGCACAACATAAGTTCGACAACAGTAAAATGAGCATGCTGAAAGTGGCATAAGCGGCGGCAACTGCCGGCTGTTGGTTTTAGTTGTATTGATTTATATTCCGGAACAATAGTCCCGGGAGAACATATGCTGTACAGCCTCCGACTTTGTACAGCATAGTTGTATAAAACTTTAAGTCCGGCGATACCAGCCGGGCTTCTTTGTTTACGGGGTCAATTTATTTTTTCCTCCTATCTTCACCTATAAATTCCGGGTTCATTGTATGAAAGAATTAATTGACCGCTTAAAGGCGGAAGCTGGTTTAACAGAAGAACAGGCATTGAAAGCCATTACACTGATGAAAGATTTTGCAAAAGAAAAATTTCCTTTGTTTTCAGGAGCAATAGAAAAAGTATTTACAAAATATTCTCCTAAGGAGGATGAGGACTTTTTGCATTGATCAATAAAAGAGACCCCTGCTTATCAGGGGCCTCCTTGTTTCTCATGCCGTGTAAGAAAATCTTAACTTTGTAATACCTCCCTGGCTATTACAATTTTTTGTATTTCACTGGTACCTTCGCCAATCGTACACAGTTTACTGTCTCTGTAAAACTTTTCTACCGGAAAATCTTTTGTATACCCGTATCCCCCAAAGATCTGAACAGCATCGCAGGCTACCTTCACAGCCACTTCACTGGCATAATATTTTGCCATAGCTGCCTCCTTTGTCATGGGCAATCCTTTGTTCTTTTTATCTGCAGCCTGTAATATCAGTAACTCCGATGCCATGATTTCCGTAGCCATATCCGCCAGCTTAAAAGATATGCCCTGGAAATTTGAGATGGGCTGATCAAACTGGTGCCTTTCTTTAGCATATTGTAATGCAGCCTCATAAGCGCCCTTCGCTATTCCCAGCGCAAGAGCTGCAATGGATATGCGGCCTCCGTCAAGCACTTTCAGCGATTGCTTAAATCCGTCGCCCACTTTTCCCAACCGATTGGCATCCGGGATCCTGCAGCTATCAAATATCATTTCCGCAGTTTCACTGGCCCGCATACCCAGCTTGTTCTCCTTTTTCCCCCCGCTAAACCCTGCTGTTCCACGCCCTACCACAAAAGCAGTGGCATTGTTCTTTGCTCTGGGCTCTCCTGTTCTGGCAACCACCACTGCTACATCGGCCGACTTACCATGGGTGATCCAGCATTTTGTACCGTTCAATATCCAGTTATCACCTTCCTTTACTGCAGTAGTTTGCATATTGCCTGCATCACTTCCTGTACCGGCTTCGGTTAACCCCCATGCACCTATCCATTCGGCGGTGGCCAGCTTTGGCAGGTATTTTTGCTTCTGCTCTTCATTTCCAAAAGCAAGGATATGCCCGGTGCACAATGAATTATGCGCTGCAAGGCTCAATCCAACCGAACCGCAAACTTTTGCTATTTCTGCAATAATCGTTACATACTCTACATAACCCAATCCGGTACCGCCATAGTTTTCTGGAACCAGCACACCCATTAAGCCCAGCTTACCCATTTCCTTAAAAATATGCACCGGAAACTCCTGGGTCTCATCCCATTCCATCATATGGGGCTTTATATGCCGCCTTGCAAAATCACTGGCCGTTTGAGCAATTTGTAGCGTTAATTCATCTGTTTGAAAATCCATACTATTTTAGAATTGTGCAAATTAAAGATTTTTTTTATGAAACTAACATCTGTTAGTAAATAATATAGGGTAACCATTTTTTAATGAGATCGTCTGTTACCAAATGAACCCGTTTCAGATCATCCTCGTTTTGAAAACTGCCATGTTGCAGTCGGTATTGGATAACGGCATTACCCACCTGATATTTTATATAAGGATGTGCTTTTAGCTCATCTATACCGGCGGTATTAATATTGATTTTTTTTATAATCGCGCTATCGCATCGCAGGCGGGGCTTTATTTGCTGAAAAACGGAATCACTGACGCCATATACTTCTGCAATCTGGTCTACACTATAAAATCCGCCCAGCTTTTCCCTGAAACCAATGATGCGGTTGGCCAGTTTACTGCCAATACCCGGTAAGGCGATAAAAGCAGTAGTATCAGCCGCATTGATATGAACAATCTCCGCGGTGTATTTTGTATTGCCGGCTGCAAAAGCAACTGGGTAAACATTCGCTCCTTTAGATTGCTTTAAATTAGCTGCAGGAATACGCACATAAGGCAGCAGCCTTTCATAATCCCGTTTTCTGAGCCCGTATATTTTGCCAATATCTTCTGCCTTGTAAAACCTGCCGCCTTTTGCTATGAAATTTTGTATGGTTTGAATGGTTCTGCCGGATATGCCCAGGCGCTGCCATTCTGCGGCTTGTAACGTGTTGGGGTCAAAATAAAAAGTTTCCGATTTTACCGGCCTGGTATTGATATATGAGACGGATAACGATGGGTTGTAAAATATTCCGGCAGAATCATTGTCTTTCCCGTTTTGCAAGGCATCTTGCTGCAATTGCGAAATGTCGTGTTCAAACCTCGCAAACCCTTTTACATCAAATGTTTCATCACGGATAAACAGCAACGGTATAAACCACACGGCTGCAAGCATTACCAGCAACACAACAATCCCATTGCGTTCTTTTTTGCTGAAATTAAAATATGCTTTCAACCGGTTAGCGCTCATAGGTGATGTATATGCTTATGCTTATGAAAGTTACACAAAATAATGATAGCGGTAAGTAGAAAGATGTCTTATTCCGTGCCTACCCTCCACCTTATACCCCACACCTTACACTTTACAGCGCAATGCTCAACCCATCATAAGCCAGGTGTATACCTTCCGGTAATTCACTGTTTACATCTGCATGTTTCCCCAACTGGTGGCTGATATGTGTAAAATAAGCTGTGGATACTTTAAGCTCCCCTGCTTCGGCTATGGCTTCACCCAGGCTAAAATGAGAAATATGCTTTTCTTTCCGCAATGCGTTCAACACCAGTACCTCGCTCCCTCTTATTATTTCCCTGCTCTTTTCTTCTATACGGTTGGCATCCGTGATATAGGTAAATTTTCCAAACCGGTAACCCAGCACCGGCATCTGCATATGCCACACCAATACAGGCGTAATAACCAGATCATTGATCTGAAAGGGCTGCGAGCTGATCGTATTGAGATGGATATTGGGGGCGCCGGGGTATTTTTTTTCTGTAAAAGCGTAAGGAAACTCCCTGATGATCACTTCCAGCGTCATTTCGTTGCCATAGATTTCCATGGGCTTTCGCATAAAATAGTTGAATCCTCTTACGTCATCCAACCCGGCTACATGGTCTTTATGCGGGTGTGTAAACACCACTGCATCCAAACGCTTTATATTCTCCCGTAACATCTGGTAACGGAAATCGGGACCCGAATCAACTACAACGGTAGTGTGTTCAGATTGTACAAGTATGCTTGAGCGCAGGCGTTTATCTTTTCTGTCTGTTGAAGTACAAACATCGCAACTGCAGCCAACCATGGGCACACCGCTGCTGGTTCCCGTACCCAGAAATGTAATTTTAATATCAGGATAACTCACGCATCAAAGCTAAAAGAAAATGTATAATGCCGATTGTAATTTTTTAGAGGAGCATTTCTGTTTTACCAGGTAATGCCTATTCATTGGCGGGTTTGGCCATCAGTTCTTCGTATAGCTTTTGCGATTCATGCGTAAGCGCATCAAACGTTATTTCCAACTGGGGCATAAGATCGGCCAGGGTATTGATACGCCCTTCCAGCGTAAGAAACTTATTGAGCACCACCACTTTTCTTTGCTGCAATATACAATAACCGCTTTGAAAATTACCTCTTTCATACCGTATCACATAACCGGCTTCTTCCAGTATGGCTTCGATCTTATTTAAGGTTGGTTGGTTAATTTTCATCTTGTTGTTTTCCGAGACAAAGATATGCCATTTGAAATTTGAAATCTCAAATTTGAAATCTCAATCATTTATTCGTCATTCTCACCACCGGCACGATCATTTCCTCCACACTTATGCCTCCGTGCTGGAAAGTGTTTTTGTAATAGTTTGAATAATAGTTGTAATTGTTGGGATAACAGAGATAGCCGTCTTCCCTGGCAAATATAAAAGAAGAGTTAACAGAAGGTACCGGCAGGCCGGCTTCTTTCGGGTCGCGGAAAGCAAGCACTTCCTTAGGCTCGTAGTTAAGGTTCCGGCCATGCTTGTATCGTAAATTGCTGGTGGTTTGCTTGTCGCCAATCACTTTGTATGGCGTATTTACTCTTACGCTTCCGTGATCCGTTGCCACTATCAGCGTGAGTGGCTTTTCTGCTATTTTTTTGAGTGCCTGATGAAGCGGTGAATGCTCGAACCAACTTGCGGTAATGCTCCTGTAACTGGTTTCATCACTGGCCAGTTCTTTCAGCACTTCCATTTCCGTTCTTGCATGGCTCAGCATATCTACAAAATTGTATACAATGATATTGATATCGTTTTGCAAAAGATTATGGATATTGTCCACCAGTTTCTGTCCGTCCTGGTGATTGACCACCTTGGTATAGGAATACTTAATATCCCCTTTGTGTAAACGCTTTAGCTGTGCTTTCAGGAACAGCTCTTCATGCAGGTTCTTTCCGCCTTCTTCCTCATCGTTTTTCCATTGTGCGGGAAAATGTTTTTCAATATCAACAGGCATCATCCCCGCAAAAATTGCATTGCGGCAATACTGTGTAGCTGTTGGCAGTATGGAATAAAAGGTTTCTTCCTCCTGTATCCTGAATGTTTCTGCAAAAGCAGGCTGAATGCTTTTCCACTGGTCGTAGCGCAGGTTATCAATTAAAGCAACGAACAGGGGTCTTCCCTTTTCAATATGGGGCAATATTTTATAGCGGAATAACGTATGGCTCATGATCGGCGCATCCGTGCTTTTAGGACTTACCCACGAAGCATAATTTTTACTGATGAATTTAAAAAACTCGGTATTGGCTTCGCTTTTTTGCGATTGAAACACCTCCCGCATTTCAGGGCTGTCGCTTTTTTCCATTTCCAGCTCCCAATACACCAATTTTTTATAGAGCTCCATCCATTCGTTGTAGTTGGGATTGCTGTTCAGCGCCATAAACAAATTGCGAAACTCCTGCTGGTATGCACTCGTTGTTTTTTCGGCCACCAGTCTGCGGTTATCAATTATTTTTTTTAAGCTCAACAGCACCTGATTGGGATTAACCGGTTTGATGAGGTAATCACTGATCTGTGAACCGATGGCATCATCCATCAGGTTTTCCGTTTCATTTTTGGTAATGAGCACCACCGGCAACTGCTGGTTGATCTCTTTTATCCTGGCCAGTGTTTCCAGCCCGGTAATACCCGGCATGGTTTCATCGAGTAATACAACGTCTACAATATTTTCCTTCACATAGTCGAGCGCATCATACCCGTTGGTAAGTGTTTGCACCTCGTAGCCTTTGCTCTCCAAAAAGAGTTTTTGCGACCGAAGGCTCTCCATTTCATCATCAACCCAAAGTATTTTTGCCAAAGACATGAATATTTATTTTTATGTTTAGCTGATCAAATGTAGTTATTCATTTCCCGCTTTTTACCTTTGCAGC
>NZ_DAOMOZ010000033.1:0-30660 GCF_035444585.1 Agriterribacter sp.
AAGGGCTTCCTTTAAATACTGGCTTTCATTGCCGCTTCCCAGCACCGCTATGGTCTTTTCCAGCAAGTGTCTTACATTATCCCCATAAATGGATTTGTCGTCCAAAGCAATGTCCATCACCGCCGACCCGGCCTCCCGCTGCAAGGCAGGGTCATCTAAAAAGTTCCCGGCGTATAACAATGCAGGAAATGTTTTGCATTTTCCCACTTCGTTCAAAATATCCTTTTTTTGATCCACATTGCGGGCAAAATCCATGGCATTGCGCAGCAAAATGAGTTTTTGAGCTCCTGTATTTTTGGAAATGCTGATCTGTTTTATAAAGCCGTCTACAGCTTCAGGCGCCACAGCCCCTTTGCCTTCCTGTTGCAGGATCTGGTATAGCTGCGTGGTAGCCAGCCCACCCTTCCAGTTGGAGAGTGCCGCAATAACAGCTGCTTTGGTTTGGGCATTGCCCCCGGTAAAGGCGTTGACCACGGTGCTCAGTCCTTTTTTGCCGCCAATACCGGCCAATACATTGTAAAAAAGTGGTTTTTTTTCTGCCGGAGCCTTTCTTTCCCGGGCTAAAACAACGCTGCCTGCCTGTTCTGGATTTTTTATGTAGCTTAACGCGGAAACCAGCAATTCCTGCATATCGGCAATATCGCCGGCACTTTTGGCCGACAGCAGCAACGATGTCAACTGGGGAAGCTGAACCGGCGAGACCATCTTTTTCAAAGCCTGGCGGGCCGACTTGCTCACTATGGCATCGGAGCTGTTAACGAAAGACAATACTTCCTTTATTTTCCCCCGGGCCCCTCTTTCTCCTAATATTTCTATTAATGCTGCTTTCCCGGCCGGTGATGCAGTTGCCAGCGCTTCACTTACATCAGGTACCAGCTTATCTCCTTTTACAGATAAAAGTGCCGTTTGTACGGCCTCTATTTCTACAGCATCGCCATTCTTCAGTATATTCAGCAAAGCCGGTGAGGTTTCCTGCCCACCAATTTTAGCTGCAGCCGTTATGGCCGCCAGGCGAACACCCGGATCGCTGCTTTGCAATGATTGAAGGGCAAGCGGTAAAGCCGTGGACATTGCTTTATCGCCAAACATTTTAAGTATTCCGGCCTGAGCGGCATAATCGGATCTATTAAAAGTCTTTATCCACTGTGCCGAGTTGGTTTCATTAAGGTAGGGAAGAGCATATTTCAACGCAGCGGCACGGTACTCGCCATTTTTGTCTTTCATGGCTTTGGTTAACAGTTCCATGCTGTTTCCGCCCTGAATATCCGTTAATAACTGTAGAGCTGCTGTGCGGGTATGTACCTGATCTGAAGCCTTTTTCAATAATTTTTTTGCTGCTTTTTCGGCTTCCCCGGTATGCCCATTGGCTCTTAATTGATCAAGATATAATAAATAGGAGGCGGTGGCATCTGTTATGTCATAGCTGTAGCCGCTTTTGGCAGCCGCGCCTTTCAGCACCTTTAATGAGGAAGGATCGCCGATGCTGGCCAGGGTATATAAAGACACTTTGACCAGGTTGGGATCATTGCTTTTAACCAGGGCCGAAACCGGTTGCACCGCAACGCTGTACCGGGTGTCGCCCAGCGCCTGAACAAGCGACAACCGGGCATTACCCGTGGCTTCGGGCAATGCCTGCAATAAGGCATTTTTGGAAGCTTCGGTATTGATATTGGCTAAAGCCCTTGCTGCCGCATCGGAAAGCCTTTCATCCTGCAGGTAAACTTGCAGGTAAGCTACCGCATCATCCTTGCCCACATGTTCCAGCTGAGCAATGATGAACAGTTTCGCTTCTTTATCGGATAGTTTTGGAAGCGCCGCCCCGTATGCTTTAACTGCCATCCGGCGCCAGTTTTCTTTGCCCGGCTCACTGGCAGAAAATGAAAACCCGTTAATAGCATAGTGGAGTCTGGTATGGTCACCCGGGGTATTTAAACGGGTAACCAATTCTGTTAAGCCATCTTCTCCCAAACTGGCTACGGCCTGAGTATTGGCCTTTAATTCTGTTGGATCTTCTGCAGGGATTTTTGCCAGCAGGTCGGCGATTTTAGTAGTAACCGTGCGGTTATCATCGGTTTGCGCAGCAGCCGTATGCAGCATACCGAGAAAAAAAAGAAATGTGATTATTGTTTGTCGCATGTAAGTGAAAATTGTCTTTGTTTAATATTTTAATACCTCCTTTTTACATAAACCAGGGTTCACGCAAAGGCGGATTGAGCAGGCGATTCGCCCCTTCATCATTTATAAACGCCTGCTTTACCGGGTCATATTTCAGGGAACGACCCAACTGGAGGGCAATTTTACCCAAATTCACTATAGTTGCAGAACGATGTCCGTTGGATTCATTCAACGCGAATTTTTTTCTATTCTTCACGGCATCCACAAAATCGGTTACCTGCGGCAACGGATCAGGAAATGCTGCCAGCTTCCTTTCCAGATCGGGAATATCTGAGCGGAACCCCGGGTATAGCTTTCCTTTTGGACCTTCGATATAGGCGGCATTTTCTTCGGTGCCGGCTCCGTCAAGAATGATCTGGCATCCGTCTTCATAAGTATAGCTTATTTTGCGCCAGGTGCCCACTGCATCATCGTGCTGTTGCGGGGCATCTACCTCTACCAGCGCCGGGCTTGTATCGTCTTTGCCCAGAAAATACTGAACAGGATCTATATAGTGCTGCCCCATATCACCCAGTCCGCCCCCGTCATAATCCCAGTAACCGCGGAAAGTAGTATGCACGCGATGCGGATTGTAAGGTTTATATGGGGCAGGACCGAGCCACCTGTCGTAATCCAGCTCTTTTGGTATAGGCTCCGGCTCCAGGTGCGTTTTGCCAACCCAGTAAAATTTCCAGTCGAAACCGGTATGCCTGCTTATGGTAACTTTTAATGGCCAACCCAGCAACCCGCTTTCCACTAATTTTTTAATGGGCTTTACTGTAGTTCCCATTCCGTAAAAATTATCTGAAAAGCGGAACCAGGTATTCAAACGAAATATGCGGCCATGCTGCTGCACGGCTTCCACCAGTCGTTTGCCTTCTCCGATGGTACGCGTCATGGGCTTTTCGCACCAGATGTCTTTGCCGGCGCGTGCCGCATCGGCAGCAATAATACCATGCCAGTGCGGAGGCGTGGCAATATGCACAATGTCTACCTCAGGCAGGGTGATCAGCTCGCGGTAATCCCTGAAGGTCTTTACACCCTTGCCGCCATCCAGCGCATCTAAGGCCAGTTGAATGTGCCGTGTATCTACATCGCACACAGCCACCGTTTTTGTGCCTGCATATGCAAAATGCCCGCGGCCCATGCCTCCCACGCCTACAACAGCTTTTGTAAGTGTATCGCTGGGTGCCAGGTAACCGGTGCCGCCTAATACATGCCTGGGAACAATGGTAAATGCCGCTAAGGCACCTATTGAGTTTTTCAGGAACAGGCGCCTTGAGTTTTTTTGTTTTGACTTCATATTGGTTGATGAAAAGTTTACTGAGGAAAGTTCTAAAGTACAAATTATTATATTAAAACCGGGGCACAAACGCTTTAACAATGGCATAAGGCTTAACCATCAGTATTTCGTAACGGCAAAGAGAGAAAAGATGCTGAAGTGTGGGGGCAGTGGCAAAAAACCAGCAAGAATGTTTTTGAAATTTTATTTTTGGTGCCTTTTTTGCCGATGATGAATCGAAAAAAACTGCAACATTTACGTTGACAATCCGATCAAAACGATTGCGCTTTTGCCAGCTTTTGGATCAACGCATTTGAATACTTTTCTGTAAACAGAACAACATTGGGGTATTGCACAAACTCATCTTTGTGGTGCATAGTAGTAAGCACTACAGCCTGCATGCCTGCATTCAATGCAGCTTCCACCCCTTTTGGGGCATCCTCGAATACAAGACAATCTTGAGGCGCTGTTTGCAACAGGTCGGCCGCCTTTAAATAGGTTTCCGGATCCGGCTTGCTTCGTTTTACGTCATTTGCACTTACTATAGCAGAAAAATATTTCCGGAGGTGAAGATTATCTAAAACAAAATCAATATTAAATGGTATAGCCGCTGAACCTATCGCCATAGGGATATGCCTTTGGCGTGCGGTTTCAAGAAAACCGTCCAGCCCTTCAATAAGCTTTAAATGCGGCAGGTAGGCCGACTGGTACCTTTTTTCTTTTTCAAGCGATAAGCGGTCTGCCTCTTCCACTGAAAAATGACCTTTCCCAAATATGCGGTCCATTACTTCGCTATTCTTGCCGTACATCTGAACTTTTACCTGCTCCTCACTTAGCCCTGCTCCAAGTTCATCATTCAGCAAGTGATACCAGGCTTTTACATGAAAAGCCATATCATCTATCATAGTGCCGTTCAAATCAAAAATAAAAGCTTCTGCTGCCTTGACCATTGCTGCGATTTTATAAATGGTGATACATGCCCGAACAGCAAAAATCGGACTTCCTCACCATAAAAATTATTATTTTCATTTTATGCATTTTGCTTTCATCCTAAAATTACAGATCAGTCTCCCGCGCATGATGTTCCATTATTCTAAAGGAAAGCGCTTGCTGTAGCCATTGATTGCATCATTTTGGCGGCAGGCGCATTAAATTATTTCCCGGGCAGAGAGTACCGAAACCCGAAAAAAAGGAAACGGAGCCTGATGGGATGGATTTATACGTCTCCGCAGATGTATGAGGCGGTTTATGAAACCGATTTTGATAACCGCAACTTCAGCTGTAAAATTTTTATCTGACAGATTACGGGTTAATAAACAAGAAAAGAACAAAAAAACTTAAAAAAACGGGCTTTTTGCTTTAAACCGAATAAACCGAAATATACGGATCACCTTAAAACTTTCCTTAATCTTATGCCGGATCATGAAAAATTATTAAACAAACTATAATATATAAATATTTTTATAATGTTTAACTGTCCTCATTTACACAGTTAAAATTAATTTCACGGGAAATCCTGACCAACAAGCCATTTTAGGTTTTTGGTGAAGTGTATTTCCTGTAAATTTGTGCAAGTGAACTGGTCAGTATCCTATGAACCTCGAACATCCAAATGACAGACCGGTTCTTCTAACACCATTATTTTCTGGCTACTGCAACCTCATTAGTATTTCTAACATACCCATTAATTCTGCATTGATCAGATTTAAAATTTGAAATGTTATGTATTCGTATGCTTTGCTGGAAAAAGAATGTTATTATCTTATTGAGGAAAAAGAAGGTGCGCCTATTGTCCTTATCAGGATAATGCTCGAATCCGATCATTGCCTGTTCATAACGCGGTATGGTGAAACCGAAATAACAGAATGGAAACGAAAATCGGATCCTATTTTTGAGATCATTGAACTGCTTGATGACAAAGCAGTGAAAGAATGGGAATCATCGTACTATAATAATGAAGATGCATATTATGAGGATGACGATTAAGGGGAGGTGGTGAAATAGTGAATGGTGAATTGTGAAGGGTGAATAGTGAGGCGCACCCCCTGCAACCTGCACAACTTGCAACCTGCAACTTGTAACCCTGTAACCTGCACCCTGCAACCCAAAAACTTACGATCAACCAGACAACAGAATGGCTTTTCCTTTTTTACAACTTAACCAGTTAACGGTTCAACTCAACGGCAGGAAGATAATTGACCATGTTGATCTTACCATACAAAACAATGAGCAATGGGCTATAACAGGTCCATCGGGTAGCGGAAAAACAATTCTGGCACATACGCTCGCGGGCCGACATTATTATTCGGGCAGCATTATTTTTAACGGTCAAACAGCCAGACGACCGTATATTGCCGTAGTTGAGCAACAGCATCGTTTTAAGAATCTTTCCGGCACGTCCGACTTTTATTACCAGCAGCGGTACAATGCATCAGACGCAGAAAACACCATCACGGTTGCTGAAAAACTGGATATAGGCAATCGTCCGCATGCAACGCTCACCTCAGGAATTGCCTTAGCGGATCTGCCCTCACTGGTGCATATAGAACATATTCTGCAGGAACCATTGATACAATTATCAAACGGCGAAAACAAACGGCTTCAAATTGCTATGGCAATACTCAGCGAACCTCAACTGCTGATACTGGATAATCCTTTTGTTGGACTTGATACAGAAGGCAGGTCAATGCTTAACGGTGTCATTAACACTTTGAACAATGCGGGCATAAAAATAATATTAATCACATCCGCCACCGAAATACCGGATAGTATAACACATATTGCTATAATAGAAAACGGGAAACTGGTAGCATCGCTTCCAAAAAAAGATTTCAGCACCGGTAAACATATGTATCCTGCAGGCTTTCGTATTGATCAAACCATTTTACAAACATTACATCAACCCCTGGAAAACAATTTTGAATATGCTGTAAAAATGGTAAATGTAAATGTGCAGTATGGCAACAGGAGCATTTTAAGAAACATCAGCTGGGAGGTAAAAAAAGGGGAGCACTGGAGTGTATCGGGGCCCAACGGCGCCGGTAAATCCACATTACTGAGCTTAATAACCGGAGACAATACGAAAGCCTACGCCAATGAAATTTACCTGTTCGACAGGCGAAGGGGCAGTGGCGAGAGCATTTGGGACATTAAAAGAAAGATCGGCTATGTATCGCCCGAAATGCATTTATATTTCGATTATACGGCCACCTGTTTTGAGGCCGTGGCATCCGGACTTTTCGATTCTATCGGCTTGTTCAGGACTTTAACAGCAGCGCAGCACAGCCAGGTAAACCGGTGGATTGCCCTATTTCATTTAAAAGCTGTTGAAAATAAATTGCTGTCGCTGCTTTCTGCAGGAGAGCAACGACTTGTTTTGCTGGCCCGCGCACTGGTAAAAAATCCTCCCTTGCTGATTTTGGATGAACCCTGCCAGGGGCTAGACCAAGAGCATATTCAGCAATTCCGTGGAATCATTGATGATATATGCCGGATGTTTGATACAACCCTGTTGTATGTAAGTCATTATAAAGAAGAAATACCGGATTGCATAACACGATTTATGCAGATAGACGAAGGCAAAGCCTCTTTTGTTGACGTATGATAATAGTAAACCGGATAGATGATGCCTGTATAGTGAAAAGCGAGGGCCCCGGCCGCCCCTGTCTCACTTCTCGCGTTTCACATTTCCCAAAATAGCTGCAAAGCAAGATCGGCTGATCGAAACATAATGCATAAAAATCGAAGAAAAACCTATGGCCGGCGAATAGGTTATGCAACGGCTGAAACATTGATCATCTTTGTATCGTCAACTTGCTACGCTTTTAATCCCAATCCCCGGAAAGACCTTAGAAACCCTTAATTCAATACTTATAGAATAGCTGATCCTATCCCCTGAACCAAACCTAAAAATCCTGATCCTTTAGAAAGACAAATTTTTCCCAACTTTCAATTTCTATGAACCCTGCAAGCATCCAGTAAACATGAAAATCACCAAAGCCAGGAAATGTTATTGCAGCCCATTTAACGATACACTAGCACACCTCTGATCAAAGAATTATTAAACCGGACGCTACCGTCCGGTTTTTTGTATTTTAGGTTGTCTATATCATTTAAAAAGCCTTGCATCAAATTCAAAAAAAAGAGCAGATGCTACAGCTACTCTTTTGAAATCAGGATGGGCAGGATTTATCAGTATATTATATTCCTGGGGAATAATAGCGGAAGGCAATTTTAACAACAACGATTCGCCGGAGGCTAACCAGGAATCGCCTATAAAACGGCAATACTCAATATCTGGCTGCCAGCTTTTTTTCAGGCTGGCATTTGACAATGCTTTTAATGGCACATCCGGGACTTCTATAGTTACTAATATATTCGCCTTTATTTCATCATAACCGGCCTTATGAATAAACAATTCAAGCAATGACAAAGAAACAGAGCAGCTACAGTATAACACCGCATTGCCTTTACTGTTCCACCGGCCACCATAACGACGCGCTCCTTCGCCTGAAATATCAGCACTGTATTTTTCCGAGGTAAACCTGTACAGAATCATATAAATATACCCTGTTGAATACGATCCATTTCTTCAATTAAAAGCTGTATACCCTTTGTAGAAGTAAGCGCGCTAAAACCGAGCTTAATACCCAATATGTTTTTTTCCCGCTTCAGCCAACGGTAAAAAGCATCCATATCCGTAAAGGTTTCCCTTCCCAAATCAATCAGTTCGCCGATATGTAAAATGCGATCGGCGTAAATACCTTCAAAAAAAGAATTGTCCCTGGCGTACCGCTGAAGCGTTTTTTCGGAAAGATGCAGTATAGCCCCCCATTCCCTCTGCGTGAAAGGAGCAAACGCAGCTATCTTTTCAAACTTTTTATAAGAAAAGCCGTCCGTAACCGGCAACATGTGCACGTTCCCATATACGGCTAAGGGTTCCTCAACCTTAGATTCAAAGTCTTCGGGTTTATCCTTTACCGGCTTCTTCTTCTTTCGTTTCATATAGCGTCATTTATTACTCTAATATACGACAATTGTCTTAAAAATATTTTAATTGTTATGCCTGGTTATTAAAAACTAAAAGCCGCTGCCAACCGGCAACAGCTTCTCTGATTGAACAATATGTTTTAATGTTTCAACTAAAAGTTGAACCCTAATCTAAGTCCCAGTAAACCTATTTTAGTATCTGAGTCTTTGAGATGAGCAGCTTCATAACGGATACCCGCTTCAAATTTTCCCAGGTTAACGCCTACGGAAGGTGCGAAGGTAAAACCGCCGTCTTTTTCTTTAACGATTTCATCGCTTTCGCTGGAAGGATCGGCAGAGTAAAAGGTATAAGCCGCATAGCCCGCCTCTCCCATAACAAAAAACTTCCCGGCAAAAATGTATTTGTATCCGAGTTTTAACGGGATGTGGCTGCCCACTTTGATATCTTCTTCACTAACCGATTTGGGCATTACCAGCAGTGCCCCGGGTGTAAAGGTTACATATCCCGGCCCGGCTTTATAAGCGAACCGCAAACTGAGCCCGAATTCGGAGCTGAAAACCTCTTTGAAATTGGTGTCGCCCAGCAGGGGACCACCTTCAAAACCAAAACCAAAACTGAAAGGTTTACCGTCTTTCTGTGCGTAAACCTGGCTTACATAAAGCGTTGATAAAGCAATAGCAAAGAGTAGAATTACTTTTTTCATAGAATGATTTATCACATAACGGTTATGCAACAGGAAGATTGTGTAAACAGCAAGGTCTGCAGGCACCTAATGCCTAATTGTAAGCCCCGAGAGAAAGATGATTATTTTTTCTTCAATGTATAATTTAAGGAGGATTGTATCCTGTTTTGCTCTTTATCCAGCATCACAATGGTTGCTTCGTCTTCTTTCAAATAGTATTTGGATTCTTCCGGCCTGTCATAATTCAAGAAAAACACATCTGCTTCTTTATCTGTTTTTATCCCTTTTAATACATCCCACCTGCCTTTGCTGGTAAATGTAGTATCGCCGGTGTTTACACCCAGGTAAGTTTCTTTCAGAATATAACTGTTATTATCTGCATTAGCCACATCCTGGTATAATGTTAATTCAGTTTTTATGCCTGCGCAATCCGCACATGGCAATACGCCTTCAAATACACCAACAAGCATTCTTGTGGCATCGGGCTCGCCGGGGATCCTGGTTTTTACAGCGAGAGCGGAATCTATATTTGATTTTGTAACGGGAGTGCTGTCAGGACGGCTATTGCATGCAACAAACAACATTATGACACAAACAGGCAGCAATATTCGTTTCATGGTTACATATCTTTTGCTAAAGATAAAAAAACTAAGCAGATACGCTGGCGCTGCACAAAATATTCTGAAAAATTTATGCGAAATAATACCTCTCGTTCTGCGGATAAAACTTCCACTTTACTTCTCCTATATGCGTATGCGCTTTTATGCTGCTGCCATTATAAAATTTAAAAAACTGGTAATTTTCATACCCCGATCTTGATTGTATACAGGATTGATCCTCTGAGTCAATATATATGTCGCCGGAAATCACTTCCAGGTTTGCTTTTTCACGTACAAAAAGCTTATCAAGATGAGCATAAACATCGCCCAGCCAGTTTTTCGTTCTCAGTTTTTTGTATGATCCCGATACCGTGAGGCTACCTGTAACCTGCCGGAAATTCACAACACTTTCATCGGGCACATACATTTTTATTTTTATGGTATCGCTTTTGGCCAATATTGCCGGGAACAACTGATTTGATATTGTTACACGCCCGTCTTTAAGCATCAGTTCAGGAACAATATCCATATTGCTGATGGCACCGGCATCAATTTTAACACTAAGTTCCGGATGTGTGTACAATTCAAAAGAGCCGCTCCACAACCTGATATCAACGGGAGTATGTTTGGTTAAATTGATTTGTTGAATACTTTCTTTCATTTTGAATCATTTAAATATTTTACAATCCCAGCACCATTTTCAGTTTCAGGTATCCTGTTTTGCTTACCGGCACCTTCAGTCCGGAATGCAATACGGCAACATAGTTTTCTTTTTCGTAGGGATCGAGCCGGGTAACCTGTTGTATGTTAACAATGTAAGAACGATGGGTACGCACAAACTGGCGGGCATCCAGCAACTGTTCAAAATATTGCATGGTTTTATTTTTCAGGTGCGTGCCCGATGCTGTATGTATTTTTACATAATCGTCTGCAGCTTCAAAGTATTGTATATCGTGTACGGGTATAATTTTTATCTTGCCATTGCTCTTTACCACTACACGGTTTTGCTGAAGTGGCGTTCGGGCGGCGGTTTCCAGCAATGCAGGCGAAAATACGGCACCCGTGCTGCCGGTTTGCTGCGACAACCATTTCTGAAGCGCCTTATCGAACCGCTCCTTACTGTAAGGCTTCAGCAGGTAATCTGCTGCATGCGCTTCAAATGCACGGATAGCATATTCATCAAAAGCAGTTGTAAAAATAACAGCCGGCGGCCTTTCAATCAGTTCCAGCATTTCAAATCCATTGATCTTCGGCATTTGTATATCCAGGAAAATAAGATCGGGCTGGTGCTGCATAACCGCCTTCACTCCCTCAAATCCATCGCGGCATTCTTCCAGCACTTCAATCTGCGCATAGTCATGCAGGTATTCTTTTACTATGCTTCTTGCCAATGGTTCATCATCTATTATGAGCACTTTGATCATTGCTGGGGGATTTTTATTTGTGTAATAAAAATATTTCCCGTTGTAGAAGTATTGAGAAGGTCATTCCTGGCGAACAGGAGTGATAATCTTCTCTGTACAGAACGCAACCCGAAGCCGGTTCCCTTTCCGGGCTGCGAAATTTCGGGATCAAAAGGATTTTTTACGGTTACTGCAAGCATTTGATTTTCCATAGCGCAATCTATGCTTATGGTAATATCATCTACGGTATCGTATAATCCAAACTTAATGGCATTTTCAACAATGGGTTGAAGCAGCATAGCCGGCAATTGCGCAGATAATGCGGAAGCCCCGCTCCTGATGTCGGTTGCCAGCCGGTGCCCAAACCTTACTTTTTCTATATCCAGATACAGTTCAAGGTATTGAAGCTCCTCGGAAAGTATTATCCACATGTGCTCTTCTTTTTTAAGGGTGCTCCTCAAATAGTCTGATAGCTGCTGGATCATTTTCCTCGCTTCGGCCGGCTTACTGATCACAAGAGCGCTGATGGAATTTAAGCTGTTAAAAAGAAAGTGAGGCTGTAACTGCTGGCGCAGCTTATACAATTCCGCATCCCTGGCAATTTTCTCCGATTC
The DNA here is from genome assembly GCF_035444585.1 of Agriterribacter sp. Lineage (GTDB taxonomy): Bacteria > Bacteroidota > Bacteroidia > Chitinophagales > Chitinophagaceae > Agriterribacter. The sequence continues at coordinate 11,725 of NZ_DAOMOZ010000033.1, forward strand.
ATTTTTTCTCCTTTCCTGTTCTTTTTGTTCTTCGAGCGTATACCATAGTACACTGATCAATGTAACACATCCCGAAACAAGCATTGCAATAGCAAGCCGTATGGGCACAGACTCGCTAAAAGTGCTCACAGTAAACGGGTCGGCAACATAAGACAGCACCACTTTTGTACAACCCAGCCATAACAGGGCAAAACCGATACACATCAGAAAAAGATAGGTAAACGATTCTTTACGCGGCAGGTAAAACCTGAGGCTGGTTATGATAAGCAGCGACATCCCGGCAAGGAGTATATTGCAAACGGCACTATCAAGCCACGACGCCTCAAAACCATAGCCCCATTCCTGCAATACCCACGCATGTATGGCAGACCAAATGATCCAGAATACCGCAAAATAAAATTTATACCTGGTTATGGACAATACTGATGCTGGCACAACACTGATTTATAAGGGCTGCAAAAAATGCCGGGAGCTGTTCAATTGTAAATTTGCGGCTCGTTTATGGACGAGCTCGGCATACAAATCGCCGTTTTCTTTTTCCTCAATCCTGCTATACAATTCTGCCCCATCAATTAACCCGGCTATTTTGTGTAACTCAGCCACATTGATAAATTTCCATTGCACCAGTTTTTCCGATTGATTATAAAAACAGTCTTCTTCCTGCTTTCCGATAGCGGAAGCTTTTTTAAACGCTTCTTCATCATTGGATGCTACGATCAATCTCAGTTGTTCATCAAACTGTGCTGTATGATCTCCTTCACCACAAATAATACGGTATACAATTTTTGCGAGAAACCAGTTCATAAATTTCAATTTTGCAGTTAATAGCTTTTGATTTCTATCCCACCAAAAATAGTGGTGCCATCAAGGACAAGTACTTTATCTGGATCGGTATTGATTCCGGAAGGGGCCCTTTTGTCTTCAAAGCCGCCGAAAATGGAAGTAACGGTTGATTTAATGGTCCAGTGTGCGGGTACAATAAGCTTGGTGCCCCCGAAGACCTGTGTAATATCCAGTTTAACCCTGCCTGTTATTTCGGCCTGGGAACAGTTGATCTCCGCACCTCCCATAAAATTGGTAATATCACCCCCTTTAAAATTTTTGGAAAGGATCACTTTTTTTGAGCTGCCCAGTATGGCGGTGCTATCTATAAAATCGTCTTCATCTTTTATGTTATACGAAGTATTCCCGGCGTCAGCTTCGGCTTCGGGCAAATTGGGGTCTTTCGCAAAATCATTTCCTTCCCATCCCCATCTTTCCCGCATCCACTTCTTTCTGGAACCGGCACCAAAGATCATGAACAGTCCTATAGAAATAATAACAAACGGCCATATGAAAGGTTTTAGGTTGGCTCCCGGAACAACTTTATCGGCGAGGAAAATACAACCCAATCCAATTAAAATGATCCAGCCCGGTCCGCGAAAACCATGTTTTAAGCCTATAAATATGCCAACCGCTATTAAAATCATGGGCCAGCTAAGCACCCATGAAGGAAAATCATACATGGTTTGGCGCAGGATGGCAGCAATACCTACCAATAGCAAAAACAATCCTGCCAGAACTGTACCTGTTCTGTTTTCATTACAGTGTCTTCTGTTTCCCCAATGATGTCTTCTTCTGCTTCGCATATCATATTATTTTACCACAAAACTACAGCGCACTGCATGTTATTACAAGCCTATATAGGCTAATACCATACGTATTACCGGCGAAAGACGACTTTTATCCGGTAAAAGCCGGTACGGGCAAAAGCTGCCGAAAGCAAAAACGAAAGCCAAATAAATTTCAAATCTTATAATTTCAAATCTTAAATTTCTCCTCCCCAACTCCTATCTTTGCGGCAAATTTCAGGTGACCATGCTCTTAAAATGCCTAAAGTCCTTATTGGTAGCGGTTTTCAGTATAGGTATTATCTTTTATTGTAATACATCTTTTTCACAGAGTATTGCCGGAAACGGCGTTACAGAACAGCCCCATAATCCGGGTCAGGAAAAAGAGGAAGATCTTGATGTTGCCGGTACCATTATAGACCATATACGCGATCATCACAGCTGGCATTTATGGGGGCACACTTCCATACCGCTGCCGGTTATTTTAAAAACAGATAAAGGCTTTGAGGTATTTTCTTCTTCTAAATTGTCAGACGAGCATCATCAGCCGGTAGTATACAATGGCAACTATCCTTATAAACTTGTTGAAGGAAAGATCAAAATAATGAATGCAGACGGCAGTGTAAATGCAGAAGCTTCCAAAAAGATTTTTGACATTTCCATTACCAAGAACGTAGCCTCTATGCTCATTTCTGTTGCTCTGCTGATCGTTCTGTTCACAGGTGTGGCAAGAGCATATAAAAAAAGCGGGGTTACATCCGCTCCGAAAGGATTCCAGTCGTTTATTGAACCCGTTATTATATTCATAAGAGATGAAGTTGCCAGGCCCTGCCTTGGCCATCATACGCAACGGTTCATGCCATTCCTGCTCAACATATTCTTTTTTATATGGATCAATAATATACTGGGGCTGGTTCCTTTTTTTCCGGGAGGCGCCAACCTGAGCGGGAACATTGCTTTTACTTTTGTACTTTCCCTGTTCACTTTTGTTATTACAAACGTGAACGGGAAAAAAGATTACTGGAGACATATTTTCTGGATGCCGGGACTTCCCACACCATTGAAAATATTTTTAATGCCTATTGAAGTGCTGGGGGTTTTCATAAAATCCATTTCACTCACTATCCGGTTGTTCGCCAACATTACAGCGGGCCATATACTGGTGCTGAGCCTGGTTTCCCTCATTTTTATCTTTAAGGCGGTGTCGGCTTCTGTGGTAGTTGTTCCTTTTACGGTTTTTATTGGCCTTATTGAACTGCTGGTTGGCTTTATTCAGGCTTTTATTTTTGCGATGCTGTCGGCATTGTATATAGGAATGGCAATTGAAGAGCACCATCAGCAGGACCTGGTTTTATAATTGTTTTTTATTCACTTTTAAATATTAAAAAATGGTAGTAGGAAGTGTTGCCGCAATAGGGGCAGGTTTAGCAGCCATAGGTGCAGGTATCGGTATCGGACAGATCGGTAAGGGCGCCGTTGAGGGCATTGCCCGCCAACCGGAAGCCGCCAATGAGATCCGTACCAACATGATCATCGCTGCTGCGCTGGTAGAATCTGTGTCGTTGTTTGCAGTGGTAGTTGCGCTGCTCGGCAATGGTTAAACCAATTTTATCTGTACAGACCTTTAGCACAGGGCAAAGAGGTCTGTACCTTTATTGTAAAAATTTATCAAGCATAAAGCACATTACTTATGTTATTAGAAATAAACCCACTGGTGCTTCCCGATCCCGGATTAATGATCTGGTCAACGCTGGCATTCCTGATCCTGCTGTTTGTATTGGGCAAATTTGGATGGAGACCCATCATGAAAGCCATCAGTGAAAGAGAGCAGGGGATCAATGACTCTTTAGCTACCGCCGAAAAAGTAAGAGCAGAAATGGCCCAGTTAAAAAGCGAGAATGAAATATTACTGGTACAGGCCCGTGAAGAAAGAGCACAGATATTAAAGGAAGCCAAAGAAATAAAAGACAAAATGATCAACGAGGCCAGGGAGCAGGCCAAAGAAGCTGCCGCCAAAATTATGGCTGATACGCAGCAAGCTATTGACAATCAGAAAATGGCCGCTTTAATTGATCTGAAAAACCAGGTAGGAAATATGGTTGTGGAGGTTTCAGAGAAAATATTGCGCCGCGAATTGTCGAATAAGCCGGAACAGGAAAATTATATCAAACAATTGACCGACGAGATAAAACTGAATTAGGTTTTGAAAATAGAAAGCCGGTGAATAAATTACCAGATTTTCAAATTTTCAAATTTTCAAATTAGAAAGATGCTTCAACCACGTTTAGCCGGAAGATATGCCAAGAGCCTGATCGATTTAGCTATGGAGCAAAATCAGTTGGAAGCGGTATATGCTGACATGATTTTTTTACGGTCTGTTTGCAGGCAAAGCCGGGAGTTTGTAACGCTTATGCGCAGCCCCGTGATCAATGCAGATAAGAAAAACAGTATTGTTGATGCCATTACCAGGGATAAAGTAGGGAGACTCACTACCGCATTCAATAAATTATTGATACAAAAAGGAAGAGAAAGCATTTTGCCTGAAATCGTAAATGCATTCATTGACCTGTACAATGCAGCAAAAGGTATTCACAAAGTAAAATTAGCCACCGCAGAACCCGTAAGTGAAGCATTAAAGAAAGCCATTGAGCAAAAAGTAAAAACGGATGCGGCGCTTCCTGAAATAGAACTGGAAACCGTGGTAAAAGAAGAGCTCATAGGAGGTTTTGTGCTTGAGTTCGATAACAAATTGGTAGACGCCAGCATCCTCAGAGATTTAAAAGATATCCAAAAGCAGTTCCGTAGTAACATATATGTAAAAAACATCAGGTAAACGATCCTGAGCGGTAAAGCAGATTTAAATAAAAAAATTGATTAACAACAATATAAACCAAAAGATATGGCAGAAATTAAGCCCGATGAAATAAGTGCGATACTGCGTCAGCAGTTAAGCAATTTTAATGCAGGCGCCGACCTGGAAGAAGTAGGTACGGTATTACAGGTGGGAGACGGTATTGCACGTATTTATGGTTTAAACAATGTACGTGCCGGTGAACTGGTTGAATTCGACAATGGCGTTAAAGCCGTGGCTTTGAACCTTGAAGAAGATAATGTGGGTGTGGTATTGATGGGTGAATCATCGGAAATTAAAGAAGGACATAAAGTAAAAAGAACCGGAAGTATAGCCTCTTTAAAAGTGGGTGAAGGATTGGTTGGACGTGTAATTAATGTACTGGGAGAGCCCATAGATGGCAAAGGACCTGTTACGGGTGAATTGTTTGAAATGCCGCTGGAACGCAAAGCGCCCGGAGTAATTTACAGGGAGCCGGTAAAGGAACCCCTGCAAACAGGCATTAAAGCCATTGACGCCATGATCCCCATCGGTCGTGGCCAGCGTGAACTGATCATTGGCGACCGCCAAACCGGTAAAACGGCTATCGCTGTTGACACCATTATCAATCAAAGAGAATTTTACCAGGCAGGCAAGCCGGTATATTGCATATATGTGGCGTGCGGACAAAAAGCATCCACTATAGCCAACGTAATGAAAACACTGGAAGACAATGGCGCTATGGAATATACGGTAATTGTTGCGGCATCCGCTTCCGACCCCGCCCCGCAGCAGTTCTTTGCACCATATGCAGGCGCAGCCATTGGCGAATATTTTCGTGATACCGGCCGGCCGGCGCTGATCGTATATGATGATCTGAGTAAACAGGCAGTAGCTTACCGTGAGGTATCCCTGTTGTTGCGCCGCCCCCCCGGCCGTGAAGCCTACCCGGGCGATGTGTTTTACCTTCATAGCCGCCTGCTTGAACGCGCTGCAAAAGTGATCAGCGATGACGCGGTAGCCAAAAACATGAATGACGTGCCCGACAGCATCAAACACCTCATAAAAGGTGGCGGATCGTTAACGGCACTCCCCATTATTGAAACACAGGCAGGCGATGTATCGGCATATATACCCACCAATGTTATTTCTATCACCGACGGACAGATATTCCTGGAATCAAATCTCTTTAATGCGGGTATCCGCCCGGCTATCAACGTGGGTATTTCCGTAAGCCGTGTGGGCGGTAATGCCCAGATCAAATCCATGAAAAAAGTGGCAGGAACCCTTAAGCTTGACCAGGCTTTGTACCGCGAAATGGAGGCATTTTCAAAATTCGGCGGCGACCTGGATGCAGCTACCAAACTGGTGCTTGATAAAGGCGCACGCAACGTGGAAATCCTTAAGCAGGCGCAGTATTCGCCTTTCTCTGTTGAAAAGCAGGTAGCCATTATTTACCTGGGTACACAGGGGTTACTGAGAGATATACCTGTAAATAAAGTAAAAGAGTTCGAAGAGCTGTTTCTTATAGAGATGGAAAACAAATTACCTGAAGTGCTCAATGAATTCAAAAGAGGAAATCTCCCCGACGAAGGCGTTAAGAAAATGACCGAGGTAGCGCAGGCACTTATGTCAAGATATAAGTAAAATAACTTCACCCCCGGATAAACAGCCCCACGGATTTTGAACCGGGGGCTGTTTGCATTTTATTATCTGCGATTGCACAATAACAGGTAATATACTTTCATTAACCCCGCAACGTTATAGTATAGCAGAATTAAGAGTATTCACTTATTTCTGTTGATGTATGATAATTGCCCGGAATTTTAATCGAAAGAAAGCGCATACACATCGAATAGTAAAAATATAAGGGAATACACGTAGTAGCTTTATTGCGGAAAACACATTTTCAGAAAATCCGACCTTTTGAAAGCCATAAACCCTGGCAATATGAAACATTTCTACCCTTTTGGAAAAATATGGTGGCAAACTGGTTTGATGACCATTATGGTTTTGGTTTATGTAAGAGGTTATGCCCAGCCGCCTGCAGACTCAGCCACACATTCATATCCTGTAAGTGTTGGAAGACCCTGTGGAGGTAACAGCAGCACTCATTCAGCACATGTTTTCAAATACGACGGCATTAATAAAACATTAAGCTATGTCCAGGATTGCAAACCCAACCTGGCCAGCCCGGGGTTCAGCATCTCTGCTGCAGGCATTTCCTATAACCCGGCCGACCATATGTTGTATTATTACAGATATACCGGTGGAAAAACACATGTATGGCGCTGGACACCCGGGGATGTGTGCCCTCCTCTAACAGCAAAATATGATACTTATTCTGCTGTTATCCTGGGGTTCGCATTTGATCCTAACGGTTTATGTTACCAGCTTATATTTACGGGTTCTTCATCTCCTTCTTATAATATTGCATTAAGAACTGTAGATTTTTCAACGGGAACCTTTGGGCCTGAGGTACCTATTACACGTCCTGCAGGGCTCAATATCACCATTCAGAACGGAGATATAACGCTCACGCCGGATGGAAAGATGCTTATGGTGTGGGATAAAAAATATTTCGCAGTGAATTACCAGGATTATGGTACCGCCACTCCCCTGGTAGCTACACCTATCGCTACTTTAAGTGGCGCCCATATATATGGACTTTCTTATTCAGAAGGAAGATTAATTGCCGCAGATGCCAATAATAAATACTGGGATTTAGATATGCTTACCGGCGCAAAAACAGCTATTACACAGGCGCCTTGTTATCAGAGTAACGATATGACCGAAATCATTTCCGGAATAGGAGTCGCAAAAAAGTTGTCATCGGCAACCCCAACGGGTGTGCCAGGTCAGTACGATCTGAGCTATGATATTTTTGTTAAAAATTATGGAGGATGGGATATATCCAATGTGCAGGTCATTGAATTACTAAGAGGTAATGGAATCGCAACTCCGTTCACTGGTGCAAACAACCCAACCAATGTTACCGCTACTCTTATTGATAATCCCGCGGGAGTAACACTTAATCCTGCATATAATGGCTTTAATCAGTCGCAATTACTGGCACCCGGCCAGGTGCTGCGCAATTACCCTGTATCCCAAAATCATTTTACTATAAGAGTCTCGTTCCGCGTAAGCGGTATTATCATTGGTAAGGTTTATAACAATAATGCCAAAGTAACCGGGAACGGATATGGCAATAGAGCAGTATTGGACATTTCCACAAACGGCGACAATCCCGATCTGAACAACAATGCTAAACCTAACGATCCCGGCGAAAACCAACCCACCCCGTTTGTTATTTTAACTACGGCTGAAATGCCACCCTGCGAAGCTTTAAATAAAATCATATATAAACAGGAATTCGGAACCGGCACCACCATGACTACAGCTATACCTGCAGCAACAGGTACGGCCGGCACGGCAGCTACAGATTACACAGGCAGCACATCCCAGCCTTTGGCTGTTGAGCAATATGCCCTTACCCGTAACGCAAGCACCGGCAATACAACGCGCTGGATCAGCCGCACCGATCATACCGGCAACACAAACGGGAAAATGATGGTGATAAACGCCGATGTAAATTCCAATAAAATTTACACGGATAGAATAAACATATCCTGTGGCAACCTCAAGTATTCCTTATTTGCCTTTGTATCCAACATTCCTAATTCAACCTATGAGACTTTTTGCGATGGTTTTGGCGGTATAGTAAACCCCAAACTCACATTCACCGTAAAGGATGCAGCCTCCGGGCTTATTATTACCAACCTTACAACGCCCGAAATAACAAGTAGTAACTGGACCCAGTATGGCATGAAATTCGTGATGCCGGCACTCGTAAACGGCAACCCGGTTACCCAGATCATCATTGAAATAACCAATAGCGCTCCGGGCGGCTGCGGTAACGACCTGGCCATTGACGATATACAGTTCGGATTGTGTGATCCCACACCTACCGTATCGGTTAACAATACCGCCGGTTGCACAAATGGCATAACCACATTCAGCGCAGCACTGAGCGACCCAACCGTGATTTCCGGACCATTGGAATACCAGTGGCAGGTAAGTACCAATAATTCTACATGGACAAATATCCCAGGTGCAAACAGCGAGGACTATACCATCGATCCTTTGCAGCCTTCGGATATCGGCAAGTACTACCGTGTAATAGTAGCAGCGGCAGGTAATATTAACAATGCCACTTGCCGCTATACATCTAACAGCTTTCAGCTTGCAGCTAAAATATCTTCTACCGCACCAACAGGCATTGACGCGTCACCGGCTCAAACTACCTGCCCCGGCAATGCCGTAAACCTTACCGTACAGGGCGGCTCCCTCGGTACCAATGCTGTGTGGAGATGGTACAGGAACAGTTGCGGCGATACACTTATCGGTACAGGCAATATGATCTCGGTACTGCCTACAGAAACAACAACCTATTATGTAAGAGCGGAGGGAGATTGTAATATTACCGCCTGTGCCCAGGTAACCATTAACCTTATACCATGTGTTATCCTGCCCGTTGATTTCCTTCAATTCAGCGCAGTACAACGCGCCCGTGCAATTGACCTGGACTGGAGGATCATTACATCGGAACAGATCAGTCATTTTGAAGTAGAACGCTCAGAAAACGGGAATGACTTTAACAAGATAGGAACGGTAACAAGTTCCGTTCCGCAAAACACAGCCGCACGCTTTACTTACCAGGATGCTGACCCCGATGTTAACGGCAATATCATATACTACCGCATTAAGGTGGTAAGCAAGGATGGTGTAAGCAAGTACAGCAATATTCTTACCGTAAGGATCTCTTCGCAAAACAACGGGAAATTAAAAATCAGTCCCAATCCTGCCTCATCCTCTGTAAATGTCAGCTTCTATTCCGCACTGCGCGGAACAATAGAACTTCAGATACTGGATATGACAGGGAAAATAGTCTTACGCGAACAAAGATCAGTTGAGTCGGGTCAAAACAGTATCACCCTTAACCAGCTAAGCCGCCTGAGTGAAGGGGTATATACCATCTTCATCCACACCGGTGACAGATGGGAAAGAGAGCGGATCGTTATAAGACGATGAATCGAATCACTATTTATATATCCTCCTGTAAAAAAGGAGGATTTTTTTAAAAAATTTTGTTTATAATATAAACTACTTTATATTTATAATAAATCTGCAATTGTGAAGGTTCCGGCGTTTTCTATCTGGCTGCTGCTTTGTTTGTCATCAGCATCATTTGGACAATCTGTAATTTCAGGTAAAATAAAGGACAACAAAGACAGGCCTATTGCGGGCGCCAGCATCACCTTAAAAGATACCTATGATGGCGCCACCTCCGACTCATCGGGAAACTTTTCCTTTACAACTACCGAAAAAGGAAAATTACTGTTAACCATAAGCGCGGTTGGATACCGGTCTGCAGAGCAATCCATAGACATTTCGGCACCGGCAGTTACCGCAAATGCTGAATTAAGAGAAGAAGTAAGCGAATTAAAAGCGGTAGTAATTACTGCCGGCAGTTTTGAGGCCGGCGACAAAAAAAGAGTAACGGTGCTCAACTCCATAGATGTAGCTACCACGGCAGGCGCCAATGCCGATGTTACAGCAGCATTAAAAACATTACCGGGAGCGCAGCAGGTGGGCGAAAGCGAAGGATTGTTTGTAAGAGGAGGAACGGCAACCGAAACCAAAATATTTATTGACGGCACCCTGGTGAATAATTTTTTCTACAGCAGCGTGCCAGGCATTTCTCAGCGTGGACGATTTTCTCCATTTTTGTTTAAAGGCACTGTTTTTAGTACCGGCGGCTACTCTGCCTTGTACGGACAAGCGCTTTCATCGGCACTTATACTCGAATCAATAGATTTGCCGGAGCAAAGTTCGGGCGATTTTGGCATATCGCCATTAAGCATTAACGGAGGTTATCAGCATCTTGCAAAGAATAAAAAATCTTCCTGGGGTGCCAGTTATAGTTATGCAAACCTCTGGCTGGCTTTTAAGTCCATCAAACAACGCCCTGATTATTTTAAAGTACCCGATGCACATACAGCCGATGTAAACTTTCGCATTAAAACATCGGAAACAGGCATGCTCAAATACTATGGCTATTTCAGCGCAAACCAGGTGGGGATCCGCAACCCGAGTTTGGATACAATGGGTTACAAAGATGTTTTCAGTATCCGCAACTTCAACATGTATCACAATATGGCCTACAGGGAAAATTTAGGCAGTGGCTGGAAGCTGAATGGCGGTATCTCTTACAGCAACAATAAAGACGATATCACGGGAAAATTACAGGATGCATACAATAAAGATGTTGTTGTAGACCGCCTTGAATTTAAAAACTTCGATGTTTCCGCGCGGGGCAATTATTTTAATGCAAAGCTGGTGTTCGATAAACGGCTCAGGGGAATCTCGGTATTCAGATTTGGCACCGAATACAATTACAACAACGATAAAACAGATTACACTTTATATTCAGGTTCAATTTTTTCGAATAGTATCGTTGATCATACAACAGCATTGTTTGCTGAAACAGACATATATCTTACCAATGATCTGGCAGCCAAACTGGGCACCCGGTTTGAACATGCTTCGCTGATAAACAAAAACAATATTGCACCGAGGGTTTCCCTGGCCTATAAAACCGGCAGGCACAGCCAGGCTTCCATGGCATACGGAATTTTCTATCAAAACCCCGAAAGAAAATACATCCCCTCCCCCGCTATCCTTACTTTTTCAAAAGCAACACATTATATTGCCCAGTATCAGAGTGTAACAGACAAGATTACTTTCAGGACAGAAATATTCTACAAAAAATATAATGATCTTATAAAAACCGATATGATCAATCCTAACCAGCAGGTTGCAATAAACAACAATGGCTTTGGTGACGCAAAAGGCATTGAATTTTTCTGGCGTGATAAAAAGACCTTTAAGGATTTTGACTACTGGATATCCTATTCTTACCTCGATACAAAAAGAGATTTCGTTAATTTTCCTTATGCCATACAGCCAAACTTTGCGGCAAAGCATACCGCTTCCCTGGTTATGAAAAAATTTGTTACCAGTTGGAAAACCGGCTTCAACATGTCGTATACCTATGCAAGCGGCCGGCCTTATTATAATATTATATACGATGGCAGTAAATATACATTTTCCGACCTCGGCAAAACGAAAGACTATCACAATATAAGTTTCAGCGCTAACTATTTGCCAAACCTGTTTAATAAAGAGAGCCGCAGGTTTACCGTACTGGTATTATCGGTTAACAATATTTTTGGTATTGACCAAGTATATGGGTATAATTATTCGTACAACGGTTACCGGAAGTCGGCTATATTACCTCCTTCCAGAACGTTTGTATTTATAGGCGCTTTTATAAGCCTGGGAGTAGACAGAACGGAGGATGCGATCAATAGTAACTTATAGTTCAGGCCCCATTCCCTGTGGGGCCTGTATTTATTATAAACATACCCTTTGAGGGGAAGGAAAAAAAATGAACAAAATGAAACAAATCGTTTGCTTTGCTTTAATAATTTTTACAGCAACTTCGCTGTTTGGCCAAAATGAAAAATATGTAAAGGCGATGGAAGCAAAACTATCGCAAATGGAAAGCACAAAAGACGTAGCCGGCTTTGCAGAACTGTCAAATGCTTTTCAACGCATTGGCGATGCGGAAAAAACGCAATGGCTTCCTTACTATTATGCGGCACTGTGTTTAACCACAAGCGGATGGATGGACAGCAAAATGGATAAGGATACCAATGCCGCAAAAATAAAGGACTTGTGCAGCAAAGCAGAAGCCATCGAGAACAATGCTGAACTCTGCGCTGTACGCAATATGGCGGCTACCCAGCAAATGCTGGTTGATCCTCAAACCCGCTGGATGACCTATGGGCAGGAAGCAGAAGCAGCGTTAAAAAAAGGACTGGAACTTGATCCCAATAACCCCAGGTTACATTACCTGCAGGCGGCAGGTATATTTAATACACCCGAGCAGTTTGGCGGCGGCAAAAGCAAAGCAAAACCGATGCTTGAAAAGGCTTTGGAACTGTATGAGACAGAAAAGGTAAAACCTCTTCACCCGCATTGGGGCAAAAAGCAAACAGAAGACCTGCTTGCACAGTGCAATTAACAGGAAGCCTGTAGCAGAAACCCATTATTAATCAATACCAGAACAACTTATGCAGGAAAAACAACTATCAGAACAGGAAAGTCTCCAATTGATTGCTGAAATGATCGGCAAGGCCAAGGCGCATTTTCACGAGAGCGGCGCCAGTACAATTTTATGGGGGATTGTGATTGGCATTTGTGGGCTGTTGAGCTTCGCACAGTCTTTTTGGGAGTTTTCAATTGGCTTCAACATTTGGTATCTTACTTTTGCAGCTGTAGTTCCACAGGTATGGATTGGCATTGCCGAAAGGAGAAAACGCGTGGTGAAAACTCACCAGGATACCGCCATTGATATCGTTTGGATGGTATACGTTATATCTATTGCGGCAATGTTAGTATACGCAAACGTCACGTATTTTACATCTCCGGGACTATTAGCCCAGGACGGGCTGGAGCTTTTTTCAAAAAATACAGAGACGGGAGAATTAAAACCATTTAAATTATTTGTACCCAGTTTCTCTTCTGTTATGATGGTCATATATGCCTTTCCTACCCTGACAACCGGCCTCATTACCAAATATCGTCCCCTAATAGTGGGAGCCGTAGTATGTTACAGCTTATTCATTGTATCGCTGTTGACAGGATTTACTTACGACATGCTTTTAACCGCATTTGCTGCAATAGCATGCTGGCTGGTACCGGGATTAATGTTACGGCGCAAATATTTACTTCAACGAAAAGATGAGCATGTTTAAAGACCTGGACCCAATATTACATTCACAAATAAGGCTGGCAGTGATTTCACTCCTGATAGGCGTAAAAGAAGCTGAATTCACATTTTTAAAAGAAAAAACAAGGGCCACCGCAGGCAATTTGAGCGTACAAATTCAAAAACTAAAAGAGGCCGGATATATTGAAGTGATTAAACGGTTTAAAGACAATTACCCGCAAACTTTATGTAAAATTACGACAAAGGGTATACAAGCTTTTGAAGAATATGTATCAGTGCTCCAGGATTATGTAGGAAAAAAAAGGCAGAACAAATTGGGGTAAAGCAGCAGCGAGTCCTTCTTCAGGTTTCTTCTTTCCTTATTATCTTCGTAATATGACCAGAAAACAACTTGCAGAACATATCAAAGCCCAATCATCTTATTTATGTGTAGGATTAGACACAGATATCAATAAAATCCCAAAACATCTGCTATCATATACCGACCCTGTTTTTGAGTTCAATAAACAAATTATTGACGCAACAAAAGATCATTGCGCAAGCTATAAAATAAATACCGCCTTTTATGAAAGCCAGGGCACAAAGGGTTGGGAAGCAATGGAAAAAACAGTAAACTATATCCCCTCAACTCATTTTACCATAGCAGATGCCAAACGCGGGGATATCGGTAACACATCATCGCATTATGCAAAGGCATTTTTCGAAACTTTAAACTTCGACGCCATTACCGTTGCCCCATATATGGGAGAAGACAGCGTAAGACCTTTCCTTGAGTATACAAACAAATGGACCATCGTACTTGGGCTTACTTCCAACCCGGGAGCAAAAGATTTTGAGCTACAACAAACCGGGAAAGAAAGATTGTACGAAAAAGTATTGAAAACAGTGGCCGGATGGGGATCAACAGAGAATCTCATGTTTGTTGTAGGCGCCACCCGGCCGGAAGAGTTCATCAATATCCGCAATATCCTCCCCGATCACTTTTTTCTTGTTCCCGGCGTAGGTTTCCAGGGAGGCAGCCTGAAAGGAATTTCTGAAAAAGCGATGAATAAAGACTACGGCATTCTCATAAATGTTTCACGCGCAATTATTTTTGCAGGCGAAAAGGAAGACTTTGCATTGGAAGCAAAAGCAATTGCAGCACAATATCAACAGGAAATGAAAGAGTATATAAAATAAAAAAGCGCAACCGTTTTAGCTGCGCTATACAGACGTTGCTTTAATTTTTACCCGGGAGATTACAGACTGAACAATCCCCCATTATCTTCGGAAGGAGATGAAGGAACTTCTGCAGTAGATGGCGGAGGAGTTACAGGTTCAGTAATGGGAGCAACCACCGGCTTTTTAGCAGGTGCTTTTTTCTTGGGAGCAGCTTTTTTTGCCGCCTTTTTTGCAGGCGCTTTCTTCTTAGGCGCAGCTTTTTTTACGGCTTTTTTAGCAGGTGCTTTCTTTTTGGGGGCAGCTTTCTTTGCCGCTTTTTTTGCAGGAGCCTTCTTTTTAGGTGCAGCTTTTTTTACAGCCTTTTTAGCAGGTGCTTTCTTTTTGGGGGCAGCTTTCTTTACCGCTTTTTTTACTGCTTTTTTTGCAGGGGCCTTCTTTTTAGGTGCAACTTTCTTTGAAGCACTTTTTTTCTTTGCTTTAGCCATGATTGTTGGAATTTATTGTGTTTGAAGAAGTGATTTATTGATTCAGAAAATTAGGCAATAAAATTTATATTACTAAAAAACATGCTTATTTTTTTTGTAATCACAAACAAAATCACCTGGCATCCAACAAACGGCTATCCGCTGTGTGCTTGCCAACCCTAATAATTGCCGGTCGTTACAAAGTCGTTGGTTATTGGGTACAATAAAAAAGCGCAGAAGCAGGAAAACACGGTATAATACACTGCAACCGTGTCCGGAGCTTCTGTGCTTCAAAAAATGCGGTTAAAATAAACCTTGCGTTCCGTTTACAGATTAGGCTGAGGCGTGTAACGCAAATAGGGTTTCACAATTTTTACGCCTTTAGGGAATTTCTTTTCGGCATCCTCATTTGAGATAGCCGGCGAAATAATCACATCTTCGGTTGGTTTCCAGTCTGCCGGGGTAGATACACTAAAGTCGCTGGTCAATTGCAGGGAATCAATTACGCGTAATACTTCATGAAAATTCCGCCCGGTTGAAGCGGGATAAGTGATTGTAAGTTTCACTTTTTTATCGGGTCCTATTACAAATAAAGAACGTACGGTAAAGTTTTCAGATGCATTGGGATGGATCATTCCATATGCCGTAGCAACTTTCCTCTCGGGATCAGCGATAATCGGGAATTTAACATCTGCATTCTGTGTTTCATTGATGTCTTTTACCCACCCGATATGCTTGTCCAGCGGATCAACGCTCACAGCCAGTACTTTTGTGTTACGCTTTGCAAATTCATCCTGTAACAAGGCCGTTTTGCCCAATTCAGTGGTGCAAACCGGTGTGAAATCGGCAGGATGAGAAAATAAAACGCCCCAGCCATCGCCAAGAAATTCATAAAAATCAATTTTGCCCGCAGTTGTTTCGGCGGTAAAATTTGGTGCAATATCACCTAAACGCAAACTCATAGTAGATCATTTAAAGGTTATAAAAAGGATTGCAAATATAATTGTTTTCCTACCAACTTAGTGGACTATTGGTTAAAAAATATTAAACAGTTCGTGCCCGCGATATGGCTTTTTTTCCAAATCTGCCTTTAACAGCGTCTATGGCTTCATACAACCCCGTCTTCTTTTCAGCGTCTTCAAAAAGATTGGTTTGCCTGGCTTCACCGGTCAGCTCACTCAACCGAACACCCAGTAAACGTACAGGATGCCCCTTGCGGTAAAGCTTATAAAAAAGGGCTTTGGCTGCCGGAATAAGCTCGTCATCATAGCAGGTATACGCAATCACCGTTTGGCGTGATGTGGTCTCAAAATCGGGGTACCTGATCTTTACAGCAATACAACCGGCCATTTTATCATCCTGCCGCAATTCATAGGATACGCGCTCCGTCATCCGTACCAGTTCACTTATAATAAAATCCATATCGGTGCTGCTTGTTTCAAAAGTATTTTCGGTAGAAACAGACTTTGCTTCATGATAAGGGATCACGTCCCCATGATGAATGCCATTGGCTTTGTTCCAGAGCTCCAACCCATAATTGCCTAAAAAAAATTCCAGGTCGGCGGGTTTCCGGAAGGCAACATCGCCTATGGTTTGCATGCCCATTAACAGCAAATGCCGGTAAGTTTGTGTACCTATACCGGGTATAGTATTAACAGGCAAAGGAGATAAAAACGCTTTCCCCATATCGGGAGGCACTTGCATATAACCATTGGGCTTGGCCTCATTGGTGGCAATTTTAGCGATCATTTTGTTGGCTGCCAGCGCAAAGGAAATGGGTAATCCGGTTTTATCAATAATTTCCTGTCTTAAATCAATGGTCCATTGCCAGGGATTGAAATACCTGTCCATGCCGGTAAGATCAAGATAGAATTCATCAATAGATGCTTTTTCAAACAGTGGCGCTTTTGCCGCAATAATTTCTGTAACCCACCTGGAATACCTGCTGTATTCACCCCTGGTTCCCTTTACTACTGTGGCCTGGGGGCACAATCGCATGGCTGTAGCCATTGGCATTGCAGAATGAACGCCATATTTACGGGTCTCATAACTGCAGGCTGCTACCACTCCCCTTTCCCTGCTTCCGCCCACGATCAATGGCTTTCCTTTCAGCGAAGGATTATTGATGCATTCAACAGACACAAAAAATGCGTCCAGATCAAAATGTGCTATAGTTCGTATTTGAGGCATTTCAGGAGCAGCGCAATTTACTGAATCCGCAGCAATACGGCAGCAGCTATACCGGCAGTTTCTGTTCTCAGGCGGGTATTGCCGAGACTTACAGGTTTAAACTGATGATGCAAAGCCAAATCAATTTCCCCGGGGGAAAAATCACCTTCCGGACCTATACAGATGATCCTCTCTTCCCTGGCAGGAACAGAACCGTACAGTGTGCTTTTTTCGGCATCGAGACAATGGGCAATATATTTAATACCGCCGCCATCGCGGGCAACCCATTCTTTAAAGTGCACAGGTTCAGTTAATTCGGGCAGCCAACACTGCTGGCTTTGTAACATCGCGCTAACCGCAATACCTTTCATTCTGTCATAACGGAAATAGCTCCTTTCCGTTCTTTCGCAGATCAGGGGAACAATTGAGCTGACACCCGTTTCCGTGGCTTTTTCGAGAAACCATTCAAACCGGGAAGCGTTTTTAAGCAGCGAAATGGCTATCGTGATCCGCGGTTGCAGCGCCTGCACATGTGATTCGTTTTCAATATAAACAGTACATCCTTTTTTGTGCAGCTCCTCTATAATGCCTGTGCCTTTTTTGCCTTTTCCGTCTGTAACACAAAGCTTTTCCCCTTTTTTCATACGCAATACCCGGTTCACATGCCTGCCGGTAGCGTCATCCAGGGCAAGTACAGCACCGGCAGAAGGCATATGTTCAGTATAAAAAAGAGGAAACGGCATAACCAGTATTTTCATGCAAATAAAACAAAAGATTGGTCTCTCCATCAAAAAAGCTTCCCATACGGAAAGCTTCCTGAAGGATCCATCATCCAACCTCAAATATGTAGTGTGCGTACACTATTTTGCCGGGTTAAAGGACAAACGACAGATGAGAAGCGTGAGAACCTGACGTTTGCTGTTTTTCTTCTCACGTATAAATGAGACAAAATATCGTTTACACAATAATAAATATATTATATCTAAAATGGTGCGTCATCATCAAAATGGCCGTCGTTCATTTTGCTCCCTTTTTGTATAAATAAACGGGCGTTGTTATCCCCGTCTCCACCGGGCACGGGCTTCCAGTTGCCTTTCGGTATTCCCATACCGCCAAAATCATCGCCCTCCATCTCTGCAAATTTTTGGATATGCAATAAAGCCCTTAGCTTAATGGTTTCTAGAGAGCCGTTACGGTGCTTGGCTATCCGAACATGCGTTTCGCCTTTATTGCTTTCTCCAAATTCATTTGCGGTAATATTGTAATATTCCGGGCGATATAAAAACATTACCATATCTGCATCCTGCTCAATGGCGCCGGATTCCCTCAGGTCACTCAACTGTGGCATTTTATCTCCTTCCTTGCGCTTTTCAACCTCACGGCTTAACTGGCTCAATGCAATAATAGGTATACCCAGCTCTTTCGCCAATCCTTTCAGGTTCCTTGAAATGGTACTGATCTCCTGTTCGCGGTTGGAGCTGCGTTTATCGCCCGTACCGCTCATGAGCTGTAAATAATCAATAATAACCAGGCTCACGTTATGTTTGTTTTTTAACCGCCTGCATTTAGCCCTCAGTTCAAAAATGTTCAGCGCAGGCGTATCATCTATGAAAATGGGCGCATTTTGCAAACGTTGTATGCCATTGCGGTACAATTGCTGCATTTCATGCTCTTCCATTTTGCCACGTGCGATCTTTTCAAGCCATATCTCGCTTTCAGCGCTTAAGATACGTTGAACCAACTGGCCTGAACTCATTTCAAGACTAAAAAAAGCAACAGGTGTGGGCTTGGTAGCATGCAGGGCGGCATTACGGGCAAGGTTAAGCGCAAAAGCGGTTTTACCCA
>NZ_DAOMOZ010000034.1:0-21563 GCF_035444585.1 Agriterribacter sp.
CTAAACGCTTTCAGTCCCTGCAATGTCCATAATGCATGCACTGCAGGTGCATTTAAGCCAATCTCATCAACAGAAGTTTTTTTTATGATCTTATACAATTTATCCACCACCTTTTTATCACCTGCTTCAACCAGCAAACGCTGTGCTGTGGTACGCCAGAACATGTTGGAGCTGCTTAATGCTTCGATCAGTTCATCCGGGTCATTTCTGTGGAGTGATGTTATTTTCTCTCCTTCCGATTTCTTATAGCGGATGCTATAAATGCGCCCCCTGAGCGAATCCCTGATCGGGTTGATATACGCATTGCCCTTTCCGGTTTCATACCCCTGCGGCGTGGGGTTATGCTGGATAATAAAATTATACCAGTCGGCTATCCATACATTCCCGTCGGGGCCAACATCTGCCTGAACGGGGCCAAACCAGTCGTCGGCGCTCGCCACAAAGTTCCACCCGTCTTCACCTTCTTTGAAGGAAGAACCATCGGGTTCAATAATATTGCAATGAATGACCCTGCCGGTAGGCTCGTTTACAAATGCAATCCTGTTCCAGAACGCTTTCGGGTAATTGCGCGCGGTATATAAGCTGTGGCCGGCTGCAGCTGTGAAACCATTATGCACATCTACCTGCCGCAGGTTTTTGGTTGCCACGTGCATCGTGTAATGGCTTTCAATTTTATCAATGCCCGTTTCGCCGCGCTGGCCGGCCATTTCAAAATAACGTTTAGGGATAGTGTACGCTGCACTGTGTGTATTATTGGCTGTAGATATAAAAACATCAAAATCTTCCGAGAAGCCCAATCCCCAGGTATTATTGGAAGTATTGCCCAGGAACTCCAGTTGCTTTCCGTCGGCGGTAAAATGATACAGGCCCTGGCTGAAGCGCATCGTATCTTTACTATCGCCTGTCACTCCTTTGAAGCCGGAATAGCCCACCGTTCCCCATATCGTGTTATCGGGCCCGTAACGGAAATTTGAAGGCCCTGCATGCGTATCAAATGTTCCCCATCCCGAAATGATCTTTTCCCGCACATCCGCTTTGTCATCGCCATCGGTATCTTTCAAAAATAAAAAGTCAGGCGCCTGCGCCACTACTATCCCGCCATTAATAAAAGCAAAGCTGGTAGGTATATTGAGCTTATCGGCAAACACCGTAAATTTATCCGCCCTGCCATCTCCATCTGTATCTTCCAGTATCTTGATCATGTCTTTACCTTCTTCCTTATTGTTGCGTACCATATTCGGATAATCCATGGTTTCCGCTATCCAAAGGCGGCCCCTTTCATCCCAATCCATATGTATAGGCTTGTTGATATCAGGCTCAGCGGCAAACAACTTTATTTCAAATCCTACCGGTACCTGTATCAGCTTCATGGATTGTTCGGGCGATAATGGTTCCTGGAATTGCGGGGGCGGATCACGTTTTTCATAATTGGGCATCCGCGCATCCGTATATGCAGGGTCGGGTGTATCAAACCGGGCCACCAACGCCCCGGCATGATCTCCAACTGCCCACATGATGCCGTTGTATACTAATTTTAAAAAGCCGGGGTTTGTCCAGGTTTTTTCATTATGCCCGTAGGCCGTATAAAAAACCCTGCCCTCTCCATAATGGCGCACCCAGGTATATGGCTCATGGTGATCTCCTTCCACTCTTTCTGTAAGCACTTCTATATTTTTACTGAGCTTATCATGCACATAGGTTTCATCCTCTGTAGAAAAAGCAGGTACATCTTTCATCACAGGATGATCAGGCTTTACAATTACAGCAGTAAAAGAATCGTATTGATGCGTTTTGAACTGCCCGCCGATCATCTCCACCACCTCCGGCGAATTGCGGAAGCACCATGATGCGCAATGGATGGGAATAAATCCTTTACCTGAATTTACATAGCTGAGCAACGCCTTTTCCTGCGGCGCGGTAATGCTGTCATGATTGGCATACAGCAACAGCCCATCGTATAATTTGAGGTCTTCCTGCAAAAGATCATCGGGATTGGTGGTGTAGGTAATATTTATACCCTTCTTAAAATATTCCTGCGAAAGCAGCTCAGCCAGCTTCTCCGAATCGTGGTGCTTGCTTTTATGCCCGAGGAATAATATTTCCAGCCGCCGGGGCTTATCATCTTTCTCCTGTTGTTTGCAGGAATGTAACAGCACAGCTAAAGAAAATGCACAAAGCAGGGATAGAAGGATGTTGCGTTTCATTTGATCATATTTTTTAGTTTGAGCGGTTGCTGCCATCCCTCACAGGGATTACCAAAAAAGAGGAATCGTAGTTCATTCCTCTTAACATACAAACATTCTTATTGTTGTTAATTATGATAAAGTAAAATCCGGCAGCTTAATGATTTCTCCTCCTTTCTTTGCCGACTCGTGCGCCAGGATACCTACACAGGTGATATTGGCAGACTGCCTTGCATTGGGGAACGGCTCTCTTTTTTGAATCAGCGCGCTTACAAATTCATGCACCAGGTGCGGATGTGATCCGCCATGACCTGCGCCCTGCAAAAAAGAAAGGTGCTGGTGCTCATCCGTGTCATATACTCCACCCGTAGTAAAGCGTTGTATAGGCTCCGGCAACAGATGGGCATAATCGGGCGACTCCACTTCCTCCGGAATTTCAGGTTCCGGCCGCTTGGCAGTATGCACTACCAGGGGTTTGCCTTCGATCAATGGCCATTCAACCGATTTTTTTGAACCGTACACTTCAAAGCTTTCGCGGTACTGTCGCGCTGTATCAAACAAAGAGCGGTACACATATGCGCTTAAATCGGAATTCCTGAATTTGATATGTGTGCTCTCCACAGCATAAGGAGCATTATAAAATGAATGCAGCTCTTCCCTTATGGTTCCTGAGCCAAAGCAGGATACATACTCTGCTTCGGCTTTTGTTAATCCCAATACGGGGCCCACGCAATGCGTGGCATAATACATGGGAGGCAATCCCGGCCAATAATTGGGCCATCCATCCATATCCTGCTGGTGACTGGCTTTGAGGAATTGTATCTTTCCCAGCTCTCCCTTTTCATATAACTCCTTCATGAATAAAAATTCCCTGGCATATACCACTGTCTCCATCATCATATAGGTAAGTCCTGTTTCTTTTACCGCCTGCACAATTTGTTTGCATTCTTCCACGGTAGTAGCCATGGGAACGGTACAGGCCACATGCTTCCCGGCCTTCAGCGCCTTTAACGACTGCGCTGCATGATCCGGGATAGGCGTATTGATATGCACGGCATCAATGGCGGGATCTTTCAGTAGCTCATCGTAATCCGTATACCTTTTTTCAATGCCAAAAGCATCTCCTGTTTTATCCAGGTTTTCTTTATTGCGCTGGCAAATGGCATACAGGTGAGTGTTGGGATGACGCTGGTATATAGGAATAAATTCTGCTCCAAAGCCAAGCCCTGTAATGGCAATATTTATTTTTTGTGAAGACATACGGCAATAATATTATATTAGGTTATTAATCGTATATGAACTGCGAAAGGCTCAAAGCCCGGAGAATACAGCATAGCAACCCGGATTGAATTAAAACAATGACGCTAAATTACGGTTATTTGAATTCCGGTGTTTTATTGGATTATGTCCAATACTGACTGTATTTTATCCAGAATATGATAAAAAATAAAAGATCAGGAATATTATAAGGTTGAAAACTGCTCGCGGTATGCTTTTGGCGTCATTTTCATATGCCTTTTAAACTGGCGGTTAAAGTTGGATAAAGTATTGAAGCCGCATGCATAGCTTACCTGGCTGATGGTTTTGTCGTCATCCTCGCTTAGCAATTTGCAGGCATGCCTGATGCGCAGTTCTGTGATAAAATCGGAAAATGATTTGCTGGTTTTTATCCTGAAATACCGGCTGAATGAAGTAGGCGTCATATTAAGCAATGCAGCTGCAGCATCCAGTGTAATGTGCTTCTGGAAATGCCGGGCAGCGTAATTGATCACCAGATTGATGCGCCGGGTTTCCGATTCCTTCAGCTTATAGGCATAATCGGCATTGTGCAGCAAACGGTATTCTTTTGTTTGCGCCATCAATTCCAGCATCTGCAACAGTTGTATGAGGCTTGCTGTACCGTGCTCAGCAATAATGTCTTTCATCATAGTGCCGAGCTGATCAACTGCCTGCCCGTAATATTCAATTCCACGACTTGCTTCTTTAAACAAGCTCCTGATCTGCTGCATTTCGTCCTTTTCAATCAGGTCGCCCATAAAATCGGCCCGGAAATAAATGACCAGCCCGTGTATAAAGTGCTTATTGCGCCTGTCAAAATACATGCCGTCGCTTCGCCATAAATGCGGCACGCCGGGCCCCAGAAAGGTAAGATCTCCCGCATCAAAAGACTGAACCGTATTGCCTATAAAGCGGGTACCTTTCCCTTTTAATACCATAAACAACTGGTATTCGCTGTGCGCATGCCAGGTAGCATCAAAATGTTTTTCTTTCAGCTCTTTTACCACAAATATTTTTGAGGCAGGTATGGATGATTTTTGAAGTGCAAGTTTCATACAAGCGGTTTAAAACCACGTTCATCAAATAAAATAAAGGATTGAAGGTAACATAAGTAACAAAGGGTTTGAGACCAAATGCCGAACTTTACGGAAAACATCGGATCAAAAAATGAACTGATAAGGAATAAGATCTAAAAAAATAAATTACAATGCCACAAACAGCATCTTCTAAAAATGTAGTATGGTTCAGCAGGATCTTAAGGTGGGGGCTGGGAATTGTTTTTATGGCAACCGGCTTTCTGTATTATGCAGAAGGAGGCTGGCCGGTCATAGTATTCGGCGCTGTCTTTTTTGCCACCGGATTTTTTAGTCCCCGGAGATGCACAGACGGAACCTGTAACTTACCGGGTAACAGCGTCTCTTTCAAAGAAAATAACATTCAGACAAAACAATAACCATTTATTCCCGCTAATGAAAAACCTGAACATCTTAATAGCATTGGCAGTTCACCTGATCCTGGCCTCTTGCGGAGAGCCTGCTGCCACTGAACCGGCAAAAACAGACTATACCCATACAGGCGACAGTGTGATCAATGCCACTTTTGATGCGCTCCGCAACGCGCTTACTGCTGCTATGCGCGATAAAGGAGCTGCCGGTGCAGTGGCCTTCTGCAATGAAAAAGCATATGCTATTACTTCCACCTACGCCTCGGGAAATATTATCATTAACCGCGTAGCGGAAAAATACCGCAACCCGCAAAACGCTCCCGACAGCGCGGATGCCCTGCAGTGGCAGAGATTTGCATCGGCAAAGGCAAATGGCGAGCCCCTGCAGCCAGCGCTTGTGGAAGAAAAAAATATTGTTCACTATTATAAGCCTATTTTGCTGCAGCCTGCGTGCGCTGCATGCCACGGCGTGAAAAATAAAGACATTTTGCCACTTGTTCTATCCACTATTGATTCCCTGTATCCACATGACCGGGCAACAGGTTTTGCACCGGGAGACCTGAGAGGGATGTGGAAGGTTTCTTTTGTTCGAAACGCCGGTCGTATCCCCTGAAAAGGTTGAGCTATGTTCTGATCTCCCTGCGCATAAAAAGATAGTAGGTCAACGCAAAGCAAACGGTTGTTGCCGCAAGCAGCCCTGTTACCTGCGGCCATACGATCATCAGGCTTTCCTTAAAAGGCAACGGAGACGGAATAGCCCCTGCCATCTGTTCTATCGTTAAGGGTCCGAGGCTTCTTACAGAAGGCATCAGCAGCGTAGTGGCGGCATCTGTATATAGCTGGCTGGGTGCAAGCCTTAACAAAGACAACAGAAGGTTATTATAGGAAAGCAGGTCTCCGGGTTGCATATAACCGGTTCCCGGAAGCATGGCATTTACTACCAGGTTTACAATGATCCGGTAAAAAACGGTAAAGAACAGCCATATACCGATGATCGTGAGTGCTGAGGTGGCCGCATTTCTGAATTTAACCGATAACAGAATGGAAAGGCTCAGCCAGAAGCCTACATATAAAATGCTCAACACTACAAATGCAAGGATACGGAGTATTTCCGCGGGCTCCGGCAGAACGCCCGTGATGATCATCCCTCCGCCTGTCATCAATAAAGCAAGGCATAGAAATAAAACGCTCACTACAATAAGCGCGCCGCAAAACTTTGCAAGCAACAGGTTATCGCGGTATACCGGTTGTGCTATCAGGCGGGTTAATGTTCCGTTATTCTGTTCCGCGTTTACTGCGTCAAAACCAAGCGCGATCCCCAGTAAGGGGCCCAGGAAACTGATAAAGATATGAAAGGTTGGAAGCGTTCCATCCGATGTGGTGAGCAATTTCAGGTACACAAAAACCCTGTCGGGGTCGTTGATGTTGGCCACGGCCTTATTGATATTGTTCAGGGATACGTATAATGAGCCCAGAAAAGTGAGCACGATCAGGATAAGCATAACCATAAAGCGCCAGCTGCGCACGTGGTCGCCTGTTTCTTTGCGCACCATTATCCTGAACGGGCTTTCCGGTTGTTGCTGCAGGATATTATGCGTTATTCCTTTTGAAAAAAGACCTTTGAAATAAACCAGCGGACCTCTCATTGGAAATATGTTTCGTTTGATTGTTTTCAAAATAACGGTGATAAACTTCATCCAGACCGAATTCCTTTTTGTGCACACCTGTTATATTCAATCCTTTCTGAACGAGAAAGCGAACGATATCCGGCGTAACATCTTCACTGCACGATACTTCCATGCTGCTTTCCCCTATAGTTACATTTCTGATACTTTCCAGGTTCCGGAGCGCTTCAACATGCTCCCCGAAACCGGGAGATGCATCCCGGAACGTGATTTGCACCACATACGATCCTTCTCCGAATAAATTACGGGAAAGCGTTTCCATATTCCCCTCCACCAGCAGTTTGCCGCCTACAAAAATGCCTACGCGGTCGCAAACCTGCTGCACCTGGTGCAATTGATGGGATGACAACAATACGGTAAGCCCCTGTTGACTGCTGAGCCGGTGTATAAGCATTAGAAATTCTTTTATACCGATGGGATCAATGCCCAATGTAGGCTCATCGAGTATGATAACTTCCGGATCCCTGATCAGCACGTCGGCAAGACCAAGCCGTTGTTTCATACCACGGGAGTAGGCAGAAGTCTTTTTGTTCATCTCCCCGCCCAATCCCACTGTTTCCATTGTTGCACGGGCCCGCGATACTATTTCATGTTCTGCTATTCCATTGAGCCTGCCTATATACATCAGGTTTTCAATACCTGTCATACCATCGTAAAAACCCACACTGTCGGGCATATAGCCTACTTTCCGTTTCACTGCAATAGGGTTGCTGGTGGCATTAACACCACACACCCGGGCATTGCCGGCATCTGGTTCTGTTAACCCCAGCATCATCAGTATAGCGGTGGTTTTACCCGCCCCGTTGGGGCCCAGCAAGCCGAATATCTCCCCCCGGTCAATTTTCAGGGAGAGGTTGTCTACCGCCTTTACAGAACCGTAGCACTTCGTCAATCCTTCCAGTTCAATGATAGGATTCTTCATGGTCAATTATCTTCTTCCGTATTTACGAATCAGGTAATATACCATGCCCAGGGCGAGCAATATCACCAGAATACCAATCCATCCCGAAAGCAGCGAAGTTTTTACTGTCATCCGGAATACCGCGTTTGCGGTTGTATAGCTGTTCCCCGCAGTAAAGGTGGTTACATAATCACCTGCAATGGTTTTGTCGGGAACGCTGAGCGTTGCGCTGGCTTCGATTGTCTGACCCGGATCAAGCCTTTCGATCTTTGACGGCTCAAACGTTGCACTCCACTGCGCAGGAGATTTCGCGGAAAGCTCCAGCCCGTCAAGTGGAAGCGAACCTGTATTTTTCAGCACCAGCCGAAGCTGTTTGCTGTGCCCTTCAGTAATATCGTCACTCAGCCGGCCGGTAGGCGTAGTGAGCTCAAGGCTGTAGTTTCCTTTCACTACAGCTTCCAGCTCAATGCGAAGTGAATCGCCGTCGTCGCCAACGGCACTCACAGGGATATTGTACTTACCGGGCTTCGCTATGGGAGAAGCCATCACTTCAAGCGTTATCTCCTGTGTTTTACCCGAATCCAGCCTCACGGCGGTAACCTGGCTCCCGCCCGTGCGAAACAGCGTTATCCAGCCATCCGGTGATCGTACCTGCAACCGGTACACCTGCGTATGGCCACTGCCGTTATATAACGAAGCGTTATAGCGGAAAGGATCTTTTACGGCAGATTCAATATTGATCAGATGGGCCGTAAAAGTGGAGCTCTTTTTAGCACCGCCCGGTTGTGCACGGGAGGAAAAGGTAAATACGGTAATAAGAAGAATAAAAGAAAAAACCGAAAAAACATGAACATGCAGATCGTTTTGACGGAGACAGGGAAATTTCGCTGGCATAGTATTAATAAATGTTTATGATTCATTAATAAAATAATAGCTACATAGAAGCAGATACCGCGAAAATAATAAGCAATGAAAAATAGTTTTGTTAACGATTTTTAAAAAATTATCCGGTTATTCCTCCTCCACGCTAAAACAGGTTTCCGGACTTTTACCCGATTTGTTTTTATAGTTGCGAAGATTGTCTCTGTTTAGCGCTCCTCCTTTCAATATACGAATGATCTTTCCCGGCATTTGCACTGTAGCCGAAAGGTTGACGCTTTCAACGCTATTGTCATCGCCGTAAAAAATATCTCCGTTGGTTTTTATGGTGATCTTCTTATTGTCATCATTCCTGAATACCTGCTCAAAATCTATATCATTACCATACACTATACCACCGATATCAATTACGCGATAGCCCTGGTCCAGCACTATTTTATCTTTTATCTCCTGCCAGCCCGAACGCATGAAAGCAGCGTACTGCTCAAACTCCTCCGGGCTGTATTCTCGTGGCGGCAGATAGAGCATTACCTTTATTTTGTTACTACCTCCCGAAGCCGGCGTATCTGTATAAACACGGGGGGCATCCCCGTAAATATCATCCGAGTAAGGCATTCCCGTATTGGTGGTAAATTCGCTTATGTCAAGCGCTTTCAGCTTTCCCCATTGTATGGTTTGTGAAAGCTTTGTGCTGAACAGCCTCTTTTTTATAATGTTTTTTACTGTTACCGCTTGCCCGTTATAGGTTGTTTCGTATATCATACTGGTTTGGGTATTACAGGAAATGAACAAAAAGGGCAATAGCACCCGAAAACTGCCGGTGAGCGATATCAATTTTATTGAATGCATACGATCATTGTTTTATGAGCACCATTGCGTGACGGCGGCAGCTTATTCAAATGGCGGATATTGAACCGACCTGCCGGCAGAATGGTATTTAGCCAACGGGAGAACATGCCTTTCTGAAATAAGATATTCGTTTACTACAACTACAGTGTCATTATTCGACGCAGGCTCCCATTCATACCATATTGCACCACCTTCTTTAAGTGCATCTCTTTCCATCTTATCTAAAGGAATAACAGCTTTCAGCAACGGCTCCCAGCGCCTTACGCCTGCTGCATAACCGGCTACTTCCTTTTGCAATCCTCCTTCTGTTAATCCCGCAAAACGGGTGGCTAATACAGCGATGGTTCTTTCATTATTTGGCCGGATGGTATTGATAACGCTGTCGGTAACGATACAACCGGTAAATGCAAACCGCATCGAATATTTATATTCAAGATAATGATAAGCTTTGTAGGTGGCGGGGGCGGGTATTATACCCGGAACGATATAAGCAGGCCGTATATCCTCATTCACAACAACAGCATGATCAGTTGCGGGTGCTTCTTTAACTGGTATGCCCGGCTTAATGGTATCGTTATCCACTGCAAACGCCATGTTATGTGCCTGCCGGCAATTGGCCAGCAGCAATGATACTACACACATATACAAACAGGTTTTCAACATGACTATCTTCTTAAAGTTGTTTTGCCAGTTCCATAAATTGCCGGTGGATGAGCGGGTTGCTGCAAAAAAACTCCTCACCGCCAAGCAGTTTTTCTTTGCCGCCGCTGAAATCGGTCACCACCCCGCCGGCCTGCTCTGCTATGCAAACGGATGCGGCTATATCAGGATAATGAAAATGATATCCCATGCTAAAATCCAGTTCACCTCTTGCTACATCGGTGTTAAAGACGCTGATATTTGAAGCTACAGTGTTTACCTGTACAGGGATGTTATACGTGTGCCTGAGTACCCGCACCAGGGGCGCGTAAGGCGTTTCTGTTATTCTTTTTTCAATGAAGCACTGAACATTGCTGCTCTGGCTGGTGAGCAGGCGTTCGTTCACTTTAAGCGCTGTGTTTTCTTCATGTGCGCCGCTCCCCTGCGCAGCGGTGGCCACTCTGATCCTGGATAAGTTAGCAAGGATGCCCATTAGCAGTTCATCGCCTTTTTGCAGCGCTACGCTCACGATCCCGGAGGCCATCGGCTCATTTTGCCAGGGGCTTACCACCCACTTCAGCGTTGTGCCGGGTGGCGGGCTTCCGCTAAACCAAAACCCCGCTTCGGGTACAATAGCTTTCAGTTGATTCTCCAGCAGGGGCCTGATAAAAGTAACGATCTGGTCATTGTGTTGCCGGCGGATAAGATTATGTATCTCAACCTGCCGGTTCGGGTTGCTGTCAGTTACCGTAGATTTTTTGCCGGCCTTTCCCAGCTCATTCCATTTCTCCACAATGGTGAGGTAAATTTTATCATCCAGGTATTCAAATACCCGGTCTGTAATATCTTTGATGTTCATCGTTATAATTTTATGCTTGCGGATACGTTGTCTTTTTAGCTTTTCCCTCAAAATTGAGCATTATGGAACATCCCGGCAATACTGTATATTCAGTATAGAAGGATATAAATTAAAATTGCACTTTTGAACAAAGAGATTACCGGCATGTACGATAGTAAAGCAACGCTTATGGCATTGAGTATATTATCTTTCTTAGGCTTTTCTTCCTGTGGCAACACAAAACCTGTTTACAGCGGTGAATACAATAGCAAAAAAGTGGCGCTTGAAAGCATTGAAAAAAAAGGAGCCGTTACCAATACCATTTCATACCGCCTGCAATTGGGTGATTTAACCCCCGTGATGATTGACGCACAAACTACCGATCTGCGCGGGCGGCCCTACAGTGATTCGATCTTTGGCAGCAGTCCACGCCACTATTTAACGCATAACGATGCTTATGAAAATGAAACAGGGAACGGTCAGGCAGTAGTGCCTACAATGTTGTATATACCTGAAAAAAAGATGAGCAAAGAAGATTTTGAAAAGTATGCTGCATTTTTTTTAAATAAATGGCAGGAAATAGTTGCCGGTATCAATAAGGATCATCCCTATATCAGGCAGCATATTATCGGCGTGGTATATGGCGATAAGGAAAACTTTACAGCAAGGTTCACCGGCGAACATTCCGGCAAAAAAAAGATCCTGACCGTATACCCCGATGGTCGCGTATCTCTTGCAGATGATGACAAGTGGAGACAGGAAAATTACAGCGGACTGTCGCAGGCGGTACAAATGCCGGGGAAGATCCTCTACCTGGATATGAATGTCCAAAACGGCGGATTGACGCGGGAAGCGTTGGGCAGGTTTAAGAATAAAGGAGGTAAAACCGTGGAAGATATCTTTATGGTTGTCCCAAAACCATAAAATTGGGTATGTATTCGCTTTATGTGAGGGGTAGGAAAATAAATGGGATAGGATGATTTTTTAAATTTACGAGCAGTATAATGTAGAACTATGGCAAAAATTACTGTTAAGGATACAGAAATAGTTAAACTGAATCGGCAAAACCCCACTTTTGGATGTCTCCTCAAAAATGGATTGCCGAAACAAATGCAGTAGGAATGACCTCTAAATCGGGCCGTTACGGTGGCGGAACTTATACCCACTCGGATATTGCTTTTAAATTTGCATCGTGGATTTCGGCAGAGTTTGAACTCTATCTGGTAAGAGAATTTAAACGGATGAAAGAAGAAGAACAAAAAATCAATGAATTGATATGTTTGTCTAACATGGAAAATCTGAACGCTGTTTTTATCAACGAAAAAATGCTCCAAAAAGACAGACTGCTAAAGTTGAATCAAATAGCTATTCAACAAATGAGCATACTACAAGATATTGGGAAACGAAAATTACTAAAATAGTAACATCACAGCCACGCTATGAACCGACCGGTATTTTATAAAAATTGACACCACTATGCGGTTCCTGATTATAGTTTTACTCGTAACATTCATACTGTTGTTTTCCTGTAAAGGCAGGCGGGAAAAAACTGTTCCTGTATATGAAAAAAAGATTACAGACACCGTACAGGTAATACTTAGAAAGGCTCACTCAGAAAGATCCGTAAATCATAAAGCTGCGTTGGGTGGTTATTTAGAAGCAATTTCGCAGGCGAAAGAGCTAAAAGATGATGCCGGTCTGGTAGCAGCCTATCGCAATGCCGTATTCACGTCGGGAGTTTTGATGAAAGCATATGACAGGGCTTTGGCATTATCAGATGATGCCATAGCTTTTGCCAGGCAATCAGGCGATGCCAATACCCTCTGTGATATGTACAGTATGCGGGCGCTGGTATTCCAGGTGAAAGGTGACATGGATTCGGCAACAGTGGTATACAAAACTGCGCTTAAATACATGGAGGAAGATGCGGCACCGGATCCGGTAAAGAACTGGCCTTTGTATCTCAACATGGCGGATCTGTACAGCGCACAGGGCAATCAGTCTATAGCCATTGAATACACCAATATGTATCTTGAAAAATACGCGTTAAAAATAAAAGATACGGGCCGTATGGTTACGGCATATAACAACCTGAGCGCTTATTATACCAGGCTGGGCGATACTGCCAGTGCCAACAGGAATATCCTGAAGAGTTATTACTGGATGCGGCACATGCCGGCACACATGAATGCCGATGCCGTTTATTCCAATATGCTGAATATGTACAACACCAAAAAGATGTACGATTCTGCGCTTTTTTTCTGCCGGAAGCGGCTTGAACTGAACAGGAATTTGCAAGACAGCACAGGTATTGCCATATCATACAGCAGCATGATGGAAACAGCATGGGAAAGTAAAAATAAAACACTTGCGCAGCAGGTTTTAGATGAGCACAATCCTTATACTTTTCTGGCAAGTGATGCACAATTGCCCCTGCAGGACAGGAAGCCGCTTTTTGACGGTTATTACAGGATGTACAGGTTGCTGGGTGATGATAAAAATGCGTATTTCTTTTTACGATCGGCTTATGAATCCAGCAGCAGCTTAAGGAAAATGGAACTGAACAAAGAGCTGGAAAAGTATGAGCTGGAACGCAAAAAAGTGATGCAGGAAAATGTGATCCTGTCCAAGCAGTTGCAGCTTAACAGGAAGAATACGACCATCCTCCTCCTTATTGCCACGAGTCTTCTCCTGGTGATGACAAGCGGCGGAGTGCTGCTGTGGTACCGGCGCAGGCTCGATGCCCATCATAGAAAAATTGAGCTGCTGGAAAAAGAAGGAGAGTGGAATAAAACAAAAGCCATGCTGGAAGGACAGCTCGAAGAACGCAACCGGATCAGCCGTGAGCTGCACGACGACCTGGGCACATCGCTTACATCCATTGCCCTGGCAAGCGGCATGGCAAAGTCCAAAAGTAATATGGCAGATGAAGAAATGGATCTTATTTCTTCTTCAGCGCAGAACATGATTGATACGCTCAACGAAATAGTATGGAGTCTCAACAGCCGCAACGACAGCCTTTTCGGACTGATCGCTTATATCCGAAAATTTGCCTCGGGGTTCCTCGATAAAGCCGGCATCCGACTGGAAGTGCAGGAAAACCTGCCAGTGCAGGACAGGACAGTATCCAGTAAAAGCCGCAGGGCGGTATATCTTACGGCAAAAGAAGCTTTTAATAATATCGTAAAGCACAGCAGCGCCACAAAGGCATACTTATATGTTCAGGCAAATGATGATAAGCTTACCCTGATAATCCGTGACAACGGAAAAGGCATGGGGCAGGAAAGCAGGAACGGGGGTGGCGGGAACGGGATCGCCAATATGCAAAAAAACATGGCAATGGTGAACGGCAGTTGTATCATAAATGAAGAGAACGGTGTAACTGTAACCATTACCTCAACTATTTAATTGAATGAACATGACCATCGTTGTAATGATCGTAGAAGATGATAAACGCCTTCAGCAATTGCTTGTGAGCATAATCAAAAGTGATGAAAACTATATTTGTGCCGGCGTATGCAGCACCGCGGAAGAAGCGCTGACCGCCATCCCGGAAGTGTTGCCCGATGTGGTATTAATGGATATTGCCCTTCCCGGCATGGACGGAATAGCGTGTGTGCGAAAACTGAAGCCGCTGTGCCCCGGTGTGGAATTTATGATGTGTACGATTTACGACGAAGACGAAAAAGTATTTGACGCGCTGGAAGCAGGCGCCAATTCTTATATTTTAAAAAGCACCGGACCTCAGGAAATGCTTGCAGCCATCGCCGACCTTTCCGGAGGCGGTAGCCCTATGAGCAGCGATATCGCCCGGAAAGTGGTGCAGCGTATCCAGCGAAAGACAGACGTGAAAAAAGAATTCGGTATCACCCCGCGTGAAGAAGATATACTGCGATTGCTGGCAAAGGGATTTATTTATAAGGAAGTGGCGGATCAATTGTCTATCAGCGTGAAAACAATGAAAAAGCATATTTACAATATTTATGAGAAGATGCATGTGCACAGTAAGGTGGAGGCCGTAAATAAATACCTGGGGCAATGACAAAGGAAAAAATACATACTACGAATTACTTCGACACTTTCATTGAAGTTGCGGAAGACACAAAAGTAACCTGTGGAACCAGGCCGGCTTCAAAAGCAGACAAGAAAACCATTGCCGAAATGCAATATGAAATGCTGGTGCACAACCCTTACCAATTCACATCAGACGATATACTTTTCCAGGTATTTGCCGACAGGAACGATTTGAAAAAAGCGGAATACAGGCAGGCAAGACAAAAGTTTTTCTCAAAAGGTCAACCTTGTTTCAGAGCATCGCCCCTGACAAAAACCTATGGTTTTGGCGTTCACGCCGACAACAATGGGAAAATGGCAATATTCGGAAGGGAAACAGAACAATATAAAAAATTTCAGCACGACCCCAAATTAAAAAAAGTGAAGGCAATGCGAACGTCTAAAAAATGACAGCAATGGAAACACAACAATCATATGACCAAAAATGATTTCTTTGACCTGACGCTTTCGTTTCAGGGAACAACAACACAGCCCCATTTTGAAAGAGTAGGATTTAAAATAATCCATAAAAGGATGTTTGCGACTTACCTTGAGAGAGACAATTCCGCGAACATTTTTTTGACCCCTGAAGAACAACGTATTTTTTGCAAAATGAGCAAAAGCATTTTCCCGGTCCCAAATAAATGGGGAGAGAAAGGCGCTACCACTTTTTTACTCGATAAAGTTCCGGGAGAAATTGTTTCGGAAGCCCTTTTGTCTGCATACAATGCCATCATAAAACCTAAAAAGTAAAATGCTACTTGTCCTTTTCTAACAATAGTAAAAAAACCTTTGATAGAAGGCGCAGCGGATGCTTAAGCGTTCGTATTTCTTGATTTCTTAGTGGTTCACCCATCGCATTTCGCCAGTATTTTTTCCAGTGTATTCACATTCCTGTTGGTGATAAAATGTTTGGCGGCCACCTTGTTCATGTATTTTCCAAAAGCACTGTCGAGCGTATTGCCTTTGAGCACACGCCAGTAAACAACACTTTCACCTGCTTTTACCTCCTCAATCTTTTTATCCGGATTACCGCAATCCTTTACGAGATTTTTTTCAAATCCGCTCTCGGTAAAAACAACATACCGATGAAAGTCTGTAGTAAGATTTTTAAACGGAAAGGCTTCCAGAATATTCCGTAATTGCTCCGGTGTGATAACCAATACTTTTGCGGGATAATGATAAGCTGCCGTTAATTCAGCTTCTATCCTGTTTTGCAGCTTTGCAATATTCCTTTCTTTGGAATCAATTACCACATTGCCTGTTTGCAGGATGGTCTGCACATTTCGATGGCCGTTCTTTTCAAAGCAGGACTTCAGCTCCGCCATTTTAATGGTTCGGCCACCAACATTCACGCCACGCAAAAGAATAATGTATTGCATAACAATGAAGGTATAAAATTATGCCTGTTTATATCTTAGTCCGTCGAAGTTGGGCGCATTTCAAATTTTCTGCATTACCGGAATGAGCTACTACCAAAGTAGTATGGTCTGTCAAAATCAGGCATTGTATATTTGAAGAAATCAGGCGTCAATATGCAAAACCGATGAAGCCGGCAGTAATATATCGCAAAAGCAATAGCGCAGGCACTTTCCCCGTTATTTTCATGGTGATATTGTTATGCAGCGCAAAAGCAATATATGCGCAACAGGTAAAAAATACCCGGAGCATTGACTCAGTAGTAGCTGCTATTGACCGGCACAACTGGACAAAAACGGACACGACATCTCGTGAGGTTTCTTTAGAAGGAGGTTTTGCAGTTCGCTATTATCACAATGATCAGTTGCAAAAGATCGCTGCCACCCTTTACGGGGAAACCTACCGCGAGGAAAAAACCTATTATCTGTCGGGCAGGACGTTGCTGTTTGTGCTGGAAAAAACCTGGCGCTACAACCGCCCGGTAACCTACGACTCTGCAAGTATGAAAGTCAATAACGACAACGAAGCTTTTGACCCGGAGAAATCCACTGTGCTGGAGCAGAAAAATTATTTCAGCAACGGGCATCTTTTTCGCAGGGTGGATGAAACCGGCGCCGTTATTACCACCCGTCTTTATGCGGAAGAGCAAAGAATAATTCGTGATTTTAAAAACAACCTTTTGAATTAGCTGCAGTTCTTACAACTGCTGTGCCACGCTTCAACCATACCAAAAATGAGACCAATAGAACCCGTTAAAAAAACAAAACCGAGAGCCGCTATTATAATTATTCTTTTAGGGCTTTCCCCCCTCATACCGGTAATATTAGCTTCCATTGGCGGTGCGTGCCTTGGCTGCCCGGTTAACGAAGCCGGCAGCAGCAAATGCATCCGGTGGGGCATTGACTTTAGTGAAACATTATCTACCATGATGATGATGGGATGGCTGCTCATTTATACTATTCCTTTGGCAGGTATCTCGTTACTGATCAGGCAAATATTTATTCATCGCAAGCAGCTTCATAAGGATACCGCCCGCGAACAACAGTTGTGATCTTTCTTATTGCGTTAAACAATAAAGTGCATGGCCGTATTGAATAAAAATACTTTTGTTTTCATATCCTGCCCGCTCTTGTCGTGTACGCATCTTAACCGGGAAGCTGTATTCACGTCTCATTGCGGTGAACATACTTTGTATTTGGAAAAGATCTGTTCCGGAGAAGGTAAATGCTATAGAAATTGCTCCTGACGGCAGTATCGTTCATATTAATAAAGACAGGGGAATTATTTTCCGCTCCACCAACGGACTCGGTGAAAGCGTGGCACCGGGAAGCAGAATAGCTATTGAAGATACCAACCAGCTCACGATGCAACAAATAAAAACTTACCGCAACATTAAAACAGGACGCAGCATAACCGATGACTTTATTCTTTATTACGATCTTCATTTCAAATCAAGATAAAAGCATGATAAAGCAGCTTACACCCGGGTACAGGGAGGTACTGCTCGCCGACTGTGATGCATGGAAGCTGTTCCGGCAAAAAGAATCCGATCTGATTGAAGCGCTGGCAAAAGAACAATATTCAGGCGGCGGAAGCGTGCAATCTAATATTATCCGGAGCCGTAAGTCCGGGAGTATAAAAAGCCGGGCAATTGTAATGTTTACCTATTATGATACAATACTGAAATACTGAACAGGTAGCATTGTAACGCTTTGCATCATTATTATCTTTTAAAGCAGAGCTCATGACGAAGGATTATAACAATATGCACTTGGTCATTGCCAGCGTGCAGTTCCGGCAACCGGGCATAGATCATTATAAGGCTTATTCCGGGGAAATGAAAGTGAATGGATCGAACCGTTTCCCTCCCACCAATGAGCTGAAGCCATCTTTCTTTATGCCGGTATACATTTACGG
The DNA here is from genome assembly GCF_035444585.1 of Agriterribacter sp. Lineage (GTDB taxonomy): Bacteria > Bacteroidota > Bacteroidia > Chitinophagales > Chitinophagaceae > Agriterribacter. The sequence goes on from NZ_DAOMOZ010000034.1 coordinate 18,086, forward strand.
GGTGCCGGCTCAGGGCAAAGACCTGAGCTTTAATATTGCCCTGGCAGACCTGATCCCTTATCCAAAGCAGGGAGAAGACCGGACAAGAAATTATGTGGCGCTGTTCAAAATAATGCAGAAATAATTAATTGCCGTCGGCTTGATTCGGCGCATTGAAGCCTCCCCATAAATCTCCCTCCGTCAGGTTATCACCATACTGCTTCATTTGATTTAATAATAGAGCTTTAAGTTCTTCTGCTTTTTTTTCGTATTGTTTCTTTCCCCACAGATCATTACGCTCATAAGGATCATTATTCAGGTCAAATAGCTCCAGTCGCGTTTCACCTTTTACACGGTAGACAATTAGTTTCCAGTTATCTTCTGTCCTTATACCTCTCTGAAAATCCCGGTACAAATAATATACAGCTTTACGTGTTGCCTGCTTTTGGCCGCTTATTATGGGCTGCAGGTTTTCACTTTCTACAGAAGCCGGCTTTTTTACTCCCGTGTATGCTAATACAGTAGGAGTGATATCCGGCAGATATACCAATGCAGCCAGCCGCTTATTTGCCGGCACCGAAGGCCCGCAAAAAATGAGCGGAACACGTACGCTGTTGTCATATAAATTTTGTTTGCCCAGCAGCCCGTGATTCCCTACTGACAAGCCATTGTCGCCGGCAAAAACGATCAGGGTGTTTTCATAAATATTCTTTTCCTTAAGCGCTGCAATGATCTCTCCTACGCGACTGTCCATTTCCGTTATCATAGCATAATATTTTGTAACCTCTTCCTTCACTGCCTTTTTTTCCCGCGGATGAGGCAATAACAGCTCATCCCTTATTTGCAGCTCTCCGTTATCGAATTTCGGATCAGGTAAATAAGCCGGAGGCAAAGCTATTGTATCGGCCTTGTACAAGGACCGAAATGCTGCCGGCGGCGTGCGTGGATCATGAGGAGAAGTAAAAGGGACATATAAAAAGAAAGGCTGATCCCTGTTGTAGTTATTTATAAAATTTACAGCCGCTTCAGTGTAATAAATACTTGAAAACCGAGTACCAGTCCACTCTTTGTTTTTAGGATATGCTCCCGATGGATCAAAATGATTAAGTACGGGTGAGAAGTGCCCTCCCTTATCAGGGTTATGCATACCTCCGAAAAAGATATTTTCACCGCCGCTAAAAGAACGGTGAAAAGAACCTTTATCGCTATGCCATTTCCCGGTTGCAAATGTGAAATACCCAGCCCGCCGCAACATTTCGGGTAGCGTAGGGGTTGTTTCCGGAATTTTATAACCGTCACTGGTCAGATGGTTGGCAAATGTTCCGGTAAGTGCCATAGCTCTGCTGGGGGCACATATAGCCCCCTGGTGGCCACCCATTATGTGAGCCCGCGTAAAAGTAGTACCATGGCTTACAAGATAGTCGAGATTAGGCGTCAGGATTTGTTTATTACCCAATGCATGAATGGTATTATAAGCCTGATCATCTGAAAGTATAAACACAATGTTCAAACGCTTCTGTTGTGCAAGGCAGTTAATTGCTATAAGAAGAAAGAAAGGAAAAGAAAGAAATCTATTCATGATATTGATGTTGGTTGTCCGTAATTTGTAAATGTTCTTTACCGAAAGCACCCGTTGTTTCCTGGCATTTCAGAACCGGCCCATCCCTACCCAGGTGCTTAGAACTTTTATAACGATTACCATTAAAGCAGTTTTTAAGCAACGTAATGATTTTTTATATCCGGCTTCTTTGTATATAACGGGGCGCTTCACCCATTCTCTGTGTTCAGAAGGTGTCATCAAAAAAGGAAACCTCCCAAAGCAACAATTACCGACCAGGATAATACCGTGATGTCTTTTTTTTGCATAACGATTGTTTTGTGTTACCGGCGTCAGTTCCCTGTTCACCTGTTGTTGCGTCGCTCTCTTGTACGCCGGAAGCACTGTTGAGCCATGCAATACAAATGCAGCACGCTGTTTATATCAGGCGCTATTATAATGTTGTCAATTCAATATCTCTGAAACGGGCTGATCCGTCGTTCACAAAAAAGCCCCAGTTCCCTTCCGGAAGATCATAAGCGCGAAAATCCATAGCAACCCTGTCATTCACATATACTATTCCTATACTGCCGTCAACAAAAACTTCCATTGATACAGGGGAACCGGCTTTCAACTCCACATAGCGCTCCAGCTCTATCATCTGATTGAATACGCTGTTCTTCCGCGGCCACATATCAAATACGAGCCTGCATCGGTTTACCTTTTGCTACCAGGTGATGGTTATGACCGGTATAAAATATATGGCAGGTATTGTTCGCCTTTAGTGCGCTCCCCGTGAAAATAGACAGGTCCTGTTCCTCCTTCGTACCTCGCGGGATCACTTCTCCATGCTCTTCATAGTGTACAAAATCGGTGGTAGATAGGCGATACCACGGAACGCCTTCCCCGTGCTTTTCAGCATTGCGCCAGTCTAACAGGTAGAATAGCTGGAATTTCCCCTCTGCATATAAAGGGATGAAATCCCCCGCCCATGCATTTTCGGGCCTGTAAAAAAATTCCCTGGCCGGCGGCGGAATGTTTTTTTCACTACCCGGCTGAATAGTCCCATGTCCATTCCCGGGAAGATCTTTTGCAAGGTTTCCCGCAATAAAGGGAAACATACCTGATGCACGCAGAAAGTCTTTTCTTTTCATATAGCATTGTTTAGTTTCTGTAACACAAATTTTCAATGCAGACTCATCATATCTTAACATGATTATATTTTGAACCAAGCACAGATCAGTAGCTACGAACGATTTCTCACTAACAAGTTAGATTGAAAAATTAAAACATCCCTCACAAAATAATCTAAAAGAATATGAACCGTTCCCGTGAAAGTTGCGTGCGCCGTTCGGAACTATATAGTATGCAGAAGCTTTTACAGAAATTAAAAAACGGCAACCTGCACGTGCTGCCGTTTGATTTTTTTGTGGATTTTTCCCACAAAGAAAAAATGTAGCGGGGATGGGAGTTGAACCCCAGTCCGCCGCGGCGGATATGAATCCTGCGCTCAATGAGCTATTTTTCTAATAAAGTCTCTTCCTACTCCGCTTTTCAACCATTTCTCATAAACCATCGCCTCTTGTTGAGTAATAAATTCCTTGCTGTAAATTAGCACCCAGGGACGGTATCGGGCTGTCCAGTCTTTTCCAAAATGATTGTGCGACAACAGGCGATTGGTTAGATCGGACGTGTAGCCGGTGTAATGTTTACCGAATGTGGAGGAATATAAAACGTACACAGTGTATTTCATATAGCAGGAAAGCTCCGTATGGAGCTTGGTAGCGGGATGGGGAGTTGAACCCCAGACCTCAGGGTTATGAATCCTGCGCTCTAACCGCCTGAGCTACCCCGCCTATTAAAAAATTCTTTTTACTAATGTTAAACCCCAGTCCGCCCGCGGCGGATATGAATCCTGCGCTCTAACCGCCTGAGCTACCCCGCCTATTAAAAAATTCTTTT
>NZ_DAOMOZ010000034.1:21663-30471 GCF_035444585.1 Agriterribacter sp.
GTCCGCCCGCGGCGGATATGAATCCTGCGCTCTAACCGCCTGAGCTACCCCGCCTGTTATAGTTTCTTCCGGCGCCGCTGCACAACCTTTCACCGGAAGACAAGCCTTCCTCCTTTTCAATTCGGGCAGCAAAAATAGGGGTTTTATCAGTATTATGTAAGAATTTCCCGAACAAAAGCATATAAAAGGCGCAGGTGATTAGACAATCACCCGCTTACCAAAACATGAGAAAACTTCTATTCCTTCAACTTAGATTAATATGATCCGGGAATGAGTTGAAGGGTAAACCATAGAAAAAGAAATCCCCGGAGTAATTTTCATATTTTTAACGTGGCGCTGCCTTAAACACTATCATATTTTTTAAAATTGCCCGGCATTCTGTATTGCCGCAGCGTAACCTAATTTCCATATATTCCATTATTAAAACGCTGCCGGGTGCTGATGATCCCGGTAAGTACGGTAAGAATATCGTCATTCCGGAAGTTATACCTGAATTCACATTCCTTTATATGCAGGTATAAAGTACGCTTATTTACACCCCTGAACTTTTGCAAACGGCTTTTTGTATGTTTCCAGAAACCGGTAATTTCAGGCAATGCATCCCCCGAAGATGAAAGTTCTGCATTGCCATCCAGCCAGTATAAACGCCAGTCGTTAAGATCGGCCACTGCATAGTATCCCTCAAAAACGGATGCAGAACCTCCATTCATTGCGGCATGGACTTTCCCCTGCAATTGCAATACAGAGCTCTCACATATATCCCTGAGCCATGCAGCTGATACTTTCCCCTTATATATGTAAAAGCCGTAGTATGCAGGATGGCCTACAGGCCCGCATAATGCTTCTTCCCTGCTATTTGCGTCGTTAAGTGTGCGTGAACGATGATTGGGGAAAAGGCTGTCTTCACAAAAGGAAGCAATCACAGAACGGATAAGCCTGAAATAATTGTTTACAGTTACCCTGCTCACTCCGCTTATGTCGGCTATTTGGGTAGCCGTAAGGTCATCACAAAACAGTTCCAGTATTTGCCGGCATTTCCTGTCGGGCAAATGTCCTCCTTTCAGCAGTCTATAATTCATAATGCAACAGTTAATACGAATGGTTTCGGATTTAAAAATCTTTAGAAAACATGGCAGAGAAAACATAAAATACACCAACGGGAAAAAGCAGGGTATAAGCGAAGTATACTAGATTAATTTGTATTCCGTCAATTGTATTTTTTACGGATTCTCTTCTGTATTAAACAATGCAGAAGCATATATGTTACAATGACATGAACACCGGTTTTAAAACAGGTACTAACGGTAATTATCCAAGATAAACGAAAACAGGACGAAATCTGCACCTGTCACGGCACAACAAAGTTTATGGCTTCTTTATGTATATTTCGATGGTTCCCGGTTCTGAGCTCCGTGGCGCAATAAATGAATCTGCCCGTTGATAATGCGCCATTAATGTATCCCTGACCCTGAACGGATAAAAATTATTAACCCCCGGCATGTATTCGAACAGAACAACATCATAATAATTGTTCCGGATTCTGTCCTCAAACATCTCCGCTTCTCTGTTAAACATTCCTACACCCAGATGATACCATAACGGGAACCGTGGATTTCGTTCAAGCGCATATGGCATTTCCGCAGCCAGGAAAGTAAGTTCGGACATGTTCAATACTTTTATGTCCTTTTTGGCTTTTACAATATCCATTTCCATAAGCCGTTGTATTCCTTTAACGGTAGGCTCTGGCAGCTTTATTTTTTTAAGAGTCGGCAAATTATAGGATATCCATTGACCCTGAGGAATAACTGCAGCGTCTTTTTCGGGAGTTCTGAGTCTTGCATTGTGCAATCCAACCACATTTTCTCCTGTTGCAGAATGTACAATCCCTACTTCTTTACCACTCTTAATAAAAATCCTTTGCATATAATTCCAGTACAGTTGGCTCCACCACAACATTATGCCGGAACATAACAATAAAAATATCCGGCTGCTGTTGACTTTAACAGGCAGATACTGAAGCAGGTAATGCAAAATAAAAGCAACTGCAAAGCTGTGAAAGAAAATATTGCTATTAACGGGGGTGTAGCTGGTAATTTGAAAAATGACAGCTAAGCATAAAATCCCTAAGGTAAGCAACAGAAAAATTGTCTCTCTTTTATCGGCAAAGAAGGATCTGATATTCTTAAATCTTGCAACCGCCAATAGCACCACAATAAAAAAATAGAATTTCAACCATTGCGATTCACTGAAAAATTCATTTGCTATATCAGCCACAGAAACACGCGCATTATGTGGTGATTGTCCATAATTGAACCAGTAAGAAAACTCAAACCGGGAGAAAAAAAGAACTGCGATCGCTATAAATAAAAACGTCCCTCCCAAATATACCATGGGTGCGGGCCATTTTTTTTCGAGCCAGCCGACGTAGACCAATAAAAAAATACAAATAAAAAATATGAGGCCGCCCGCGTCCTGCTTGGTAAAGAAAGAGAAAAAAGTAAATAAGGATGCAAGCAATATCCATACCCATTGCAATTTACCGGTTCCGCTAAAAATAAATTTCAATACAAATGCTATAGCAATTAGTCCGTATACAATGGCCGTATGATTATACCATGGCCAAAAATTAAAAAATGAAAAAGTAATCGTATACAACAAAAGGGCGGCTGCCCTAACACCGGGAATTACCGAAACCTTTATTAATATATACCGGAAAACCAGCCCGGAAATAATGTTGATAAATACCTGCGCTTTTACAAGTGTAATTAACTGTGCACCAAAAATCTTAAAGAAGATGGCCGGAATTACCCAATACATACCGCCTAAGGGAATACCAAAATCCCGGAAAGGCAATTGCCCCTCGCTCATTCTGTAAGCACCCTCCCAGGATAAAAAGACATTTACTCTAAAAGGAAAATTTAAAAGTAAAGGAAACGAAGCAACGGCAACAATGATAAAAATCTCAAAAACACTTAATAGCTTTTTTTGTACCATTCCGAAAGGGTTAGTTTATAAAAGTACGCTGCGGTAAAAAGATCTCAAAAAATCATGAGTAATATTTACCAAATGTAAACAGACACAGACCATGAGCAAAATAATGGTTTCTTTCTTTCGTTATCGAAATTATTGCATTTTATATATTAACTTGTATTTTCTATAATAAATATTTTTAATACACATCGTGATCTATCTTAAATTGCTGCGACCCAAAGATTGGGCAAAAAATCTTTTTTTGTACATCCCCCTGTTTTTTGCAGGAGAAATATTTAACTGGCTTAAAGTACTGCAGGTTTTTGAAGGCTTCATCGCATTTTGTTGTATTGCAAGCAGCATTTATATCATTAACGATTACGCAGATAAAGAAGATGATAAAAAACATCCCGAAAAACGGAACCGGCCTATTGCTTCCGGCGCGGTTTCAACAGGAACGGCTTTAACTATTTTCACAATACTCACTATAGCAGGTTTTTTCCTTGCCTATTTTATCAGCACTAAATTTTTTTCCCTGCTGGGCATATATTTTTTTTTAAACATCGGGTACTCGTTCGGACTAAAAAACATTCCGATTCTCGACATTTTTATTATTGCAATCGGCTTCCCGCTCAGGATACGTTCGGGTGGCAGCATCGCAAATGTTGATGTTACGGTATGGTTGAATATTATGATCTTTCTTTTGGCATTATTTATGGCAGCCGGCAAAAGACGCGACGATGTATTGCTAAAAATTACCTCAGGCGATGATATGCGCAAGGCGGTTAAAGGGTATACGCTTGATTTTTTAAACGCATTGCTCGCATTGATTTCATCAGTAATGATCGTTTCATATTTCATGTACACTGTTTCTCAAAATGTAATAGAAAGGCATGGCACCAGCAGGCTATATCTGACCAGCCTTTTTGTAATGGCCGGAATTATGCGTTATTTGCAAATTATTTATGTAAATGCTGACTCGGGCTCACCTACCAAAATATTGTACAAAGACAGGTTCATACAAATATCCCTGGTCTTGTGGATGGTCAGTTTCTATGTTATTTTATATATAAAATAGGATGTACATTCACGCCTCCGAAAGGAAGTGAAGCGCGATAAGCAATTTATTCAACTTTCCACAGTAAAACAGGTATACTTATGGCAACTATACTTATCCTTGGCGCTACTTCCGATATTGGAAGAGCAGTTGCCCGGCAATTTGCCTGTAAACGGTTTGATATTCATTTGGCTTCACGAGATCCTTCAAAGCTGTCTGCACTTAAAACAGACTTAAACATCCGCTATAGCATTCAATGTTTTACTCATCTGTTTGATGCGGTTGATTTTGCTTCTCATGAATCTTTCTACAAAAGGTTAGAACCCGGGCCTGACATTGTGGTATGCGTTTTTGGGTATATGAATGAAAACGAACTTGTGATCGATGATCCGGGCGAGACCTTAAAAACCATAAACACCAATTATACAGGTGCTGTAAGCATACTCAATATTATTGCTGCAGATTATGCATTACAGGAAAAGGGTTGTATTGTTGGCATTAGCTCCGTAGCGGGTGAAAGGGGAAGGCAAAGCAATTATATTTACGGAAGTGCCAAGGCCGGATTCACCGCTTATCTTTCAGGACTGAGAAATAAACTTTACAACAAAGGAGTTCATGTTGTTACAGTATTACCAGGCTTCGTGTACACCAAAATGACAGAGCATTTGAATTTACCCAAACGATTAACCGCTCACCCGGAGGATGTGGCACGCCATATATACATTGCGGTTCAAAAAAAGAAGAACATAATATATGTTAAATGGTTCTGGAGATGGATCATGTGCATCATCAAACTTATGCCTGAACCGGTCTTTAAAAGAATGAAATTGTGAAAAAATCCATTGCTTTTTTTGATTTTGACGGCACTATTACTTACAAGGACACCTTATTTGAGATCATTAAATATCAAAAGGGAAGTGTGGCGCTGTACCTTGGGTTGTTGAAACTTTCACCATGGCTCATAGCCTTCAAATTACAAATTATTTCAAATGACACAGCAAAGCAGAAGCTGCTTAGTCATTTCTTTAAAGACATGCAGCTAATGGATTTCCAAAATAAATGTGATGCATTCATTGAGCAGAAACTACCCGGCCTTATCCGGCACCGTGCTTTGCAGCAAATAAAAGAACATTTTCAAAACAATACGCTCGTAGTGATAGTATCGGCTTCCGCGGAGAATTGGGTAGAAGGATGGTGCAGGCAAAATAACATAATATGCATCGCTACGAAACTCGAAACAAGAGAAGGGAAGCTAACCGGAAAAATAGAAGGGAAAAATTGTCATGGTGAAGAAAAAGTGAGAAGAATTAAAGCCTGCTTTCATCTGGATGAATATGAAATGATATCGGCTTATGGAGATACAAAAGGTGACAAGCCGATGCTATCGCTTGCCACCTCTGCACATTATAAACCTTTTCGAAGAAAATTATAGTTTAACGATCCTTACAACAGACTTGTATTGATAATCTATTATGATTTCCACGAAATAAACGCCCTTTTGCACTTTTGACATATCTAATTGGTGATTAACATATATGTCGTCTTTAACGAATTCTCTCCGCAACACTTTCTTTCCGTTAACATCATACAGTGAAATACTTGTTCTTCCTTTTGCGGGATCCTGCAATTCTATTAAAGCTGTTTCATATACAGGATTAGGGAATATTTTTACGACCGGCGAAAGATCACGCCTTGCTCCCGCATTGTTTACCACAACTTTTACGGTTGTTTTACCCGAACGTCCTTTACCATCGATTACCGTTAGTTCAAATTCATACTCTCCGGCAGTTAACCCCGATGCGATTATTAACTCCTCATTCGGGTACTCAATAATAACTTTAGAAGGTCCTGATAGCATACGCCAGTTATACAGTTCAATTTTACCCGATTGAACGTAAGATCCGGAACCGTCTAAAAGCACCTCATTTTCGGGTAATGTTAATGTTATCGCTTCCCCTGCATTGGCTGTCGGTGGGGGAATTATAACATCTTCAGAAATTACTTCAATACTCACATCTGCAGATGCTGTAGATCCGTTCGAATCGGTAACCGTAAGTCTGAAGGTATATTTTCCTGCCTCTACAGCCTCTATAGCTGGCATGGCTGAGTTAGAATTAATAATCGTAGCAGACCCCGGCCCGGAAATTTTCATCCATTTATAATCTGTAATAGAACCGTCGGGAGCATAGGAACGGCTACCATCCAGCAACAGCGCCTCCGTGGGAAGTTGTACTGAAAAATCATTCCCTGCATCCGCTACAGGAGGCTTAACCGGGGCTGGATTTACAATAACTGCAACACTTGCTGTAGCAGAATTGCCATTACCATCTGTTACCTTCAATTGAAACTCATAGGTACCAGCCACGAGTCCGTTGACCGTTGCGACCGCCTTTGCAGCGTCTGTAATTGTAACTTGTGAAGGTCCTGATATTTGGCTCCAGGAATAACTTTTTATCTGTGCTGAAGGTGCGGAAGAGTTTGTTCCATTCAAAGTAATGCTGTTGACAGGCAATGTTATAGTTTGTGCATTACCGGCATTGGCAACCGGCGGCAAAGGTGCTGCCTTTACAATGATAAACACTGTGGACTCGGAAACTCCGCCGTTGTTATCTGTTACTTTCAGCCGAAACTGGTATTTTCCTTCTTTAAGGCCGGTAACTGCACAAATTGCTTCCGAAGGGCTCACAATATCACCACCGGAAGGTCCCGACACTTTACTCCATGCATAACTTACAATATTACCACCGTGCGATGTGGATTTTGATCCATCCAGGGTAGCATTGTTCACAGGTAGCACTATTGTTTGATCATTCCCCGCATCTGCAACAGGAGGCGGTGGTGCGGCTTTTACCGTTATCGTTACAGTGGCGGTAGCTTTCCCGCCTTTATCGTCAATCACTTCCAGTTGAAATTTATACGTTCCTGCCACAAGCCCGGTAACTGCAGTACTAATACCATCCGGGTCTGCTATGCTTCCTTCAACAGGACCTGCGATTTTACTCCATTCGTAGCCAACAATAGTATTACCTGCAGAAGCAGATGAAGCGCTTCCATTAAGCGTGGCAGTACTGAGAGGCAATGTTATGGTTTGAGCGGATCCTGCACTGGCTACCGGTGGCAATGGCGCAGCTTTTACGGTAATACCAACAGACGCCGTTGATGTGGCTCCGTTGTTGTCGGTTACGGTTAGCTCAAACACATAGCTTCCTTCTGTAAGACCCGTTACAGCAGTAACTGCATTGCCGGGTGATGCAACCGTTTCACCCGACGGACCCGACAGCTTGCTCCATGCATAACTGCTGATGCTGCCCGAAGGTGCGGTTGAGCCACTGCCATCGAGGGTTATACTGTTGACCGGCAAAGTAATGGTTTGATCTGTTCCAGCATCGGCTACCGGCGGCAATGGTGCAGCTTTTACGGTGATGGTAACAGACGCCGTTGATGTGGCTCCGTTGTTATCGGTTACGGTTAGTTCAAACACATAGCTTCCTTCTGTAAGACCCGTTACAGCAGTAACTGCACTGCCGGGTGATGCGACCGTTTCACCCGACGGACCCGACAGCTTGCTCCATGCATAACTGCTGATGCTGCCCGAAGGGGCGGCTGAGCTGCTGCCATCGAGGGTTACACTGTTGGCCGGCAAAGTGATGGTTTGATCTGCTCCCGCATCGGCTACCGGTGGCAACGGCGCAGCTTTTACGGTAATGCCAACAGACGCCGTTGATGTGGCTCCGTTGTTGTCGGTTACGGTTAATTCAAAAACATACACCCCTTCGCCAAGACCCGTTACAGCAGTAACAGCATTGCCGGGTGATGCGATCGTTTCACCCGACGGACCCGACACCTTGCTCCATGCATAGCCGCTGATGCTGCCCGAAGGTGCGGTTGAGCCGCTACCGTTAAGAGTTACACTGCTGGAAGGCAATGTTATGCTTTGATCTGCTCCCGCATTGGCTACCGGTGGCAGAAGTGCAGCTTTTACGGTAATCGTAACCGATGCTGTAGATGTGGCTCCATTGGCATCCGTTACGGTCAATTGAAATTTATATATGCCTTCCGTAAGATCGGTAATAGTTGTAATTGCGTTGTCGGGGACAGTTATGGTCTCACCCGACGGACCCGACAGCTTACTCCATGCATAGCCGCTGATGCTGCCCGAAGGTGCGGTTGATCCGCCGCCATCAAGGGTTACACTGTTAACGGGCAAAGTGATGGTTTGGGCACCACCCGCATCGGCTACCGGTGGCAGAGGAGCAGCTTTTACCGTAATGGTAACAGATGCTGTTGATGTGGCTCCATTGGCATCCGTTACGGTCAATTGAAATTTATATATGCCTTCCGTAAGATCGGTAATGGTTGTAATTGCGTTGTCGGGGACAGTTATGGTCTCGCCGGACGGACCCGACACTTTGCTCCATGCATAGCCGCTGATGCTGCCCGAAGGTGCGGTTGAGCCGCTGCCATCAAGGGTTACACTGTTGGCCGGCAAAGTAATGGTTTGATCTGCTCCCGCATCGGCTACCGGCGGCATAACAGCAGCGCTTACAGTTATGGTTATTATGCTTGACGAAATTCCGCCATTGCTGTCGGTCACTTTCAGCTGAAACTGATATATTCCTTCTGTAAGTCCGGTTACTGCCGTAATAGCATCAGAAGGTGCAGCTATATTTTCATTGCCCGGACCCGATACCTTACTCCATGCATAGCTGCTGATGCTGCCCGAAGGTGCGGTTGAGCCGCTGCCATCAAGGGTTACACTATTGGCCGGTAAAATGATGGTT
>NZ_DAOMOZ010000035.1:0-15983 GCF_035444585.1 Agriterribacter sp.
GCTATAATACATGAAACCCAATATTGCTTTCGTTACCGGCGGCTATTCAGGCGAAGCGGTCATTTCCTATAAAAGTGCCATCACTATTGAGAATAATATTGATAAGGAGAAATACAATGTTTACACCATAAATATAACTCCCCGAGGCTGGTTTTATAAGGAAGGCAATGATGACATAGCCGTAAACAAAAATGACTTTTCAATCAGCACTAACGGATCCATTATAAAGTTTGATGCTGTTTTAATTGGTATTCACGGAACGCCGGGTGAAGACGGAAAGCTACAGGGATATTTTGATCTGCTGAACCTGTCCTATACTTCCTGCGATGCCGCCACTTCTGCCCTAACATTCAATAAACGGTATACGGTGGCCATAGCTGCTTTTGCCGGCATAAGCGTAGCTAAGTCCGTGCATCTTTTTAAACGTAATGCCGCGTTACCGGATGAAATATTGGCACAGCTGCAGCTCCCCGTATTTGTTAAACCCAACAACGGGGGGTCCAGCATTGGAATAAGTAAAGTGATGGCGCCGGAAGCATTGCCTGCGGCATTGGAAAAAGCTTTCAGGGAAGATGATCAGGTATTGGTGGAGGAATTCATTAAAGGAAGAGAGTTTACCATTGGGGTATTTAAAACCCGGGAGGAGATCATCATTCTGCCCGTTACGGAAGTGACCAGCAAGAAGGATTTTTTTGATTATGAAGCCAAATATACGGCAGGCATGTCTACAGAAGTTACACCGGCGGAGATTCCCGAAACCATTCTGGCAAAGTTAAGGCAAAATGCAGGGAACATATACGAGTTGTTCAATTGCCGTGGCATTGTTAGAATGGATTTTATTTATAATGAAGAAAATCAAACTCCTTACCTGCTCGAAATCAATACCGTTCCCGGTCAAAGCGAAGCCAGCATAGTTCCACAACAGGTAAAAGCGTTAAATTGGACCTTGAAGGCGTTTTATTCAGCTTTAATTGATGAAGCTTTGTTGCGAAAGAAATAACCAGGACACGTGCATATGGAGTAAAACTCAGGATTCCAATTTAAAGACCTATCAGTAAATATGTTTAAAATAATAACTCACCGCCCGTTATGGTTCAATATGTTGGTTGCTATAGCAGCCGTTTTTCTCCTCATTTTTTTGTTTCTGCAATCCCTTCAGTATTTTACACATCACGGCGACTATCTGAGAGTTCCCGATGTAGGCAATAAAAATATCAATGAAGCCACTGCTTTGCTGAATAAACAGGGGTTTGAGGTGTGGGTACAGGACTCTGTATATCATGATACGCTTGCGCCTCTTGCTGTGGTAAAGCAATTTCCAGAACCGGATGCGTCGGTGAAAGTAAACCGCGTGGTTTACTTAACCGTGAACCGCGCAGTTCCGCCTGTAATTGAAATGCCTAACCTTGTAGGAATGAGTTTTAGAAACGCCGAACTCGAATTAAAAGCAAGGGGACTGAAATTAGGAGATACAACTTATACACCCGATATAGCCAAGAATGCCGTGCTGGATCAGTCGGTGGATAATAAAACGATAAAGCCCGGAACCAAAATTACAATGGGTTCGGTAGTGTCATTGGTTTTAGGAGCCGGGATCGGGAGCATAGAAATGCCCGTACCAGACCTTTTTGGAATGAATTATGAAGAAGCCGTTACCTTGCTGGAAGCGAATGGAATTATACCCGGTAGCGTTATACCCGACGGTACGATAGAGGATCCGGGCGCTTCTTTTGTGTTCAGGCAGCAACCGGAGCGCTATAATGACAATGGGAACCTGAACCACATTCGAAAGGGACAAATGATAGATATATGGATCACCAATAATAAGCCGGTCAGAAAAATTGATAGTGCAAATATCGATGCACCCAACCCCGGACCGGCATTAAACGAATATTAGTAATGTTAACAGCATAAAGCAAAAAAATGGAACTTATAACTGCAGAAGAAGTAAAAACCAGACTGGATGCAGGTGAGCAACTCAATTTAATAGACGTTCGTGAACCGCACGAAAATGCGGAGTTTAATATTGGAGGCATTCTTTTACCGCTTGGCAAAATCCAAAATATGAACATTGATGAAATTGAAGCCCTGAAGGAAAAAGAAGTTATTTGCTATTGCCGGAGCGGCAACCGTAGCGGACAGGCTTGTATGATCCTGGATTCGCTGGGGTTTGTAAAAACCAAAAACCTTTCCGGCGGGATGTTGGAATGGCAGAAAAAATATCAAAATTAATTGTGCTTAAGGGGTAACAATATGTGAGTTGATAGGATATAGTTGTGTAATGATGAATATTATAGTGCTTATTATATATTGTTGAAATAAATATTTGTTTTATGGCATTATTAAAGCATTATTGAAATGTGGGTCAGTGAATCATTTATATAATTGATCGAAGATAAAAAGATGCGTAAAGTGCTTGAATGTGAATTTTTTTTATCATCTTTGCAACGAATTGTTTCTTTTTGCTCTCTATCAATAACCCCAATTTCCTATTTCTCGGAAATTCGTTCTGAGTCAGATGAAATCATTCCAGTATCGTTAATGTATTGCCACGAAAATATTGTCTGTAGTGTACAGGCAGAGTAATCCTTGTTTTAAGCCTTATTCATTATTATCCCTAATTCCAGTATTGTATTTAAAACCTGGTAATTATTTGTTATCCGAATCAAATACTGTACTGAAGTATGAAAATTTTTTACGACAAGCCCTTTATTGTTCCCCGCTGGATTATTTTGATGGTAGATACAGTAATTGTAACTGCTTCTTTTGCGCTTTCTTACTTTATCCTGAAACAATTCCGTTTCCCGGTATTGGTGCGTGGGCATTTTTTCATTCATGCCGGACTATTCAGCTTATTATCCCTGGCGGTATTTTATTTTATGCGGATTTATACAGGACTTATCCGTTATTCCAATACAAAGGATATGTTCAGGATATTTTCTGCAATTCTTGTGGTTAGCCTGATCTATCCGTTTGTTTCGGAATTAATAGCGAATCGTATATATCATGTTCCCTCTCTTGATATGCCCACTTTACTGGTATTGAATTTTTTCATCAGTTCTTCATTGCTGATCATGTTCCGGACTTCTATTAAAGAAGTATACATTTTAGCAAAAGGATATGCAATGTCGGATGTAAAAAAAGTATTGATATACGGGTCGGATAATCATGCTATTCTCATTAAGCAGGCAATAGAGGCAGCCGGAAATCATAAATTTGTTGTAAGTGGTTTTATTCAGTCGGGAGGCAAGAAGATCAACAGTACCATAGAACAAAAAAGAGTATATCATACACGTGAGTTAGCCGAATTGCACAAAAAGCTTACCATAGACAAGCTTATTCTTCCTAACGGACAGTCGGGTAAACCCGAATTCAGGGCAATTGTTGACCGTTGTCTGAATCTGGGCATTAAAGTTCAAACCGTGCCGCCCTCCGAACAATGGGTGAGCGGCAAGCTCAGTCTTGGCCAGATGCAGGATTTGAAGATCGAAGATTTACTTCCGCGCAAGCCTATTGAGATCAATAATCAATTGGTTTCTGAAGAGATCTTTGGAAAAAGGGTGCTAATTACAGGCGCTGCCGGTTCCATTGGTGCTGAAATTGTGAGACAGGTAATGTCGTACCGCCCGGAAATGATCATATTGTGCGACCAGGCAGAGTCACCGCTTCACGAGATACAGCTCGAGCTCGAGGAAAAGTATCCTTCAGCCAAAATAAAGACTTTTATTGCCAGCATAAGGAATTTGAGAAGAATGTTGATTCCTTTCAGAGAGTATCGGCCTAATATCGTTTTTCACGCTGCAGCCTATAAGCATGTGCCTATGATGGAAAAGCATCCCGAGGAGGCGATACTTACCAATGTAATGGGTACAAGAAATATGGCGGATCTGTCGGTTTGCTTTGGAGTGGAGAAGTTTGTGATGATCTCCACCGACAAGGCAGTAAATCCTACAAACATCATGGGTGCTTCCAAACGCATTGCCGAAACCTATGTGCAATCGCTGAACCATGCATCCAATAATCCTCCTGCAGCAGAATTCCTTTCCCGTCTTATACAGGATGATGATGACGATTCAATTACGATAGCTGCCAACGTTAAAACAAAATTTATCACTACCCGCTTTGGGAATGTACTGGGTTCCAACGGCTCTGTTATTCCCCGCTTCAGGACCCAGATACAGCATGGCGGGCCCATAACAGTTACTCACCCTGACATTACGCGTTACTTTATGACTATCCCGGAAGCGGTTCAACTGGTTCTGGAAGCTGCAACCGTAGGGCATGGCGGTGAAATATTTGTTTTTGATATGGGTGAACCTGTGAAAATCGCTGACCTGGCAGCAAATATGATAAAGTTATCAGGACTGGTTCCCGATAAAGACATCAATATCGTATTCACCGGTTTGCGGCCTGGTGAAAAGTTATATGAAGAATTGCTAAATGAAACGGAAACGACTTTGCCAACCCACCACGAAAAAATTAAAATTGCAAAAGTAGTTTCCCGGTCTTATAAGGAAGTACTCAACGATATCGAAAGTCTTACCGACCTGTGCAAGCAGGGTGATCATCTCAAACTGGTTGGAAAAATGAAACAAATCATACCCGAATTTATCAGCAACAATTCTGAATTCTCTAAATTGGATGAAGTTAAAGCAAAGAAGAAGATACTGTTTGTTCCTGCTTATACCAATTCCATAAAGATGTCGTAACACAAAAGAGATATATCAAGAGGGATAAATCAATGTGATTTATCCCTTTGTCTTTTGTAGTATTGCCATGTACATGTAAGAGTGTGTCGAATGCCCCGATCTTTTAACCGGCTGTGCCAAAGAGTTTTAATTGCAAAAAGGCGTACATCATGCCGTTAAGCTGCGAGCGAATGAGCATTCTTACCCCTTCCATCAGAAAGGGTTCATTCAGCACGGCCCTGTAGGCTTTGATCATTTGTTTTTCACTTTCCCTGAAAAACTCCATTGTACCAACGTTTAAAATCTTATCCGGGGCGGCATTCATTTCAGCATCCGGATATTCTATGCTCATTTTTTCGTCCTGTTCTGCAAGTGTATCCGCACCAAGTGAGCTTAACTGGGAAACCAGTTCGCAGATATATTGGTTGCTTTCCTGTGCCAAACTGCTTACCGCATATTTTATTTGCCGGTCGGTTACAGAAAATGCAATCCGGTCATATTTTTCTTTTTCAATTCTCAGTAAATTTAACAAATACGATAAACATTCTAAAATGTGGGGAGGAGCTTTATATGCGCTGGTTTGGATCATATACTCGCTTAAAGTACAGGTAAGTTGAAAATGATAAACAAACAGAAGACTAAACTGTTATAAAACAATTGTTATACCATTTTTTCATTTAGCTTTATTCCGGTTTTGGTATATTTTTAATGCGAACTGTACACATCGAAATAACACTTTGCAGTAACACTCCTGCCTTTTTGGGGCTTTTATTCTAATTATACATGAAACGTATTATAAAAAAATTCAGGATTGACAAACGAATCAGGGTAGGATACGGCTCTGCTTTCTTTATTTTACTTATCTCTTATCTTATCACTTTATATATTAATAAGCAGGTGCTTGAGCAATCAAGGCTTATTGAACATACCAACCAGGTAATACATAAACTGGAGGATTTCCTTTCACTCATGAAAGATGCTGATTTAGGTTTCCGGGGTTTTGTCATAAACAAGGATAAAAGCTTTTTAAGTCCTTATTATGAGAGTAAAATGAAATCCGGGCCTTTGTTTTATGATCTGCTTACGCAGATCATAAATAGCAAAACACAGCGCGACCTGATGCAGCAGGCCAAAAAGCTGATGGATAAGAAATATGACCTTATCCAGAATGCTGTCGATAAATTCATTGCCAGCAATTATCAGCTAACCGATAGTATGCTGTATTTCGAGCGGGAGGGAAAGGCAAATATGGAAAGTTTGGCAGCCATTATCAAGACCATGCAGGATTCTGAACGAAATTTGCTTGCACAGAGGAATACTGATCTTGTATCCCGGTCCAGCCTGCTGAACACTGTTGTGATTGTTTCTCTTATTGTTGCTTTGTTGTTATTTGTTTTTGGATTTATTACCTATGTAACGGAAAACCGGGGCAGGCGTCTTGCCGACAGGCGTGCAGAAGAGTATCGTTATGAACTGGAAGAAAGGATTAAGCAATTGGATAAAGTAAATAAGGAATTACTGGAAATGCGCCGCATGGAAAAATTTGCCTCTACGGGCCGCATAGCCAGAACCATTGCCCACGAGGTCCGGAATCCCCTTACAAACATTAACTTGTCTGTAGACCAGCTCAGATCCGAAACAGATGCCGGCGAGGAGAACAGAAATGTTTTTTATGACATGATTACAAGAAACAGTCAGCGCATCAACATGCTTATTACTGAACTGCTTGACTCTACAAAATTCATAGAGCTTAAAGCTGAGGAGGTTTCCGTTAATGATTTACTCGAAGATGCTTTGCAACTGGCTGAAGACAGATTAAAGTTGAATGACATTAAAATCGTTAAGAGATACAGCGAAGATATATGCAATATATCGGTAGATAAAGAAAAAATAAAAATCGCTTTTTTAAATATTATTGTAAATGCCGTTGAAGCAATGGAACCTGGCAAAGGAGTTTTAACCATCTCAACTCATGAGCAAAACAACAAGTGTATGGTTGATATTGAAGACAACGGATGTGGAATGGATAGTGAAACGCTTAATAAATTGTTTGAGCCATATTACAGTAATAAAACAAAAGGAACAGGACTGGGATTAACCAATACCGAAAATATTATATTAAGTCACAAGGGCGAAATCAATGTTGAAAGTGAGCCGGGAAAAGGTACCCGTTTTATTATAACATTTGATTTTGCACGATAGCATCGCACACTGCTGTGCAAATAAATGATACGGCAAACCTATACGAAGATGCATAGGTTTGCCGGGTTATCACCTTAAGCATTATTGAGGCTATAAACTTTCAATCCATTTTTTTACCTCTTCTTTCGACTGTCCGATCTTTTGCTGAATTCTTCCTAATAATTCATCGTCTTTGCCTTCTTCATATATCAGATCGTCTTCAGTAAGATCGCCGTATTTTTGCTTGATCTTCCCTTTTATTTCGTTCCAGCTGCCCTGCAGTTTTAATTTCCAGCTTTCCATAATTATATATATTTTAAATTAACCTGTGTTTTCAGTTCGCTAAATAAAAAATCATGCTGCCCCTCTTATTATTCTCAGCAGAACAACAATAACGGCAATGACAAGTAAAATATGTATCAATCCCGAGGCATGATAGCCTAAAAAACCAATAGCCCAGGCTATAACTAAAATTACGGCTATCAGGTACAGTAAATTTCCCATACAAATAAATTTAAAATGATGAATGACTATATCATATTAAAAAATATTGCCAAAAAAACAAATCGGGTAATGGCTTGCCAGTTAAGGGTTTTAGCAAATTCGGCAGCGTAGTATTAGGTTGATAACGTGAAATAAATTCTACATAGTGAGTAAATAATCCAACTATGCGGTTATTTTGTTTATAGCCGAATATATTTTTTCTTTGGTAAAGGGCTTGGGTATAAAAACATCTGCACCTTCTGCATATGCTCTTTTATGTTCTGCAGGACTGTCATGGGCTGTTATCATTATTATTTTGCTTACGGGATATTTGGATTTTATGAATCGGATGAAATCAATTCCCAATCCGTCGGGCAGGTGATTGTCGAGGAAAATGATTGAGGGGGGGTCGTTTTTTAAGGCGATTTCCGCATCAGATAATGAAGTTACATACCGGGTGCTGAAACTTTGCTGCTTTAGGATGCCGCTTAACAAATAACAAATATCCAATTCGTCATCAATGATCAAAACTTTCATAAAAATCGGGGCTAAACATATTTTCAAAGTAAGGGATAGTGATCGGGTTAAACGCCAATCACGGTTTTTATTGCAAGTTGCCTGCCATATTGTATTGTATTATTGCTCCTCTTTTTAAAACGCTGTTATTGATGTTATACGTAATTTTTATGCAACATATAAAAAATATATCTTTCCCTAACGGTAGCTGGGCATAAATTTCCCCAATGTGGAGAATTTACTCATCATCAGGAAATAAACTATTGTTTAAAACTTTACCGGCAGATCAGGTTTTTGTTTTTGTTTGGGACAAAGACCTGCAGGCATACCCCAACTCCGGCCGGAAAGAGCCGCATGATCGTTAAACTATTTTGGCAGGATTTTTTAACTGTAAAAGGAGTTAAAAAGATCGCTCAGGAATTCAGCATTAAATAACGCATTTAGAAGATTTTTGGAATATTCTTCAGAAATAAAAAGACAGATATGAGCCACCGGATTTTTCGGTGGCTCATATAGTTATTATGAAATGAATCAACATGGATCCGGCCTGCCAAATGTTATCACCTGTTGCAGAAATGGGATTTTCAAATGTTTTCAACTAACTTAGACCCTGTATAAATTGATTCTGATATGAATAGAATACTTATAGTGGATGATGATATGGATATGTGTGCATTGCTTAGCAGGTTTTTGCAGCGAAAAGGTTTTGAAACGGAGACAGCTTTTACAGGAAATTCCGGGATCTCTAAATTCAAGGAGCAGCATTTTGATATAGTACTGTGTGATTTTAGATTGGGTGACAAGGAAGGCAATGATGTATTAAGGGAAGTTAAATCTCTGAAACCTGCCACAACAGTAATCATCATCACAGGTTATTCCGACATTAAAACGGCGGTTGATGTTATCAAACAGGGAGCATTCGACTATATTGCCAAGCCACTCATTCCTGATGAAGTATTAAGTGTTATAAAAAAATCGCAGTCGCATGTTTCCAATACAGGCGCATCTGCCTCTTCTTCAGATACCAATACAAACAAACAAAAGGGAAAGCAGGCGCTGCAGGATGATGAATACCTTGTAGGCAGGGACCCCGCTACCAAGGAGCTGTATAAGCAGATTAAACTGGTAGCGCCTACGCCCTATAGCGTTATATTGTATGGAGAAAGCGGAACAGGCAAGGAGGTAATAGGAAAAACCATTCATCAATACAGCGACAGAGCGAATAAACCTTTTATTGCATTAGACTGCGGTACACTGTCAAAAGAACTCGCCGGCAGTGAATTGTTCGGTCATATGAAGGGTTCATTTACCGGCGCCATAAATGATAAGGAAGGCCATTTTGAAATGGCTAACGGGGGTACCATTTTCCTTGATGAAGTTGGTAATCTTCCGATAGACGTGCAGGCTGCTTTATTGCGTGTAATACAGGAGCGCAGATTTAAGAGGGTAGGGGGCACCAAAGAAATGAACCTTGACATCAGGATAATTGTGGCATCTAACGAAAATCTGCAGGAAGGCTATCGCAAAGGAAAATTCAGGGAAGACCTTTTTCACCGGTTTAATGAGTTTTCCATTCACATACCGGCGCTCCGGGACCGTAAAGAGGACATACTTTTGTTCGCCGACTTTTTTTTACAAAAAGCCTGTAATGAACTGGACAAGAAAATTGAAGGATTTGAAGATGAAGTTTTACAATTGTTCATACATTATCCATGGCCGGGTAACTTGCGCGAATTTAGAAATGTAATTCGCCGTGCTGCTTTATTAACCAATACCTTACGGATCAACGCATCTGTATTGCCCAATGAAATTATACAACCGGCATCGCCAGGTGAAAAGTCCAAAGAGTCTGGATTTCACAATATTGGATCTTCTAAAAACCCTGACCTGAAAGGCGCTGCGTCGCAGGCTGAATATGACACGATTCTAAAAGTGTTGAAGCAGGTAAATTACAATAAAACAAAGGCGGCAGAAATCCTTAAAATTGATCGTAAGACCCTTTACAATAAGATAAAAGATTATGAAAGTCCCAAAACTGTTGAGGAATAGTTTTTATCATTCATCTTTCCATCCCGGTATTTCCTGCAAAGGCTGAAAATTATTTTCTGTTCTTTCAAATGCAAAGCAGTGATACCCGTTGGTAATTACCAGGTATTGCACAGGCAATGAAATATTGTAGCGTAAAATTTGTTCTGCCGCACTGGCCGTAATTTCTATTTCCATTGCCTTACATTCTGTCATTAGCAACGGCATTGCATTCCGGCCATAAACAACAATGTCGCAACGCTTGGTCAGTTCGCCCAGGCGAATTTCTTTTTCCACGGCAATCAATGAACCCGGGAATTTTTTTACCTGCAACAAATATTGCAGGAAATTTTGTCTTACCCATTCCTCGGGAGTAAGTGCTACCCATTGTTTGCGTATAGTATCAAAAATAAATTCCCTGTTGTTTTCTGTCCTGATCTTATAGGGATATGCAGGATATTCTATTTTAATCATAAATAAGCAATGATTTGCTAATTTAGCCAATTAAACAGGCATGCACACAAAAGAGAATATTGTTAAGAACTGGTTGCCGCGCTACACGGGTGAAAAGCTTGAACGTTTCGGTAAATACATATTATTAACGAATTTCGGCAGCTATATCAACACTTTCGCAAGGTGGAACAAGGTAGAAATAATTGGGAAAGACAGGTCAATGGAATGTGCTACTGCTGAAGGTATTACCATTATAAATTTTGGAATGGGTAGCCCGGGTGCCGCAACCGTTATGGATCTGCTCACCGCTATTGAGCCCAAAGCGGTGCTGTTTTTAGGCAAATGCGGAGGATTAAAGAAAAGGAATAAGCTCGGCGATCTTATACTTCCTATAGCTGCTATACGTGGTGAAGGTACATCGAACGATTATTTTCCCGCCGAAGTTCCGGCATTACCTGCATTTGCCCTGCAAAAAGCCATTTCTACCACAATAAGAGATTATGGCGTAGACTACTGGACGGGTACCGTATACACTACCAACCGCCGCGTTTGGGAGCACGATGAAGAGTTTAAGAACTACCTGCAAAAAATACGGGCATACGCTATTGATATGGAAACGGCCACTATTTTCTCAGTGGGGTTCTATAATAAGATCCCTACCGGCGCCCTTTTACTGGTAAGCGACCAACCTATGATACCAGAAGGGGTTAAAACGGAAGAGAGTGATAAAAAGGTTACCGAAAAATTTGTTGCAACACATTTAAAGATCGGTATTGATTCTTTAAAGCAGTTGATCAATGATGGATTAACCGTCAGACATCTGAGGTTTTAGTTTTTGCATGATCCCTCTTTTATCCATACAAAACCTGAGTATCAGCTTCCGGCAGGAAGGAAAAGCTGTACACGTTCTTCATAATATATCTTTCTCTGTAAAGCGTGGTGAAACCGTTGCAATAGTGGGAGAATCCGGTTCGGGAAAATCGGTTACTTCACTTGCTGTACTTCAATTGTTACCTGTACCTCCTGCCGCATATACAAGCGGTAAGATCTTATTTTCTGCGGAAGGCGGAACAGGTGTTGATCTTTTAAAGTTGCCGGAAAAGGAAATGCAATATGTGCGGGGCAACAAAATTGCCATGATCTTCCAGGAGCCCATGACTTCGCTTAATCCTTTGTATACCTGCGGCGACCAGGTTACAGAAGCTATATTGTTACATCAGCATATCAATTATAAAGCCGCGAAACAAAAGGCGGTTGAATTGTTTGAAAAAGTCAGGCTACCCGGCCCTGCTGCTGTATTCAACCGTTTCCCGCATGAACTAAGCGGTGGACAAAAGCAAAGGGTTATGATTGCCATGGCGATGAGTTGTGAGCCCTCATTGCTCATCGCCGACGAACCTACCACTGCATTGGATGTAACCGTGCAGCAGAGCATTCTCCGTTTAATAAAAGAACTGCAGGTTGAAAAGAATATCGGTGTGATCTTTATAAGTCATGACCTCGGCCTGGTAGCCGAAATAGCAGACCGGGCAATAGTGATGTTTAAAGGGAAGATCATTGAACAGAACACAATACACGAATTGTTTACAGATCCCCGCCATCCTTATACCCAGGCTTTATTGGAATGCCGGCCGGTGCTTCATACAAAAGAAGAGCGGTTGCCTGTGGTGAGCGATTTTATGGAAATAAATGAAGACGGGAATATAATAAGAAAGGAAAGGCAGTATTACGACCGTAAAAAAACGCAACATACAACGGTTCCGGTAAAACCAGATACTCCCGGCATTGCATCGCCACTGGTAAAAGTGGAAAATCTGAAAGTATGGTTCCCGGTGCAAAGAGGAATGACGGGTGCACATAAACATTACATAAAGGCTGTGGATGACGTGAATTTCGATATCCATGAAGGGGAAACCGTGGGGCTGGTAGGAGAGTCGGGCTGTGGTAAAACAACATTGGGAAGATGCTTGCTGCGTTTGATTGATCCTACTTCCGGAACGGTTCATTTTCGGGCACAAAATTTACTCACCCTGTCTCCCGCACAATTGCGGCATGTTCGGAAAGATTTCCAGATCATCTTCCAGGACCCGTATTCCTCCCTGAATCCCCGTCTTTCTGTAGGCAACGCCATACAGGAAGGCATGAGCATACACGGCATAGGAAGCAATGATAAGAACAGAAAGGGTTTGATAATCAATATTTTAGAAAAAGTTAACTTAAGTGCGGATCATTATAACCGCTACCCGCATGAATTTAGCGGCGGGCAACGCCAACGCATAGGTATTGCGCGTGCCCTGGCGTTAAATCCGTCGTTTATTGTTTGCGATGAATCTGTTTCAGCTCTTGATGTAAGCGTGCAGGCGCAGGTGCTTAATTTGCTTAATGATCTTAAAAGAGAATTTCGATTCGCCACGCTTTTCATCTCTCATGATCTTTCAGTAGTTCGTTACATCAGTGATCGTATCCTGGTAATGTACAACGGAAAAATAGAAGAAGCCGGCCCTGCTGAGGAGGTATACAATACCCCTCAAAGTGCATATACAAGGCAATTGATTGCAGCTATACCAAAGGGGATATTGCCCGGCTGAATTTTTTATATTTTTCCGGAGCTCGGGCGCTTCCGGCATTGATGATACTGTTTTTTTGTTTTTTGAACATTTTAATATTGGAATGATTATTTCCTTACCTTTGCACGCTGTTTAATACAGCTACTTACATGAAACCTGGTACCGTAAGATCAGGTTCAGGACAAACAAAGATACCTCGCCGTATTGATAAGGGTAAGTTTCATGTGACTGTAAAAAATAATAAACATTCAGATGAAATTATCACAGTTCCGCTTTGACCTTCCGCTTAATCTTATCGCACAACATCCTGCCAAAAAAAGAGAAGACGCCCGTATGATGGTAGTGCACCGTGATACCGGCCAAATTGAAAACAAGCATTTTCGCGATGTCCTTGATTATTTTGATGATAAGGATGTTTTTGTTGTGAACAATACCAAGGTGTTTCCCGCCCGCATGTATGGACGTAAAGAAAAAACGGGTGCTAAAATCGAAGTCTTTTTGCTCCGGGAGCTGAACCATCAAAACAAATTGTGGGATGTTATTGTTGATCCGGCACGTAAAATAAGGGTTGGAAACAAGCTGTATTTCGGAGATGCGGAAGATCTTGTGGCTGAAGTAATTGACAATACAACATCAAGGGGCCGTACCATCCGCTTTCTTTTTGACGGAAGTAATGAAGAGTTCAAACAGGTTTTAAATACGTTGGGTGAAACGCCTTTACCAAAATATATTAAACGCAAGCCCGATGAAGAAGACAGGGAACGCTACCAAACAGTATATGCCAAACATGAAGGTGCAGTGGCAGCACCTACTGCCGGGCTGCACTTCAGCATTGAACTCATTAAACGCCTTGAAATCAAAGGCATCCGTTTTGCTGAAATAACACTTCATACAGGACTGGGCACATTCAGGCCTATTGAAGTAGAAGACCTGAGCAAGCATAAAATGGATGCAGAATATTACAGGATTGAAGAAAAAGCCTGCAATATCGTAAATAAAGCCAGGCTAGAAGGAAAAAGGATTTGCTCAATTGGAACGACCACCATGCGGGCCCTGGAATCGTCTTTTACCGCTGAAAAATTACTGAAACCATCCGAAGGATGGACGAATACTTTTATTCATCCGCCCTATAATTTTTCCATAGCCGATTCACTGATCACGAATTTTCATCTTCCCAAAACCAGTCTTTTGATCATGGCCTGTGCTTTTGCCGGGTACGATCTTGCCATGGAAGCATATAAAAAGGCTATAAAAGATAAATATCGCTTTTTCAGCTATGGAGATGCCATGCTGATCATTTAAGCGATCTGTGTTTCGGATTACTGTATGGGCTCCTGCAAATAAATGTAACCATTGCTTTGTTTGCAGGAGTATTTTTTTTAATGCTGCAACTTTTTAATGGTATTCACGTCTGTATTGTTGAATCTCGTTTTTAAACGTCCTGATATCCGCCGGACAATTCTTTTGTCAGTTTTATCCTTACCCCATAGTTGAAGCAACCAGCATTCGCTGAACCGCTAAAATCCGTACCCGTTTGCATGCAAACCGGTCAATGATGTCGATTGATTTTTTCGCTGGAAGATCCCCCGGTCCCTTTTTCAGTTTCAGACCGGTTTGCTGTGCAAATTTAACAAGGCCGTATACCGTTTGATCACTGCAGTAAGCACCTGCTATTGAATAAGCAACATTTCCACTCTCCTGTTTGCCGTTCTTCCTTCCTGTGTGTTATTATTTGCCACCGGATGGGAGATGCCATTTGCTGAAATGATGATCTGGCTTTCGCTTACGCCCAGGTCAAGCATATAGTGCTTTACATTTTCGGCACGTAAACGGGAAAGCTTTTTGTTGTATTCCTCATTGCCCGTATTATCTGTAAAACCCGCTATGCTTACTTTTAATGACCCGTCAAAGATCAGTCTGTCTGCAAGCTGAAGAATGGTATTGAATTCTTCAGTTTCTATATTCTTATATTCATCAAAATCAAACAGCAGCGTACCCAGTTCAAGATATTTGCCCGATTGCTTTATATCATGATGGAGAATACTGTTTTTACTATTCACCCGGTCGGCGCGGTTCATGCCGGATTTTACTTTGGCAGGGCTGCTTTTTTCTATGTTTTTTTCAGCAGGCTTTAAGGTCAATGCGCCGGGAATCGTTTCATCTGCCACAACAACATCTATATTGCTTTTTGCCGCTTGTATGTCAGGTATGCTTTCGGGAACCGAAAAAGCATTGGTCAATGATGGTATTTCTTCGCTGGCATCCGATAAATTGATTACCAGCAGGCGGTCTATCTGGAAGGATAAAAGGATAATACTGGTGATGATCAATAACGTTTTCATACGTGTTTTTTTTACTGTGAGCGATAGTATTATCCCCATAAGGGTAAGTAAAAATACCTACATAAATGATGAAAACTGCATAAAAGACGACGTATTTATCCGAAGGAATAATTTATTATCATAACTCAACAATGAGAGGGAAAAAGGTGCGGATGCGTTGATATACATCAATCAGGCAATATTTTTTCAACGTCTATCACGGCATCCAGATTTACAGGTCCGTAAACATGCGGGAACGTATCTTCAATGGCATTCGACCAATCGTATATGAGCTGGCTGGTCAGTTTGCTTGTTTCAATGGTTAGTTTAACAAGATCTGTTTTATTGCTGTAATATCTTTTCAGTACGTCGGGTATCTGCCTTTCTTCGCTGCAATGAATAAATCCTTCTTCTTTGAGCGCCCGGGATTCATAATATCCTCTTTGTTTTGCATCGTTCCATTCAGCAGCGGTTGTAATATGGTAAATGAGAGGCATGGCAGTTGGTTTAAGTATTTAAGTAGGTATTGTCTGCGGTATCTTTTGTTCAATTAACATCAGGTCGGCTAAAACAATAGCTGTAATGGCTTCAAGCACAACAGGCACCCGCAAAGCTATGCAAAGATCATGACGCCCCTTCACAGAAAACGCTTCCACAGTACCCGTTTCCCAGTTCAGGGTTCGTTGTACTTTGGGTGTGGAAGAAGTGGGTTTAACAGCAATGCGAAAAACCAGCTCATTCCCGTTGGT
>NZ_DAOMOZ010000035.1:15993-30434 GCF_035444585.1 Agriterribacter sp.
CCTGTTATCCCGCCTGCATGGTTGGTAAGCGTTGTGCCGTTCATATCGGTGATAGCGTCGTTATGCTCGCTGCCAAACATCCTGGCAGCGGCAAAGCCTGTTCCGAATTCAATTCCGCGTATAGCGGGTATGGCAAAAACAGCGTGGCTCAGCAACGACTCTGCGGAGTCAAAAAAAGGTTCACCCAGGCTGGCAGGTAAGCCGTTCACTCTGCATTCTACCATGCCGCCGATACTATCCTTAGCGTCAATGGCTTTCTGAAGTCCTTTCTCAAGATCTGTTTCGCCGCCAATTTCAAGAATGGATGCGGCTACAGAGATACCCGTATGCCCGTGTGTTGGAGCGGACTGTTGCAGTAATTTTTTTGCTATTACTCCGGCAGCTACCAAAGCTACCGTGAGGCGCCCGCTGAAATGGCCGCCACCCCTGTAGTCTTCAAATCCTCCATATTTTTGGCTGGCTACAAAATCAGCATGCCCCGGCCGCGGTACCGCTCTTTGTTTTTGATAATCTCCTGAGCGGGTGTTGTTATTTTCAAACAGTATGGTAACTGGTGCACCTGTTGTTGTATCATTAAAAATACCGCTTTTAAAAATAGGCAGATCCGATTCCTGCCTTGGAGTTGTTCCTTTTTGCGTGCCTCCTTTCCTTCTTTCAATATCTTTCAAGAAGTCATCAACTTTCAATGGTAAACCGGCCGGGCAGCCATCAATGGTAATACCCACACTTTCGCCATGCGATTCGCCAAAGATATGTACACGAAAAAGTCGCCCAAAAGAATTCATACGCGATTTTGCTTAAAGCTAATAGATTGATTACTAAATATGTATTGTTTGCTACTTTATTTTTATTCCGGCGCCCAGTGTTGACAGGTCATTATAAAAATCGGGGTACGATTTGTTTATCGCTTCTGCTTCCTCTATCGTTGTTTCTCCTTCTGCCTGCAGGGCCGCCACTGCACAGGCCATGGCAATGCGATGATCATGGCGTGAATGCACGATTGCCCCTTTTAGTCCTTTTCCACCCTGTATTAACATTGTATCCTTCTCCAGGCCTATGGTCAGTCCCATTTTAGCAAATTCTTCCTGCAGGGTCAATCCCCTGTTGCTTTCCTTATGGGCCAGCCTGCTTACCCCTTTTATGGTGGTTAACCCGCTGCAATATGCTGCCAGCGCTACCAGTGGAGGAAAAAGATCAGGGCAGTCGGTTGCATCAAACGTAAATGCTTTTAATTTACCCGGGAATAATTTAATCCTTTTGCTATTGATTTCCATGCCGGCGCCGGCATCCTGCAATGCTGCCAGGATCTTTTTATCGGCCTGTGGAGAGTCGGGATCAAGCCCGGATACTGTTATATTCCCTGCAATAGCTCCTGCTACCAGCAAAAATGCTCCCCCGCTCCAGTCTCCTTCTACAGTATAGCGTCGTGTTTGTGATGCTGCATGTTCCGGAACGGGTGCTTCAAAATAGAATGCTTCGTGATTTTTATTGCGGGGTACATTCAGTCCAAAGGCCTGCATCACTTTTAATGTGAGATCAATATAAGGCTTACTTTTTAAATTGTTCACGGTTATGGTAACATCTTTAGCATCTGCAGCAGCATATGCCATGAGCAGGCCCGTTAAAAACTGGGAGCTTAAGGAACCGTCAATTTCAATATCCCGGGGTTCCAGAGGGCCCGAAAGCGTAATGGGCAACCTGCCGCTGTTTGAGCTGACCGTAACGTTGAGGCGCGGTAGTATTTCATCAAAAAAATCCATGGGACGTGAAAGCAAGCTTCCTTCGCCCCGGATGGTAACCGGTTGTTTGCTCAATGCAATGATGGGTGCAAACATTCGTATGCCAAGCCCGCTTTCACCGCAATTTACTGCTGCTGAAGACCGGGCTATATCCGGTGAAGATAAATCCACGCCGGTGCTGTCTGTTTCTATTGAACCGTCACTGAGCTGATTGACCCTGGCTCCCAATGCGGCAACTACCTGCAGCGCAGCTTTATCATCGTTGGAGTGACCGGGATTATAAATAACACTTTTATCTTTTGATATCAAAGCCGCAGCACAGGCCCGCTGCATAGAGCTTTTGGATGCAGGTGCAGGAATAGTATCTGATAACCGGGAAGGTTGGATAATGACGATCATAATTTATAACGCTGATATTATTTTTTCCAGTTGCTGTAAAGGTATTAACTGGATAGCTGCCCTGCCTATCTTATCCAGTAATATATAATTCATTTCTTTCCTTTCCCTTTTTTTGTCCATTTTCAATACATCAACAGCTTTCTTTTTATTAAATGAAGCGTAAGTGGGAAGTCCGTACTGCTCTAATAATTTCACCACTTTTTCCGTATCCCTGAATCCTCTCAGTTGTGCCGAAATATGACAGGCATAGGTCATGCCAATGGAAATTGCCTGTCCATGCGACAATTCGTACTGGTTTTCCAAAGCGTGCCCGAGGGTATGGCCAAAGTTCAGCAACTTTCTGCCGGCTTTTTCAAATTCATCTTTTTGCACCACTTTAATTTTGATCACGGCATTGCGCTGAATGAGGGTACGCATTGCCTGCTTTTTGTTCTGGTATGTTTTTAGCGTATTGCCTTCCAGTTCCCTGAACATAGCGGCATCTTTTATGCAGGCATGTTTGATGATCTCCGCAAACCCGTTCTCCCATTCGTGTTGTGGCAGGGTTTGCAAAAAAGAAGGGTCATGCAGCAAAAAAGCGGGTTGGCGTATAACACCTACCATGTTTTTATATATGCCAACATCAATCCCGTTTTTTCCGCCGATGCTTGCGTCTACCATGCTCAATACCGATGTTGGCACAAAGCCAAACGGGATACCGCGCATATATATAGAAGCGGCATATCCCGTAATGTCTGTGATCACTCCTCCGCCAACGCCAATAAGTGTAGTTTTCCTGTCGGCCTGCAGCGCGATCATTTGTTCAATTACCGTATCAACGGTTGCCTGCACTTTAAATGCTTCTCCCGGCTTTAAAACAATGGTATTCCAGTTCCTGAATTTTTTGATATGGCCGCTGTAAACATTTTCATCGGTAACAATAATGGCCGATGCGGGATCCACAATTTTTTTCAATTGAGAAAAAGCGGCATCAAAATAGCAATGTGTAGAAGCGTTGCTGAATGTATATTTTACGGGATCCATTTAATTATTATTGAATTAAAGAGGGCCGGATAACCCGGGTTAAGTTATTTGAATGACCATCTTATCAAATGCAGCCAGTTCCTCATCAAGGGTCTTTGACAGGTGATATTCTTCCTGTTTATTAATATATTCTATAGCCTTATCAATAGTGGAAGGGCTAACAGACCACGCGGAATAAATAGCTTCCCATTCAAAAGTATGAAGGAGGAATTTATTGTCATTCAGCCAACCCGCAGATTCCGTTTTGAGTTGCTTTATGATCTCGGAAACAGATTGAACCGGCATCAGCTTAAAGAGGCAATGAACATGTTCCCCCGCGCCGTTTACGGTCATTACCTGTATACCCTTTTCTTCTGCATTTTTTTTAATATAGGAAAATAATACTTTTCTTACCACGCCGGTAAGTGAAGGCTGCCTGCCGGCAGTACACCACATGGCGTGGATATAAATAAAAGTATTAATGCTGCCCTGCATATTATTGATGCGGAATGGTTCAGGAGTTCATGATCTTATTTTGATGATTGATAGACTCCATATGTATGGCATCAAAATACTTGGTAATGAATTCATTGCTTAAACCAATCTTCTCACCTCTTTTAAATGCTCTTTCAAGAATTTCATTCCACCTGGAGGTTTGTAAGATCGTAATGTCATTATCTTTTTTGTACTGCCCTATTTTCTCGGCCAGGTTCATGCGCTGGCTTAGTATCTGCATCATCTCATCATCCAGGTGATTGATCTGCTGGCGGAGTTTTTCCAGTGCAGCATGAACCTCCTCCGAATTTACATCTTCCTTTCTCCAGGTAATGGCACCCAGCATTTCGGCCAGTTTTTCGGGGGTAACCTGCTGTTTGGCATCGCTCCATGCCTTATCCGGATCAATATGAGTTTCAATCATCAACCCGTCGAAATCAAGGTTAATGGCTTTTTGCGCTACCTCCATCAGGATATCTCTGCGGCCGCAAATGTGCGAAGGATCGTTGATCATTTTCAGTTCGGGATTGCGCCTTTTCATTTCTATGGCCAGGTGCCACATGGGGGCATTGCGGTATTCTGTGTTGCCATATGCGCTGAAGCCGCGATGGATCAATCCTATGGTTTTTATACCGGCTTTGGCTATACGCTCTACCGCACCGGTCCATAATTCGAGATCGGGATTGATGGGATTTTTGATGAATACGGGAACATCTGCGCCGCGCAGCGCATCCGCTACTTCCTGCACACTGAAAGGATTGACCGTTGTACGCGCCCCTATCCAAAGCATGTCTATTTCAAAATGCAATGCATCCTGCGCCTGCCTGCCTGTAGCTACCTCTACTGTTGTGGGCAAGCCGGTTATTTTTTTGGCCTGCTGTAGCCAGGGTAAACCTTTTGTGCCGATCCCTTCAAAACTCCCGGGGCGGGTACGGGGCTTCCATATGCCGGCCCGAAGCATATCTACTTTTCCGGTATTGGCCAGGCGTTGTGCTGTTTCCAGCACCTGCGCTTCGGTTTCTGCGCTGCAGGGCCCGGAAATGATCAATGGTTTTTTATTCAATTTTTCCAATACTGCAGCTTTTGTACTGGTTTCAACCGCTTGCATATAGTAATGTTTTATTTGTTACAAATTGGATTATATAGTTATTGCCCAGGTTATCTTCTTTGGTCGGCATCATTCATTCTTATGCTTCTTCCTTTGTATTTTTTCCCGTCGATAGACCGGATCATCTGACCGGCAGATCTTTTATCTACCTCTATCCAGCTGTTCATTTCCTTCATGTCAATCCTGCCCAGGGAATCCTTCTTTAAATCACTCATGTCCAGAATAAATTGCAGGAAGCTTGCTTTGTAAAATCCATCCCTGGTGCCAAGGTTTACAAACAATTTGGTGTAATCTCCGCCATTACCGCCAAATTCACGCCTGCGTGTATCGTACCTGCGGTTAATATCCCTTCTTCCCGCAAATGTCCTGGAATCTCTTTCGCGGTATTCGCGGGTTCTTTCTCTTACGTTCAGGTCTTCTGCATTTTCATAATACTTCAGGAACCGTTTAAATTCATGTGCAGCCAATCTCTTCAGTACCTCTTCCTTGCTCACGCCCGAAAACTTCTCTTCCAGCATGGGTATGTATGGCTCATAGCTATCATTGTCTATATCCAGTTGAAGCAGGTTATCCATAAAATGATAGAACTGTTTGCGGCAAACATCTTTTCCCGCAGGTATTTCCAGCTTGTGAAACGGAACCTGTACCATTCTTTCAATTTGCCTGATCTTGCCCATTTCGCGGCTGTGTATAACAGACATGCAAATGCCGGTATTGCCCGCGCGCCCTGTACGACCGCTGCGATGCGTGTATACTTCCACATCATCGGGTAGCTCATAATTGATAACGTGGGTTATGCCCTGCACATCAATACCCCTTGCAGCCACGTCGGTTGCTATTAAAAGCTGGAGTGCTTTATCCCTGAACTCACCCATCACCTTGTCTCTTTGCTGCTGTGTAAGATCGCCATGCAAGGCATCAATATCGTAACCTTCCCTGGTAAGCTTTTCGGCTATTGTTTGTGCGTCTGCTTTGGTCCTGGTAAAGATGATGCCATAAATGCCGGGGTTAAAATCAATTAACCGCTTCAATGCTTCGTAACGATGCATGGCACTGGTTACATAGTACTGGTGATCAACATTTTTATTGGCAGTATTCATTTTACCCACCGTTATTTCCACAGGCTGCTGCATGTATTTTTTACTTACACGCCGTATTTCGGGGGGCATGGTTGCGCTGAACAGCCATGTGCTCTCACGCATGGGTGTGTTCTGCAAAATAAATTCAATGTCATCCTGGAAACCCATGTTCAGCATTTCATCTGCTTCATCCAGCACTACATATTTAATTTGCCCGAGGTTTATTGCTTTGCGCTCAATTAAGTCGATCAGCCTTCCGGGCGTGGCTACTACAATCTGTATTCCTCTTTTGAGCTCCCTGATCTGTGCGCCAATAGAAGTTCCCCCATACACGGCCACCACATGCATGCCCGGGATGAATTTTTTGAAGAGCTCTATTTCATTTACGATCTGCAGGCACAATTCCCTGGTAGGACAAACCACCAGTGCCTGCGGATATTTATCTTTGGCATCTATCAATTGCAGCAACGGCAAGCCAAAAGCCGCTGTTTTTCCCGTGCCTGTTTGTGCCAACCCCACCAAATCCATGGTGCCGCTCAGCAAAACAGGAATCGCTTTTTCCTGTATAGGGGTTGGCTGTTTAAATCCCAAAGCATCGGTAGCCTGTACCAATCTCCCGTCTAAACCCAACGCTTCAAATGTCATCATATATTAAAAAAAATTTTCGCAAAGATAAACACGATTTCCCTGATTCTGTTTAATATTTGCCATTTTGTGGGCTGAGTGAGCCTAATATTAACTGATTATACGATTTATTTTATTGGCATTCTCCATCAGCTCCTGTAAATAGGCATAGTTTTCTTTTTCGATGCAACTTTTAAATTTTCTTAACTGCGTAATATGCTCATTGAGTACATCGAGCACATGTTCGCGATTTTGCCTGAAAATGGGAAGCCACATAGCGGGATTGCTTTTAGCAAGCCGTACCGTGCTTTCAAATCCACCCCCTGCCAGCTCAAAAATGGCATTCTCCTCTTTTTCCTTTTCCAGCACCGTATTGGCCAGCGCAAATGAAGTGATATGAGAAATGTGACTTACATAAGCAGCATGCATATCATGCGCATCTGCATTCATATAAGTAACGCGCATTCCAAGCAGCTGATATACTTTTTCAATGGTATCAACAGCATCTTTATTGCTTTTTTCTTTTTCACAAATCACACAGGTGCGTCCTGCAAATGCATCCGGAATGGCTGCTTCCGGCCCACTGTATTCTGTTCCCCACATGGGATGGGTGGCAACAAAACGGCTTCTCATGGGATGATCGGCCAAGGCTTCGCAGAGCGCCTGCTTGGTGGAGCCTGCATCTGCTACAATTTGCTTTTCGGTGATCAGGTCCATTATTTTCTGCATCATCGGGATAGTAGCGTCTACCGGAATAGCAACATAAACAAGATCGCTTTTTTTTACGGCTTCTTCCAAAGGGAGCGCTTCGTCAATAATACTTAATTCCAGCGCTTTCTTTATACTGTTTGCCGTACGGCTAACGCCAATTACATGTTTTACCAGTCCTTTCTCTTTTAAGGTAATGCTGAATGAACCGCTGATGAGGCCTACGCCTACAATGGTAATGGTATTGAACATTGATTATTTTTTTCCTTTCAATGATGTTTTGATCCTGCTTATACTTTCCTCTATTTTTTGCTCCGGGCAACACAAGCTCACCCGTACATAATGCCTGCCTGCACTTCCAAAGATGCCGCCTGGCGTTATAAATACGTTAGAAGTATACAATACCTCATCGCTTAACGCGTAGCCATCTTTGTAGGTTCCGGGGATTTTAGCCCACACAAACATACCTGCCTGCTCAGGTGAAAAAGAGCAATCAAGCAACTGCAGCAGGGCAAATACCTTTTCTCTCCGCTTTTTGTACATTGCATTAATGCTGTTGTACCAGTCGCCGCCCAGCATCAGGGCTTTTGCGGCCGCCAGTTGTACCGGTAAAAACATACCGCTGTCCATATTGCTTTTAAAACGCAATATTTCATCAATCCTTTCGCCCGCACCGCATAGCATGCCCACCCGCCAGCCGGCCATATTCTGCGATTTGCTTAATGAATTCAGTTCCACAGCCACTTCTCTGGCGCCATCTACACTCAAAAGGCTTGCGGGGCGGTCGTTCAAAATAAAACTATAAGGGTTATCGTGCACGATCAGTAGCCCGTTTGCTTTTGCAAACGCAACCAGGGTTTCAAAAAACGATCGGGTCGGCAACTGCCCCGTAGGCATATGCGGATAATTGACGAATAACAAACGGGTCGGCTGATTTGTATTTGAGCTGCCGATCAGTTTTTCAAGCATTTCAAAATCGGGCAACCAGTTGTTGCTCTCTTCCAGTGTGTATTCTATAATATTCCCTCCTGCCAGCTTTGCAGCGCTCCGGTAAGTAGGGTACCCGGGATTGGGCACATACACATCGTCTCCTTCATTTATATAGGTCATGCATATATGCATGATGCCTTCCTTACTGCCGATCAGCGGTAATATTTCCCTATCGGGGCTAAGCGTTACAGCATACCACTTATCGTACCATGCTGCAATAGCTTTGCGCAAAACGGGCGATCCCTTATAACTCTGGTAAGCGTGCACGTTGGGTTTGGCGCTCTCATCCTGCAGTGTTTTTATTACATCCGGATGCGGAGGCATATCCGGACTGCCAATGCCGAGGTTTATGATCTGCCTGCCCTGGCGGTTCAATTCATCTATCTCTCTCAGCTTTTGAGAGAAATAATATTCGCCAATACCTTGTAATCGTTTTGCTGTCATGATAGTGGTAAGTGGTAAGTGGTAGTAAGTTCGTTATTGTTAAGAATAATGTTTTCCCTTCCGGTATACGCCGTAAATCTTCAGATCTTCAGTGAGGGCTTTCATCGTTTTTATTACCTGGTAAAACTGTCCCAGCGAATCAAACTCCATATCGGCATAAAAAGAATACCTGAAATCGGATCCGGGGATAGGAGAGCTCTGCAATTTGCTGAGATTGATCCCGCCTTCAGCTATTTTCGTAAGCACTTTGGCCAAGCTGCCCCTGGAGTGGTCTGTGTGAAAATTCACGGAGGCTTTGTTGGCATTTTCAATTACCTGCGCCAGGTCTT
The DNA here is from genome assembly GCF_035444585.1 of Agriterribacter sp. GTDB lineage: Bacteria > Bacteroidota > Bacteroidia > Chitinophagales > Chitinophagaceae > Agriterribacter. The sequence goes on from NZ_DAOMOZ010000035.1 coordinate 24,911, forward strand.
CATGCTGCAATATTAAAAAGCGGGTATAATTGTTCGTTAGTGTATGAATATCGGGTGCAATAACATCCAGCTTATATAAGCTGGCCGCCAGTGTGCTTGCTATAGCTGCGATATGCCTGCTTTTGTGCTGGTAAATATGCTTTGCGCTTAATGCCGTATCTTCTGTTTCAACGAGCTTCCACGAGTACCTGTCGAGGTATTCGAGGCATTGCTGAATAGCCATCGGATGCGAATGAACTTCTTTGATATCTTCCAGTTGTACGCCCGGGTTGACCAAGAGATTTTGTTTGATCTGCAGGTATACTTCACCAATGATCTTAAGCTTGCTTTTTTGCAGCAGGTTGTAGTTGGGTAAAATGCTTCCCGCTATGGAATTTTCAATTGCCATAACACCGCCATCGCTTCCTTTTTTGTTGGTTGCCTGTTTGATCACCTCTCCAAAAGTAGCGCAACAGATCACCGATGTTTTATTGCCAAAGAAATGCTGTGCCGCTACCTGGTGAAAACTGCCTTCATAGCCCTGAATGGATACCAGCACGGGCCTGTATTGTTCCGGCATGCCTTCCATATTTGCCATACCAGGATTTTCTTCAGCAGTTGCTGATCCAGGCGACACATTATTATTGTAATTACGCATATATTTTAAGTATATATTTTCAAAAAGTCATAAAAAAATCCCGGCTTTTAACCGGGACTCTGTATGCTGAATTTTTTGTTTTTACTTATTTTTCAACAAAAGCGATCCCGGTCTGCCTGTAAAGTAGAAGTAAAAATAAAAGAATCCGTATGCCTTTGTTGTATTCATTGCGCAGCAAATGTAACACTAAAAATAAACAAACAAATATTTAGAGCACAATTTTTTAAAAAATGCCACCCCTGAACAGGAGTGGCCTCAACGATTGCTTGCCATATAAAAAACTTCGATCGCTTATTGCTTGGTTGCGTCTTTTGCAGCATCAATAGCAGCGTCTGCAGCATTCTGTGCACTGTCTATAGTAGCTTCAGCAGCATTTTGTGCGCTGTCTATAGTTGCTTCGGCAGCAGTTTTTACACTATCAACTGAAGCTTCAACAGAATCAGATGCGTTGTTGCAGGCAGCAAAAGCGCCTATAGCCAAAATAACGAGTAACTTTTTCATTCTTAATGTTTTTGAATAGTTTGATAATGAAATCTATCTTTAATACGAAAGTGAAAAAAAGGTAACCCTCCTTTTTTAAATTATTTTTTGCTCAATTTTGGGTTACCAATCACAGCATTATAGTATTAATATACGCTTAGTGAATAGCAACATTAAGGAACAAGAGCTGATCAGGGGCTTGTCGGTGAACGATAAAAACGTCATTGAAGCAATATACAAGGATAATTATGGAGTTATTCAAAGCCTGATCCTGAATAACAACGGTACGGAGGATGACGCAAAAGATATTTTCCAGGAAGCTTTGATCGTATTGTATGAGAAGGCAAAATCGGGTGTATTTGAATTGAATTGCCAGATCAAAACCTATTTGTATTCTGTTAGTAAGCGTTTATGGCTCAAGCGATTGCAAAAGAACAGCCGCTATGAGCTGCAAAGCAATGGGCTTGAAGAAACGGTATATGTAGAGGAAGATCTGGGGTTGCATGAAAAGAGGAACAGTGAGCTTGGGATGATGGAGCATGCCATGGCAAATATAGGCGAACCCTGTAAAAGTCTGCTTGAAGCCTATTATATACACAAACAAAATATGCAGGAAATAGCGGAGGCTTTCGGCTATACCAATTCGGATAATGCAAAGAACCAGAAATACAAATGCCTGATAAGATTGCGGAAGCTGTTTTTTGCACAATATAAAAATGGTAACAAATGAATGATATTCGTTTACTTGAAATGGTGGAACGTTACCTCCAGGGAGAATTGTCGGAGGAAGAGAAAATATTGTTCCAGGAATTACGCAGAACCCATCCCGATGTTGACCAGCTGGTTGTAGAGCACCACTTTTTTATCAATCAGATGGAGCGGTTTGAGCAGGATAAGCAATATCATTCTTCTTTGGAAGAGATACACAATAAATTGATGGCGGAAGGAAAGATAAAGAAGTTTGGTGGAAATAGATTGATCTACCTCTGGAACCGTTCTAAAAAAACAATAGCCGTTGCAGCTTCGATAGCGGGGATCACCGCTTTGATCATAAGCGGTGTGATCACCTCGTTAACACCAAAAACCGATAAAGCACAAATAGAAAACCTGGGACGAAAGATTGATATTCTGGAAAAGAATCAAAATCATACCCGCCGCGAATTGACTGATGTAAAAAACAAAATCGAAATTCCCGGTATTCCGGCAAAGTTTGGCGGAACAGGTTTTTTAATTGATGCTAAAGGATACCTGGTAACAAACGCCCATGTGGTAAACAAAGCAGAAAAAATAACTGTGCAAAGCAAGCCCGGGGTTGAATTAAGCGCTGTAACTGTATTTTCGGATGACAGCATGGATATTGCTATTCTTAAGATCAGCGATAGTCTTTACAGGCCTTTGAACGCCCTGCCATATACCATCAATAAAAAATCGGCTGTTGACCTTGCCGAGCCTATATTTACTTTAGGTTATCCCAGGGACGAAATTGTATACGGCGAAGGTTACCTGAGCGCAAAAACAGGGTTTAATGGCGATACGCTTACCTGCCAGATATCTATTTCTGCCAACCCCGGAAATAGTGGCGGCCCGGTTATCAATAAAGACGGGGAAGTGATTGGTATATTAAGTACCCGCCAAACAAGTGCGGAAGGTGTTGTATTTGCTATCAAATCAAAAAACATTTTCACGGCTGTGGATAACCTCAAAAAAGACAGTACCGGTATTCACATAAAACTACCATCCGTTTCTACTATAAAAAATACAGCCAGAACCCAGCAGGTGAAGAAGATCGAAGAATGTGTGTTTATGGTTAAAGGATATTAAGGTGAAAGTGAGAGGATAAAGGTGAGAGGGAACAGGGACGATACCCGCCGTTAATACGGGCGCAACAGTGAATTCAGCACTGCATCCTGAAACGAAACAGATGATAAGCCCGAAGCCATTCTCCCGTGCATTACCGGATCTCCAATGGCTTTTTAAAGGATTGTGCAAAATCGCGCATCATCTCCCAGGATTCCTGGCAGGGGCTTCCGGGAACGCCGGTATCCGTGATAGGAGAGTGGTTTTCATCTTTGCCCGGCACAATATATTCTCCTGATAACAGCAGGTTACCATTCTGTATTTTTGCTTTTAAAAGCGTAGCTACGTTTGCCTTCTTTGCTTCTTTTAGATGCGTAACGATTACACTCATGGATGCCTCGCTTTTTTCTATTGAATAGCCTGCATCCAAAAATCCCCTGATCAGTTGTTCTAAACTTACGCCTGCTACTTTTATCACCTGTTTGGCACCCGACTGGCAAAATCCTGTTGCAGGACCTGCCATTATAAGCAGGGTAATAAAAATTTTCACCATGGCAAACTCCTTTTATTAAACAATATACATAATTATCGTACCAGTTGTTTTTTTCAGCCTCGGTTGTGAATAAATAGTTGCCTGCCGCTTTGAACCGGAGGGATCCTTTACCTGGTTTGTGGGAAATCAGGGATTTGCATTTTCAGTGTGTTTCAGTTCCACATGCCTGTAAATTTTTCAAAGCATTTATACGCTATGCGGAATTTTTCAGCACTTTGGTCATCAATGCTGTACTTAATGGTTCTTGCGTCATCATTGAGCGTGAAAGATCTTGTTTTAAGAAATCCCAGGAACATGATCTCAGACTGGTCGGTACTAAAATCCTGCAAGTGTGCTTCTGAGCTCAAGACCAGTGCGGCCTGCATATTTCTGCAATTGGAAGGCAAAACGTTTACAAGGGTAGCAGAATGCCCGTCTTCCATCAATACAATAATACTCTGCCCCTGTTTGCTGCAGGGTATATCTTTCGCTAAAAAGGTGATTTGGATATGGTCTTTCGCTGAAGTAGTGTTTAACTGGATAATTAACTTTTCTTCATTGGTGCCTATAGCAGAAAAAACAGGCGATTTGTAAGTGACCTCGCCATTTACGACATTGGTAAATGGCTTGACATATATTTTAATGCTGTCCTCTATATTCTCGTTTGGTGCAGGAATTTCCTGAGCAATTAAATTGGTCAGGGCTATGCCTGTTAACAAACAAACCAGAAAAGGTATTTTCATTATGGATTAGGTTCAGTGGTTATTCGTTTTGTAACCGGTACAGCAAATTATACTATTTTCTTTAAAGAGTTAATTTTAAATCAAATACCACCGTAAATAAATTAAATAGTAATATGTTCATTGACCAGTAAAAAGCTTTCGTCTGCGTCGGCGCCTATACCGATGGCATCCGGCAACTCCACATGAAAATTATTATAGGCCACCCCGCCTGTTACCGGGTCAAGCTTGTGCCCCAGCAGGCAGGTATCCATATCGTAAAACTTTACATTGGCAGCAGCTGCAGCAAAATGGGCAAAAGCTGTAAGTGCTATGCGGCTTTCAAGCATGCCCCCCATCATACAGGGAATATTATGATATCTGCAAACCTCATTTATTTTTTGAGCTTCGAGGATACCACCGCTTTTTGCAAATTTGATATTTATATAGCTGCAACCGTTGCTTTTTATGATCCGTTCCGCATCGTAATGATCAAAGACGCTTTCGTCGGCCATAATGGGAACAGGAGAAATACGCTTTAATTCAGGAAGAAAATGATCGTCATGCCTGCGCATGGGCTGTTCGCAAAATTCAATATTATACCGGCTCAGTGCAGTTAAAGCCGTTTGAGCCTGGCTTTTGTTCCATCCCTGGTTGGCATCTATGCGTAACCGTAAGGTATCGCCTATGGCTTCGCGGATGCGCTTTACCCTTTCAATATCTTCCTGCGGTTCCCTGCCTAATTTTACTTTAATTATTCTTACTCCCCTGTTTTTGAGCTCAACGGCCTTCTCCGCCATGGCTTTGGGGGTATCAATACCAATGGTAAGATCTGTTTCCATGCTTTTTTTCTTTCCCCCCAGGAACTCATACAGGGGCTTGCCTGCGGCTTTGGCGCTTATATCGTACAGCGCCATATCAAAGGCACTTTTGGCCGTACTGTTATAAGCAGTATAAGCGTGCAACTCGCTCATGCGTTCGGGTATATTCAGCGGATCCTTATTTTTCCATAGCAAAGCGAAATCCTTAGCCATTTCAAAGCAGGTAGCCTGCGTTTCACCAACGATCATTGGAAAAGCCGAGCATTCTCCCACGCCGTAGATCCCCCCGCTGGTATACACTCGTATAAAAATATTCTGGGCAAAATGCATCGTACCGGTGGCAATGGTAAAAGGATGCATGGGAATACTGAATTTATAAATGCTGGTGTGGGTAATTTTCATATGAAGGTGGCTTTGCCAGTCTGCAATATAAGCAAAACAGGCAGTTTGGTAGTTTGTGGTTTATAGTTTGTGGTTTACAGATTGTGCGTGCCTAAAATAGGTTGACATTTTTTTTAAATTATTCAAAAAGATCAAG
>NZ_DAOMOZ010000036.1:0-30372 GCF_035444585.1 Agriterribacter sp.
CCGCTTCGGATTTGAAATTTGAATTTTTATCTGGTTCTTGTGATTTGGTTCTTATGATTTGTTCCCCGACGCTTTGCGTTCAGATGCGGTGCTGACCCTCCTTTCGTCGGGTGCCGACCGCATCTCCGGACTTAGCGCTTAAGGCTTCAATTTTGAAATTTATTTGGTTCTTGTGATTTGGTTCTTATTATTTGTTCCCCAGGGCTTTGCGCTCAGATGCGGTACTGACCCTCCTTTCGTCGGGTGCCGACCGCATCTCCGGATTTAGAGCTTAAGGCTTCAATTTTGAAATTTATTTGGTTCTTGTGATTTGGTTCTTTCTTCCGATGGTTATATCATTTGTCTTTTTACAGCCATGAAAATATCATTACAGGAATTTATTTTTCCAAAAAACCTAAAAATTAATTTGCGGTTTATAAATCTTTATTTAGCTTAGTTGTGAAACTTTGTTGCTAACACCCCAATTGTAAAACACCTTGGCTAACACCAAAGCTATATTGTTTTTACTATGCCTGTTGCCTGTGCCCGTCATTGCACAGCAATTGAACAAGGCACTGTTGTTCCCACCATATTTAATCCCAGCAGGTTACAATACCAATAGCGATCGTTCAATATTTCCCTGTAAAGCATATTGCTATACAGGCGACAGTACTGTATACTATTTCCTTTTCGTTACCGGCGTTTGCAAAGGAAGTTACTATGCAAAACATATTGTTAAATCACAGCCTTTTGCAGCGAATTCCGACCGGGGTATTTCCCTCGAAATTGTGTGGCCGCGTTCTGTTCCGGAATTACACGGAAACGTGAGCTATGATTTCTTTTATCAATCTGCTATAAATACGCCGTATGCCCGCAACCGGATCATGCAGCACAGTGCCCGTGCAGCTATTTATACCACCATCGGCAAAACACTGCCCGTAACTGTTCATATCAACACCCGGCAAACCAATTCCCCTCTTTTTAAAAACCATACAGATGCCGGTATTGAATTTGACCGGCAGGCCTGGCGATCCGGTTTAAAGGAAAAGCTAAAGATTAAAATGATGGAGCCTATCCTGCAGGACAATCCGGATCATTTGCTTCATGCCGGTTTGCAAAAAAAATACGCATTGCAGCAACAGCTCGGTCAATGGCTGCAGGATAGTCGCCAGGTACAGCAATTGATGGATAGCCGCCAGTCTGTTGCCGCTATTGCGGGTTACACAGATATTCCGGGATACAGCAGTGAAACATTGGAAAAAAGCGTAAAAAAATATTTACAGGATACAGTTTCACGTGTAAGTGAGGGCACAGATCATACACAATGGATGCGCAAAGGCGCGGCACTTTCAGATCGTATAAAAAACATCGTTACCTTAAAAGAACAACGCACATCCTCCGGGACAGCAACACTTAACAACAACCAGCAGGAGGCGATTGCGTATCTGAAGAAGTACATGAAAAAAAAGGAAGAACACCAACAGCTTTCCGCTGAAGTGCGACAATTAGAAGAAAAGTACCGGAAAACAAAAGCAGCTATCCGCCAGGCAATGGATTCTGTTCACCAACTCGTTGATGCAGCCAATGGCCCGGACACATTGCAAAAGCTGGTTAAAAAATACGGATTGGACAGCAGCAAAACCTATCGCCGGGTAAAACGATTGATGGCAATTGAAAAGTTTTTTATTGGTCGCAGCGCGGTTGATCATTCGGAGCTTTCGGCAAAGCATATAAGCATTACAGGTGTGAACGCTGAATACAGTGGCCGATTCTATTGTGCAGTGGCGGCGGGTACCGTGGATTACGCGTACAGGGATCTTATGGTAAACGGCAGTCGCATACCGGGGCAATGGCTTACCCTGGTTAGAGCAGGCATCGGGAAAAAGAAAGGCAATAGTTTAATATTTACTGCATACAGGGGCGGCAGGAAAGCCTTGGGTTTAGTTAACAACAACAGCTCCCCGGTTAATCCGGTGCTGGGCATCACCATTGAAGGAAGATATTATTTAAATAAGCACAATTATATTATTGCTGAAGTAGCCAAATCTTCGTATCCCCAATACGTTCTCTTACAAAATGGTAACGATGGTCCGGCAAAGTCATCTGCACTTTCGGACCGCAGCAACGAAGCATATTCCATTCAGTTGTTTGCCGCCATTCCTTCCACCGGCACCCGTGTTTACGGCCAATACAAATACATGGGTCCCAACTTTCAATCCTTTACCATTTTTAATTACAACGCACAGCATTCGTCCTGGCAATTAAGTGCCGACCAATACTTCTTTAAAAGCACATTATTTGTAGCGGCATCCGTAAAAAACAATGAATACAATTCACCTTACACCATTTACAATTATAAAAGCAATGCCGTTCTTAAAAGCATCCGGGCAACACTGCGCATGAAAAGATGGCCGGTAATTTCCGCAGGCTTTATGCCGGCTTCACAATTGACCAAAGCAGGCAATGAGATCATGGAAACCCGCTTTAACATGATAATGGTTACAGCCGGTTATATGTACAGGGTAAAACAATATTACATGCATGTATCTGTCATATACAATAAGTTTTTTAACAATGCCGTGCAACAACAATTTTTATACCATAAAGCCAGTACCTGGATGCTTAACCACAGCATTACCGGACAACGGTTTACATTGAATACGATGCTTGCCCTGAACCACGACCCTGATTATACGCTTCTCACAGCAGAGGAAGGCATACAATACAGTATTGGTAAACGGATAGCAGCCGGCGGAGGATTGAAGTTGAACCGGATGAACCGGCAACCTGCCAAATCAGGTTACTACGGCAACGCACAACTGCAATTCGATGAGCTTGGGAAACTAAGCATTTCCTTCGACCATGGCTTTTTACCGGGAATGTCGCAAACCCTGTTGCCGAATGATTTATTTCGCATCATCTATTCAAAAACATTTTAACTACTACATATGAAGAGCCCGAACATTGGTATATTCATTTTTTTGGCTATTTTTCTTACAACCGAGGCTGCAGGCGGACAGGTATTGATGAACCCGCAACTGCCGGCTGCCGGACTGCTGCACAAAAGCCAGCTCTGGAATATTTTGCTCATCAGCCATTACGATTATAACCTCGGTGCACAATTGTATATAACAATGACAGATGTGCATTCAGGGCAAAAAGTATTGACGGGCATGTCGGGGCATTTCACCATTTCCAAAGGCGCAAAACAAACAATGCAGGCCGACCTGGAACCCGTACAGTACAATTATAACGGTTTGAATATTTCAAACAACAATACTGAAGGGCTTTTGGCTGCCGGAAAATATATGATCTGTTATACACTGGTTGTAAGCAGCAACAAAACGGGGCTCCCTGTTTCGGAAGCTTGCGTGCCGGTGGAAATTGACCCGCTAACGCCACCCCTGTTAATAACACCCGCCGATACATCATGGGTGGAAAGCCGGTATCCCAATTTTACCTGGCTCCCGCCTTCACCCGCGGCAATGGTTCCTCAACTGCACTATGAGATATTGCTTGTAGAGATGAAAGAAGGGCAAAACGCTTATGATGCCGTTCAGAAAAATACACCGGTTTACATGCAAAAGTATTTATCGGCAGCCTTCCTGCTCTATCCCTCTTCTGCCAGATCATTAGAGCGGGGCAAACACTATGCATGGCAGGTTATCGCCAGGAACGGTGAAGCATATGTGCAAAAAACGGAAGCATGGAGCTTTAAAGTTAAGCCAACCGATACCATTGTTAACCTCGATACCGTTGCCTATCCCAAATTGAAGAAGGGCTACGATGCACATTCCTATATCTGCCGAAACAATATAAAATTCGAGTACAACAATGAAACCGGCGATTCATCAGTAAAAGTAACAATATACGAATGGCAGGGCGAACCGGGAAGAGAAACGGAAAACAGGCTAATTCGTATGAAGCCCGGACAAAACTTTATTGAAATGGAGATGAGCACCCGGAAATATAAAAACAGGCAACAGTATTTAATTGAAGTAATAAACGACCGGAAAGAAACCTGGAATCTGAAATTCACCTGCGTGAGGGAATAAATAAGGGTTGCAGGGAACAGAGTGCGGGGTAGTTTTTGGGGGTTGGGATCGGGGGAGAAACAGCTAACATATAAAACACCACATCAATGATACACCAGTTTTTGAGCAGGCACCGCAGGGGCGCCGCTGCCACATTATTGTTGGTATTTTTTTCACAATGGTGTTGTTCCGTTTACGGAATACACCGGCGGTTTGTTTGTGATCGTTCTTCATGTTCACACAGCTATGCAAACCGGAACATGCCCGGTAGCCCTCAACATGGTATTCTACATAATCCTATCGTAGAATACCCGGAAGGAAGAGCAGCGCGGGCTTTAAATGTTCTGCAGGGAAGCATTAACGGCATAAAGAACAGGAACGAACGAAAAAAAATATTTTTGGGTCCGGGACCAGGGCAACCCGAAATGCAAAGTTTTCAAAGCATAAACAGCAGTAACCTTGTTGACCTGTTCAGTGGTGATCTCTCTTATTCCATACCCTTGCTCGACGTGGGTGGTTACGCAGTTAACATTCATTACCGCAGTGGCATCACTATGGATCAGGAAGCCAGTTGGGTAGGATTGGGATGGAACATCAATCCAGGCTCCATTGGAAGAAATATGCGCGGATTGCCCGATGATTTTAATGGAGAAGACATGGTTACAAAAACAAACTCCATGCGCCCCAACTGGACAGCAGGTGGAAATGTTGCTTTGGGAATGGAAGTTTTTGGATTGGAATTGAACAATTTTAATGCGGGCTTGAACGGCTCATTGTTTTACAATAACTATAAAGGAATAGGGCTTTCGGCAGGCGCTTCCGCAGGCTACCAGTCATCTGTTGGCAGTAAAGGCGCCTTTACCGCCGATTTAGGGTTGCAATCCAATTCTCAAAGCGGCGTAAGCATTGCTCCGTCATTTGAGCTCGAATACAAAAGAAAAAATGCGGAGGCTACCGGTATACGAACCAGCGGGTATTCCGTTAGTTCATCATTCAGCACCCGCAGCGGATTGCAATCTTTAAGCATTGCATCAAAGGGCAGGATTAAATATAAAAATGACAGCAGGAATAATATATCCGCTAAAAGCGCTTCGTCTTATACGGCTTCACGCGACCTGGTGAATATTTCATTCGCCCACCAGGCCTATACGCCATCTGCCAGTATACCCTTCACCAGCTACCAGTTCAGCTTTAACCTGAAGCCCGGCGGAGAAGCTTTCGGACTCCATCCCAATGTTTCTTTTGGTGGTTATTTTTCACGGCAATACATAGCCGAAGATGATAAAAAGCAAATGCTCCCGGCTTTCGGTTATATGTATTATCAAAAAGCCCGTAATGTATCAAAAGCACTGTTAGACTATAACCGTGAAAAAGAGCTTACTTACCGGGCTACTCCCCCTACCCCGCATATTGCCATCCCAAATTATACCTATGATGTGTATAGTATTACCGCTGAAGGAACAGGTGGCATGTTTCGCCCGTACCGGGGAGATATCGGATATGTGAGGGATGCGGATATTCGTTCTAAAAGTTTAGACGGGAGCATCTCTTTAGACCTGGGAGCAGGCAATCTCGTTCATGCGGGTTACGATGTGCATGTGAATTCGGCAATAACCGCTAACGGTGCCTGGACCCAAAGCAACCTGATGACTGTACAACTGCCTTTTAAAGAATCCGATAGCAGTTTTGAAGCCGTTTATTTTAAGAATCCTGCTGAAAAAACGATTAACCTGCAAAGTTATTACGACAGGCTGGGTGATACCGACCCGGTACTGGCGGTAATGAGCGCTAATGACGACCCCACACTTTCGCCATTTATTCAACGGTATAAAAACCTGCTGTCCTGCGGCAATAAAATTAAGGTAGATTCCCTACAAACCATGAAACGCTACAGGGATAAACGCAGCCAGGTGATCAGCTATTTAACCGCTGCTGATGCCGGGTTGTTTGGTTTAGATAAAACAATATCCATCTATCCTGTAAATACCTTTTTTGCACACAAATGTGATCTTCCTGTTTGCAGCGATCCCGATCCCCGGCATTGCAAAACAATTGCAACCGAAAGCCGTACCGCATCGTTCCGTAAAAAACATCACCTCTCCGAAATTACAGTGCTCAATGCAGACGGCAGAAGATATGTGTATGGCCTGCCGGTTTACAATACCATGCAGAAAGATGTGAGTTTTAGCGCAGACAAAAGCGGCGCGGATCTGCAAAGCGGGTTAGTGGACTATGTGCCGGGATTGGACAATACAACGCGCAATACAAAAGGAAAGGACAATTTTTACGGGGCGGAAGAACTGCCGGCCTACGCTCATTCTTTTTTGCTTACAGGAATTGTTTCGGCGGATTATTCCGATAAAACGGGCGATGGCATAACCGATGATGATATGGGTGATGCGGTAAAGTTCAATTACAGCAGGATCTATGGCAATGACAATATGTTCCACTGGCGTGTGCCCTTTGCTCAAAATAAGGCCACCTATAATGAAGGATTGAAAACAGATAACAGCGATGATAAAGGCAGCTATATCTACGGGCAAAAGGAAATATGGTACCTGCATTCGCTCGAATCCAAATCAATGATCGCCACTTTTACGCTCAATGACCCGCAAAAAGGAGAAATAAGAGAAGATGCTCACGGAGTAAAAGATGAAAATGGGGGAACCGATCTGCAACAGCCGCTCCGGTACCTTAAACAAATTGACCTGTACAGCAAGGCAGATTATATTAAAAGCCACGATGAAGCCAAACCCGTTAAAACCGTTCATTTTGAATACAGCTATGAGCTTTGCCGGGGTACTCCGGGCTCCCCATCCGGCAAAGGAAAATTAACCCTTAAAAAGATATGGTTTACCTATAACAGGAATGACAAAGGGCAGAAAAATCCTTATGTTTTCCTGTATCACCCGCAGGATGCAAATGATCCCAACAGCATCCCGGAAGCTGTTTACAATCCGCCGTACGATCCTAAAGGCTTCGATCGCTGGGGCAATTATAAGGATGCCGGCAACAACCCGGCTCAAATGAGCAATGCCGATTATCCCTATACGTTTCAAAATGGCGATGAAACCGTTAATGGCCGGTGGAACAGCACAAAAGCTGCTGTATATGCGGCAGCATGGACACTCAGCGATATACTGCTTCCTTCCGGAGGAAGAATGAATATACAATATGAATCGGATGACTATGCCTATGTGCAAAACAGAAGAGCCATGCAAATGTGCAGGATTCTTGGCTTTGGCAACTCTTCCGACCCCGGCAAAAAAACAAATGCCCTGTATGGTGCAGCTACGGAAGCGTACAAGGATTACCGCTATATATTTATCAAATTACCCTCACCCGTAAGCGCCACAACATCTGCCGGGATTAAAAAGGAAATTTTTCAGAAATACTTATCCGGCTCTTCCAAACTGTATTTCCGGCTCCGGGTGCAGATGCCCTCTGATACATATGGCGGCGGTGAGGAGCATGTAACTACCTATGCCCAATATGAAGAATATGGGCTGACCTCCGATAAAAGTATTGCCTGGATCAAAATAAAAGGAACCCACATGTTAAAACCCGGGGATGGAGATGCCAGTCCGCTGGCTAAAACAGCGCTGCAGGTGTTAAGACTTAATCTTCCTTCCAAAGCCTATCCCGGCTCCGATCTTAACGGGGATATTGATGCGCCGGCGTTGGTTAAGTCCACGTTTGCCGTAATGGGCAACATCAGCGAATTGTTTCTGAAATTCCCGGTACAGGCCAGGATAAGAGGCTGGGCAAGAAAAGTAAATACCGAACGATCATTTGTACGACTGACCAACCCAGGATATAAAAAATATGGCGATGGGTTAAGGGTTAAACGGATAACGATTTATGATAACTGGAATAAAATGACTGCCGGAGCAGAACAGGGCGCAACATATGGGCAAGAGTATGATTACACAACCACCAGGAACATCAATGGAGTTAAAACGGTGATCAGCAGCGGCGTGGCAAGCTATGAACCCGGCATAGGCAATGAAGAAAACCCATTCCGCGAACCCATTGAATACAATGAGCAGATAGCGCCTTTAGCTCCTGTTAATAATATGTATTCAGAGCATCCCCTTGGAGAGGCATTCTTTCCTTCGGCTGCCGTAGGTTACAGCAAAGTAAGGATGCATACCATTCATTATAAAGATGCGAGATCGGCAAACGGTTATGAAGAATCGGAATTTTATACCACTTATGATTTTCCTACGATTGTGGAACACACGCCGCTGGAAAAAAGAAAATACAACTCCGAAAACCTGCTGAATATCCTGAACCTGTATTCAAAAAGAGCACTGGCTTTTTCGCAGGGGTTTAAAATAGAGATCAACGATATGAACGGGAAACCGAAAGGCTCAGCTTCTTACCCTGAAAACGACCCGGACAATCCTCTGGCATATACAAAATATTATTACAAAGTGGAAGACGAGAATGCAGAATTCAAGCGACTGGCCAATACCGTGGCTGCTGTTGATTCGGCCAACGGTCATATTAATATGCAGGCACAGGTTGGAAAAGATGTTGAGCTGATGGTTGATATGAGGGAGCAGGAGTTTAAATCGCAGGGAGCAGGCATTGAATTTAATATAGATGGATTTATGGCCGGCCCTGTTCCTGTAAGCATCCCATTCCCCTGGCTGATGCCCCATTTTGAAATGAGTCGTTATCGGTCGTGTGCTATAACCAAAATAGTACAGCGATACGGTATTGTTGATAAAGTAATGGTGTATGAAAAAGGCAGCTTGGTTACCACCGAAAACCTTTTATACGATGGCGAAACCGGCGATGTTTTATTAACCCGCACTCAAAATGAATTCAATGACCCGGTATACCGGTTCAATTACCCTGCGCATTGGGCCTATAGCGGTATGGGGCCGGCATATAGCAATATCGCTGCCGTTTTTCACAATATCAGCTTCAGCAATGGAAAAATTACAGATGCCCCGCGTTACCCCGGCATTGAAAAATATTTTGAAAGCGGTGATGAGGTTAAAGTTTTTAGCGGGCTGGAAAAACAGGCTGAGAAAAATGGCACAAATGGATGTACGGGCTTCGGTATTTGTAACGAACCTGTGATGAGCGCTGCTGCTACAAAAAAACTATGGGCATTGCATTCCTCCAAAATTTACTTCAATAAAGGATTGCGGGGTATATATTTTATTGATGAAAATGGAAAGTTCTTTACAGGAACAGGTAACGATCTGCAAATACTTCGTTCCGGCAAAAGAAATCTGGCAGCCACTCATACAGGCAGCATGGTGAGCCTGCAGAATCCTGTACAACAGGTGGCAGGACAATGGAAATTGGTGTTGAATGCTGCTACCGGGGTAATTAATGCTTCGGCTGTTTCATACAACGATTTATGGAAAGTGGAAGATGCGCGATACCAGCCCCTGACGGTTACAACAAGAACAAACGCCACGAAAAGAATAATACTTAATCCTCTGCCTGGTCGAACATTTTCTATAAGCCGCGATTTTAAACAGAAAACATTGGGTGGCATTGACAATGAAGATTTTCGCCCCTTTGTTAATACACCTTACTTTGAATGCACGGAAAATACACCGGAACGCAGGTTCGACAGAAGAGAGGCGCATGTACTGGAAAGCTGGATGCAGTTTGATTTTAGCGCGCTGCCTTCCGACGCTGCTATAATAACTGCAGAACTTAGGCTTCAGCCTCACCTGGAAGGTCATACCGAAACCAGGGGATATGTTCGGCACAGGAATCACGATGCACTACACCCGTACAATAGCGGACAATACGACAACGAAGCTAAAATTCAGTTGGATTTAAACACAGTATTAAATAACGTGTCTCTTAATGCATTAACCGACAATGACGCAAACACAAGGAGTATTTTTAACGGGAATGATCTTGGTATTTCCTCCGCCCGGGTTTTTGCAACAGCTAAGCAAAACAATTATATCATTAATGTAAAGAGCCTGGTGAACGAATCACTGTCAAACCCTTCACGTCCCGGATGGTTCAGGATAAGAGCAAACCACCACGATAAGCGGGCCAATAAGCTTTGCTTCTGGTCGGTTAACAGCTATACACAGGATTATATAAACGGCTGTAATCAATACGGCCCGGTTAACAACAATAACACACTTATCAATCAATCATCGCCGCTTCAGCAAAGCCAGTCAACTTTGATTGCTTCCGCGCTTGCTACCCCCGATTGCAGCAGTTGCAGCAACGTAACCGATGGCTATAATGCCGGTACCAAACTGAATATACCCTGTTCCACAGCCCCGCAGTTGATCATTGAATACATTTCCTGCAGCAATGGTGAAAGGCTTGTACAGGAATGTGATTCCTTTTATTGTGAAAAAACGGTTGTCACAGACACCTGTGTCTCCCAAATTAACGGCATAGCAACCAACCCCTACCGCTGGGGCATGCTCGGCAACTGGAGACCGGAGAAGAAGTACAGCTATTATGGAGACAGAACAGAAGCTGAGATCTCCGGCGATGATAACAAAACCAATATCCGAACCTATGGTACCATTAGCGCGTTCTCTCCTTTCTGGATATTTGGTTCAACCGGAATAAGTGCTTCAACCGATACCCTTTGCTGGGTATGGAATATGCAAAGCACCCGATTTAACCGGAAAGGTTTTGAAACAGAAAATAAAGACCCCCTGGGGAGATACAACACCGTACAATATGGATACCATGAAAGCCTTCCGGTAGCTGTAACGCAAAATGCAAAGTATACAGATCATGCATTCGACGGTTTTGAAGATTATGAATATAATAACGGTAACTGCGATGAAGGTTGTTCCGTACAAAAGCATATGAATACCGATGCGCTTAATAACTATATAACAGATGAAGAAGCGCATAGCGGAAAGTTCAGCCTGGGTATCCCTGCAGGGAGCGACGCAGGAATACGGGTTCTGCTGGAAGATACTTCGCATACCGGCGCCCTTTCTTATCTTGAGTTTGCATCAGATACTTTACATCGCAGCACTATTACGCGGGTAAACAACGGGGCAGGATTAAAGGCCACTGTTTATAAAAATTACAATTACTGGAACGATAATTATGGATTGGATGCTTATAATTACAGTACAGGCACTTCTGCGCCCGTCGTTAAAAATGGGGTGGATGTTAATTACGACAGGAGAACTTCAACCCGGAATAAACTCGGATTAACCAGAAATCAACACTTTTACAAAGTAGTATGGGAAGGATATCTTACCCTTCGCAAAAGCCGCAATGCCGGCAATACAGACCCCCAAGGTGCTTACCGGTTTAGTGTGGCAGCCGACAATTCTTTTAAATTATGGATAGATGATAAGCTGGTGCTGAATGCGTTTCCCAATGAACCTGTATATTTCAATAATGCCAGAAATGCATTTTTATACAGTGATCCTGTTAAAATGTACCATGGTAAAGCTTACAAAATAAGAATAGAGCATACCGATGGCGAAGGCGAAGGGCTTGCTGTGCTCAACTGGAAAAAGCCAGGCATGACCTATCCCGGAATCATTCCTGTTGCCAACCTGCACAGCAGCATGAGCGCAGCAGAAGCTGCACTTGTTAAAAACACAACCCGCTGTATTGACTGGGAGGGTACAAGAGCTTCTGCCAATATACTATACAAGGAATTTGCACCTTCTGCCGGTAATAAGTACATAATAAGCACATGGGTAAAGGAGCAAAGTGATTGCAGTTGCGATAATTATGAAAACGCGTCTGTAGTAATTGACTATACAGATGAATGGGGTAATCATTTTGCGCAGCACAATATACTTAAACCTTCGGGCAATATTATTGAAGGATGGCAGCGCATAGAAAAAGCGATTATCATACCACAGGGAGCAAAAAAAATGGAAATCCATTTTAAAGCCGCAGGCAAAGAGGGAAATTCAGGGAAAATATTTTTCGACGACTGGCGCTTTCTTCCCTACAACGGTATCATGAAATCATTTGTATATGATGCGGTAAGTCTGCGCCTTATGGGTGAGCTGGATGAAAACAATTACGCCACATTTTATGAATATGATGATGATGGGTCTTTAGTAAGAGTGAAAAAGGAAACAGAACGTGGCATAAAAACAATTAAAGAAACCCGTACCGGATGGGGGTTATAGAATATGGACATTCCCGTGGCCGGTACGTACCGAAGGAGCGTCAGACCGCGGATAAATGTGGAAATGTGAGAAATGTGGAAATGTGAAAATAAGCGACCGGTACGCGACGAAGGAGCGTCAGATCGCGGGTAAATGTGGAAATGTAAAACTTTGAAAATGTCGCGGTCAGTATGCAACGAAGGAGCGTCAGACCGCTGTGTATGAAGCAGAAATCAACCAAAATATAGCACCATGATATTGTCCGGGAAAACATCAGTTGTTGCATTGCTGTTACTGATTACCGTTAACAGCTATACCCAGCATTTCGACCGTGCAGCCGAAGAGCTTTTCAAAATCAGGAACGCTTATTCAGGTTCGGGCTATAACAGCTTTACTGCACAATACCGGTATGCAATGGAGGATGCACCAGGGAAAATATTAGACACCCTTACCGCCTATATAAAAACAAAAGGCCGCTATTACTATTGCAAAATGGATAAGATGGAATTTATTCAAAACGACAGTATAAATGTGGCTGTATATCATAATGAAAAAATGATCGTGCTTACAAACCCTGCTGCGGGCGCTGAAAAAGGGCGGCTGGTAATTGACAACTGGGATTCTTCTTTCATTGCCGCTAACACTGATTCGGTAATGCTCACAGATGGCAAAACGCTTAGAACCTTATATTTTTACTTTACGCCGGGATCCTCCTACAGTTCCGGCACCATTACATACAACAGAAAAGACTATCGCCCCCTAAAAATAAGTTATACACAAAGAGCCACTCAAAATCATGCACCCGGTAAAAATAAACCGAGTGGCATTATTATTACCGTGCTGTTTTCGGCACATAGCAAAGCGGCTTTTAAAGACATGACTTTCGATCACTCCAGATTTGTAAAGAAACAAAACAATAAATGGGCAACCGTTGCTACCTATAACAGTTATTCAGTGGTAAACAACGTATACGTTGAATGAAAAGTAAAGGCAAGCTGTTTTCCGAGAGCATGCTTTAGACTGATCATAAACAACGTTGTACTGCAAAATGGATAACAACACCGGCCTGACCTATGCTCTCCATTGAATTTGATTTTTGTTCTTAATAAAAAAAGAATGAAAACAGAGGAGATGGAGAGTTAGCAGGGCCAATGTTTAACTTCAAAATCATTTGCACCTATGCCAAAGCACTTATTCATATTGATTTTGGGAACATTCTTCCTGTCTGCAGCGGGGGCAGCGGATGAAACGCCTCTTATTGCCCCTCTTGAAGGCCGCCTGGGACAGCTAAAGCCCGGCGCCATTGCACAAGTGCAGGATATGGATTTTTATGCCGACCTGCAACGGAACCCTAAAAAATTTGAAGAAACCCATACACGCAGTATTGTTTGCTTTTCTATTGACGAAGCGTCCCGACTGTTTTTAAAGTTACCTTTCCGGGCTACTCTTGTATATCGCTTATACTTTAGCTTTAAAAGCAGTCCCTATACCGAAGATTCATTGGACGAAGATCAAACGATGATCATTGACTATGACACTGCGCAGGGAAGATCATTCAATGCAAAAAACAGTTTTGTATTTGAAAATGCAGTAAAAGTAACTGTAAAGATTGTTGACATTAAAACCAATGCCGGGGGATGGGACCCCATTCCATCTTTAAAGCTTACCAATGAGCTGCAGATCAACAGGATATATTCATTTGATTGTGAAGAGAACAAGGTTCAGCAGATAAACTTTATACAACCCACAGATAGCGATGCCGATGAATTGAAGGTTTTTTGGCAGCCTGCTGAAGGAGCAGATGAATACGACCTGGAATGGACTTATATTGATCAGCCGGCATACAGTAGCGGCATATACGGCACACCCGGCAGTGAAGGTTTTGGGAAGACGGTATTTAAAAACAATGGCACCCGCGTTACACTAAACAGCACTATGCATCACTATAATATTCATTTGTTATTTGATAAGCATGGCTGGCTTGTTTTCAGGGTGCGCCCGGTGCAGGTAAAGGCTTCCGGCCAACGTACGGAAGCCAACTGGAGCGGCTACAATTCATTTGAATTTATTTTGGGTCACCAGCCAAACCTCAACTGGCAGGCCTCAATAAGCTTTGCTGAAGAAGGTAAGCGCAAAACCGTATTGCAGTATTTTGACGGCAGCCTGCGTAAACGTCAAACCGTAACCAAAGACAACACGGAAAATACAACCATAGTAGCGGAAACATTTTACGATTACCAGGGACGGCCCGCCATACAGGTGCTCCCCTCTCCTACTGTTAATACACTGATAAAGTATACACCTCATTTCAATAATTTTTTAAACGATAGAGAATATTATAAAGACAATTACGACAGGGTTTTGCCTAACAGTGACTATTGCAGCGGTGCGGCACAAGCGCTGGATCCTGCAAAGGGAGGCGCTGCACAATACTATTCACCCCAAAACCCCGAAAAAGAGCAGGATAACAATAAACTCATTCCCGACGCGAAAGGCTTTCCCTTCGCTGAAACAAAGTATACACAAGACAATACCGGTCGTATAGCTGCACAAGGGGGTGTGGGGGCCTACCATCAGCTGGCTACGGGTCATGAAACAAAATATTATTACGGCAATCCCGACCAGGCTGAACTGGATGCATTGTTTGGCACGGAAGCCGGTAAGGCCTCTCACTATTTTAAAAATATGGTAAGAGACGCAAACGGTCAATACAGTGTTTCTTATATGGATATGCATGGCCGCACCGTTGCTACTGCTTTAGCCGGCGATCTGCCCGCGGATATTAAATTAGACGATCTCCCTTCTAAGCAGGATAGCTATCTTACCAAAACACTTACAGATGCTTCTCACAATATGATAAAAGGGCTTACCATTGAGAGCAGTAAAGGATTGCTGGTTGCAAAAGCGGGAAGCCACAGATTCAGCTACTCACTTTTGCCCGAAGATGTTAACATCAGAGATTGTAAAGATGCCAACATATGCTACACCTGTTCTTATACCATTGAAATTACGATCAGCGATGATTGCGGCAACAAACAATTTGGCGGTACCCCTTTTTTATATACTGATGTTATTGGCGGTATTGGTACCAACTGCGCTGGCGTACCGGAAATGTTCGCTAAAAATTTCGATAAAACGCTGCAGGAAGGCAGTTATACGATCACTAAAAAGTTAACTATCCGCGATGAAGCGTTGAAGGCTTACCGGGAAATGTTTGCCGGCAGCAATCTTTGCAAAACTGTTCAGGATTTCGTAGAAGAACAGAAACGAATATTTTTAAACAGTACCAATAACTGCGCTTCACCATGCTATAATTGCGAACAACAGTTAGGGTCCTCACAACAGGCATTTGTTGATAAATTTATTACAGATAACGGCTTAAACAAAGATCTTGCGTTCCACAGGCAACTGGCTGTAACTGCATACACAAAACTATTTGCACAATGTGAGGAGCTTTGTGGCACCGCCAGGCAAAATAATTATCTGGACAATTTGCGTATGCTGATGCTTCAGGATGTAACCCCTCCTTACGGTCAGTACGCGGATGTTGAAGATTACATGGGTACCGGCAACACTAAAGAATATTATAAGAATGGTATTTTCGGGCCCATCAGTTCAGGCAACAGCAATTACCGGTATACTATTGCCTCGTTAAACTACAAAAATGAGGATGGTAGTACCGCAACCGTTACCCTTTTGCGCAACGGTAACTGGCAAACACTTAAACCTCAGCAATTGACCATCGAAGAATTTGTATCATATTTTCAGCCCTCATGGGCCGAAGCACTGGCCGATAACCTGCATCCCGAAAGAATGCAGTATAATATATTGAATACTACTGCGGTGTTTAATAACCAGCCGGCAGTAGGGAGTGCCAGTTATGACTGGGATATGGACTTTATGGCAACGGAAACATTTGAACAGGCGCAGCAAAAGGGTTTTCTCAACCCTACAAACAATAGTGCATTTGCGAGGCGGTATGCTACAACATTTAACGGTAGTAATAGCAATGCAGACCCGTTTTTTGCTTTGCATAGCAACCTGAGAAATGAAATGCACAGCTTTATGCAGCGGGTGGCTGTGGGCGACGGCTATACAGCCGATATCTGGAACGCGGCATCTATAGCAGGGTTTTGCACTGAACAAAACGATCTGGACTGCCTGCAAAAACAAATTTCCGATCCCTTTGGCGTGCAGGGCTGCGCGGCCGACCTGGATATGGCATGGCGGGCTTTCAGGGCTATGTACAAATCAAAAAAAGACGAGCTTATACTGAACATGATAAAAAGCATTACCGGAACGGCTCCTGTAATAGATGAAACCAAATACCATTCGTATTTTACAAGTAATACAGACGCAATACAAAATGGCACGGGTATAACTAATATTAACAGCAAAAATAATATAGAACCGGCCTTGCAGGATTTCTACACAGATCAAAGCTCATGTGCCGGCTATGCCGAATTGTGGTGGCAAAAACTTTCTCCCTGTGATATTCAAAAGCTGTTGCCGTACAAAGCGCAATTATTGTCCGACCTGGTAACCGTATGTGCAAAAGGAACAGATGAAACACATGTAATGGGTGCCTCTTCTATAGCACCGGGCGCATCCAATACCTTTAGCAGCTTTGATGAAGTGCTCGCTTACTATGTGCAGTTGTACAATGCCGCCAACCCCGCTACTCCAATTGGCATATTGGATTGCAATGGCAGCCTGCTCAATTTTCCCGCTCCTTATTCGCAGCAACAGGTTTTGGCCGATAAGCCCGTTATTACCAGGCCGGAACCCTGCGAATGTGAAAAGATCACGCAATTGCATAACGCATATACAGAGGAAAACCGCGACACTGATTTTTCCGCCTATATTGAACGAAGACTGCATACCATAATAAGCAACGGCGCATTGGATACCCTGCTGGATCTTTGTTCCGGTTCTATCGACTGTAAATTTATATCGCCTCCCCTTCATCTCCCGCCGGCGCTGCAATGCGGAGCAGATAATGTTTGTGTGCCTTGTATTGCGGTCAAAGAAGGTTTTGATGCTTTTGCCGGCAGTTATCCGGATATAATACCCCGGATTGAAGAAACAACAGAAGAGCAACAAAAAATGAATGCGTTGTTTGCACACTATATGAATAAACGCTTTGGTTTTTCAAAAGGGGCGCAGGACTACCTCGCTTTTATGACCAATTGCATAACCCGAAAAGCAAATAATGCCTGCGATAGCCTGCAGGCAGTGATGAATAAATTTAACAGGGATGTAAATCCTTTGCGGGTGATGGCAGCATTGCAATCAAACTCCCTTAGGCCAACAGTATATGAAAGAGATATAACCCAATCCGTTTCAGATGGAATGTTGCGTTGGCCCGAAGCGATAAGAGACACGGCAATTGGTTATTTTGAATATTTTCAGCACGTACTCGCAGGTTCCTCGTATTGTTCCGGAAATGGGTACGCTGTGGAGTTTAAGTTCAGGTTTTTAAAAGATGATATCAGCGCCAACCAGGAGTTTTTTTATTATACAGATGCCAACGGAGGCTTTGTATTGTACAGGCGCAAATCAGGACCGGTCATAAATCAGGGAACATTTTTAGGAAGGATAAGAGGGATAGATCCGGCAAGCGGACAGGCAATAACCGTAAACAATGAAGCTTCTTTAATAAGTACCGATCCGGATCTGATCTTCAAAGAATGGACTGCTATCAGATTTGAGCTTTCAGAAGAGTATTTCAGAGTGTACGCCAATAACACCTTGCTCAGGGAAACAGCCAGAACGTCAGCACCTTTAAAAAATATTCGTGCATTCACGTTGAGTTTCATGCATTTCCAGGCTGTATTGGACTGGACTAAAATATATAATCCTACAGGAAAACTGGTGTTTTTTGATGATTACCTGACCAATGCCACACGGCAAACGGTCGCTCCTTCCTTCGTTTGCCCTGAGCCGGCAATAAGTTGTGAACAATCCTTTACAACTTATTTCAACCAGCAAAAAGGAACGCATTATACCTATGAGCAAATTGATTCTGTTTATTTTAAGACCTGCGGTAAACACGTTAATGTATGTAATGACAGCTACCTGCGAAAAGATTCGCTGATGCCTTTAGCAGATGCCTTTATTAAAAATTATGCTTCTATCAATAACAACGGTATTGACACCGGTCTCCCCCCGGTTTATTGGAGTTCCGGGGGGCTTTCTTCAAATACAGGTTTGCCGGTACGCTCCGGCAACCTGTCTGAGATTGTTGACACAGGCGCTTTGCATATGCCTTCAGGATCAGGCCCCTTGTATTATTCATCAATCAATTACAACAGCATAAAAGATATTTGCGTACAAAATGAATATGCGGTTGAAGTGAGAATAAAAAACCCTGTTGCGGCATCCCGGGGCGGCGATGTAGTGATCAGCACCTATACGCATAGTATTAATACCGACAGTAGTGATATTGATGAAGATTTTGCTGTGGACTTTGTACCCAATCGGGCCAATGCATCATTTTACAGGCTACGGGGCGTAAGACATTATGATACATCTTTTAGTTATAAAAATTTCATGGATTGGCGGATCATTAAGCTCGCTGCAAAACAGGAAACATTCAGGGTATATTACGAAGGGAGCCTGATCTTCAAAATTCCCAGGGATGGAAGAAGTTATATTGATATCATCAAACCTTACCTTCAGTTTCAACAGGGAGCAGATGTTCAATTGGATTGGATGAAGCTTTATGGAACGAATGATGAGCTTATATTTTTTGAGGACTTTAATGATACGGCCAACCTTGCTTCTCACACAAAAGAATACACATGCCCTTCAGCAGACTGCATTACTAAATTTGAGCGGTACTTTAACAGGGCATACGGTGTGTCCTGCAATTTTAGTCAGATTGATTCATTATACAACGCCAACAGCGTTGAATTAAAGGTTTGTAATGACAGTATCGCTCCGTCTTCATTTGATCCGGACTTATTACTCTGCGGTAAAAACACAGTTTCGCAAATAGCTGTTGAAACAGGAAATGAAACGCCCTGCGCCGACAGCCTTGACTTTGCCATAAGCAGGGGATACGAACGCTACAGGGCATACAGCGATTCGGTTCGCGGGGAGTTTACAAAAGCCTATCTCAACAAATGCCTGCAGGCGGCTCAACACGAGCGGTTTACAGTTCAGCAACCTGTAAGTGAATATCATTACACATTATATTATTATGATCAGGCAGGAAACCTGGTCAAAACCATACCGCCTGAAGGTGTGCACCCCAATTATGATGCAGCCTGGCTGGAAAGCGTAAAAAATGCACGCAACGGAAATATGATTATTGTACCGGATCACAGGTTAGTTACACAATACCGCTACAATACCCTCAACCAGGTGGTGCATCAGAAAACGCCCGATGCAGGTGAAAGCAGGTTTTGGTACGATCGCCCCGGCAGGTTGACGATCAGCCAGAATGCCAGGCAGGCTATACCCCTTTCCACTGGTGGGGGGAGACCTGAGATGAGGTACAGCTATACCCTTTACGACTACCTGGGTCGTCTAACCGAAACCGGCCAGATCAACAATACCGCTGAGGCAATGAACAACAACATCAGCCGTAACCCCGTGCGGTTGCAAAGCTGGATGAAAAATAATGCCTCCGGCAAAAAGCAGGTAACGGCAACTTTTTACGATCTGCCGGCAAAGGAAAGCTACCTGCATAAGGATCTTTCTCCTTATATTATGTATCAAAGCAACCTGCGGAACCGTGTGGCATTTACATTGTTTGCCGCAAACGGAGATATAAGCAATTATGATTATGCTGCCTTTTATAACTACGACATAGCAGGCAATACAGATACTCTGTTGCAGGATTACGGGCCATCGGGTGTATTGGCTCAGCAGGGGAATCGCTACAAGCTTATTTGCTACCGTTATGATCTTATCAGCGGCAAAGTAAACAGCGTTAGTTATCAGCCCCGGCTATACAACCCCGTTACTAAACAATACATAACGCAACCCGATGGGTTTTATCACCAATATAGTTATGATGCTGAAAACCGGCTTACCGGTGTATATACCAGTGCAGATAATGTTCATTGGGAACACGATGCGCACTATCAATATTATAAACACGGCCCGCTGAGCCGGGCCATTATAGGTGAAAACCAGGTGCAGGGTATTGATTATGCCTATACCTTACAGGGCTGGCTGAAGGGCGTGAACGGTACAGCTATGGAAGGAGGGGTGGTAGCACGAGACGCTTATCATTTCAGTTTGCATTATTACGGCAACGACTACACAGCCATTAATGCGCCCAATGCGTATAAGGGCTTAAGTTCCAGGCTGCAGCTGCTTGATGCGTATAAGCCGCTGTACAATAGCAATATCAGCAGCATGGGCCTTGATATTGTTAAGTTGGGGATTCCCCTGTTGTATAATTACCGGTACGACCAGCTTAACCGTATAACAGGTATGGATGTGTATAAAGGAAATTCTCCCGGCAACAATATATGGAACAACGGGCTCGCCACTATGCAGGATTATAAAGAAAGCATAAGTTATGATGCCAACGGTAACATACTCACATATCGCAGAAATGGTTTTGGCTCAACTGTGGCAATGGATGAACTGACCTACCATTACCAACCGGGCAATAACAGGTTAGACCACATAACAGACAGGGCGTCTTCTGCCAACTATGCCAGCGACATAGATGACCAGCAGGCCGGCAACTATGATTACGATGAAACAGGTAATTTAATTAGAGACAGAGCCGAAGGAATTGACAAAGTTGAATGGACGGTATATGGAAAGATAAAAAGCATTGCCAAAGTCAATGGGGAAACGATTGAATATGCTTATGATGCAGCCGGCAATCGCATCAGCAAGTCTGTAGCCGTTCCCGGCGCTGCTGCCACTACCCTGTATGTACGTGATGCCGGTGGCAACGTAATGGCAGTGTATGGTATAAACAGCAGTGATAATAAATTGTTCCTGAACGAACAGCATATATACGGCACTAACCGCCTGGGTATGTACAATCCAGGCAAAGATCTCTCCATAAAGCCATCTTCGCCACTGAATATGGGCTATGGGAACAGCGGCGATTTAATTATATTTGAAAGAGGCAAAAAGCGCTTTGAATTAAGCAATCACCTGGGAAACGTACTGGTCATAGTGAGTGATAAAAAGAAAGCCCATGATGCGGGGAACGGAACAATAGATTATTATGAGTCCGATGTTGTGAGCGCACAGGATTATTACCCCTTTGGAATGCAGATGCCTGCCCGAACCTTCAGGGGCGGGCCGGGGAGTTACCGATACGGATTTAATGGTAAGGAACAAGACAAAGAAGGTCCTATACAATATGATTATGGGTTCAGGATTTACGATCCGCGGCTGGCGAGGTTTAAATCGGTTGATCCGTTAACACCCAAATACCCGGAGCTCACGCCTTACCAGTTCGCGAGTAACCGTCCTGTTGATGGTGTTGATTTAGATGGATTGGAGTATGTAAAACGAATACACATTTTAAATGTGAATAAACAAGTTTTATCAACCAAGGATGTAGTTTACTATCAAATGGATAAAAAAACATTATTGGCTCACGGTGGTACTCCGCCAGATTGGTACAATTCCGCGGGATATGGCCCGGAAGGGAAAGGAGTAAAACATGAATATTATTATGAAAATGGTAAGCAAGCAAGAGAACCTCTTTGGAATTTACCACAAAACTCTTTTATTAATTCTTTGGGAGCTCATGGTATTTATTCGGGAGACGGTTCAATTACCAAAACTGGGACAAAAGACTATGATTTTTCATGGCAGCCAATTGACGCATCCGATGCTATAGCCAAACGACATGATATGAATTATGCGAATGTGAGCGCATTTGATGTAGTGGAAGATAGCAGAACTTTATTTGCAGATAGGCAAATGGTTGAAGAGACACAGCGCTATTTAAATTCAATTCCATTTCGAATACTAATTGGACAAAACGTAGCTAGCGAAACAATTGTATCCGCAATAAGTCAAAATAAATTTATCGGTATATTAGCTGATTATAAAGAATGGAAGACAAAATACATGAAAGAAAATAATTTGAGTTTCGACAAAATTGAAGATAACATTAAGATATCGTTGAATAGTTGGCGCGTTAGATTAGCTTATATAAATTCTGATAAAGATCGCAGGAAAGAAAGGCTACTTAATTTGGGTGTACTTTTGACGACAAAAGAACAAACTAGTGATGCGAAAAAGAATAAGTAATATATATTCATTGGGGTTTCTTCTATTTGAATTGTGTGTGTGTTGTTCATGTGGTAACAACGTGACAATAACAAGAAGCTATATTTATAGCACGAATTGGTCAAATGGTGGATACCAAGGCTTTCAGATTGCAAAAATTAAATTACTCGATAGTAATGTTTCTGTTTTTGATAAAAATTTTAATCGATTTAAATTGTCTGACCATATAATTGATTCAAGTTTTTGCTATGAGGAGTCATCTATACGGGGTACTAATAGACCGAAGATCTATTTTGATAAAGAAGATGAGGATTGGGCATGGACTTCTTGTTGGAGTGCATTGGAAGAAAAAAAGAAAATAGGACTTTTAGAATTAAATTCTTGGTACGCAATTCTTGAACTAAAAGGGACCATTGATTTTTATGTTTACATAGACAATGAAGGAGGGTCGCATACTTATTCGCTGGGCCCAACCAATTGGTGATTTTTTTTTCACAACCCCGTGGATTCCTATCTCGAAGTAAGCAATGTCACACCAGTCGCAAGAGTCCCACTTGTGCCAACAAAGCGCCTACGCACCCTGCATAATTAAAACATATTGAAATAAGCAACAATACCGGTACAGTCTGCTCACCAAACCTGCGCCGGTGGGGAACAGAACACGGTGCGGGAATGCACTTTGTTATTTGCCCGGTTAAAAGTACAGGTTTAGTAACTTTACACACACGTTAATTCCTTTACATCGTTAAATATGTTACTACCATGTCAAAGAAAATTTTAATGCTGGCCGGCGATTTCGTCGAAGACTATGAAGTAATGGTACCTTTTCAAAGCTTACTGTCTGTTGGTTGCGAAGTACATGCCGTTTGCCCTGATAAAAAGGCGGGCGATACGGTAGCTACCGCGATCCATGATTTTGTTGGCTTTCAAACCTATGCGGAGCTGAGGGGGCACAACTTTCAGTTGAATAAAACCTTTAGCGAAGTAAACCCCGAAGATTACGACGGACTGTATATATGTGGTGGCAGGGCGCCCGAATACATCCGGCTCAACAAAAAAGTATTGGAAATTACCCGCCATTTCTTTGATGCCAACAAACCGGTGGCAGCAATATGCCATGGCATTCAAATCCTAACCATTGCGGGTGTATTAAAAGGAAGAACACTTACGGCTTATCCCGCTATTGGTCCGGATATTGCCCTAACAGGCGGGATCTATAAAGACGTAGCCGTTGATGAGGCGGTAACAGACGGTAATCTCACTACTTCTCCTGCATGGCCGGGGCATCCCGCTATTTTGAGATCGTTCTATACTTTACTGGGTATTAAAATTGAAACAGAAACAGCGGCAACGGTATCGTAACCGGTATGAGGCTGACCAGGAAGGTCGTCACATTGCGAACGAGGTGAAGTAATCTCAAATAATTAAGCTTTTATCACTCAATGAGATCGCTTCTGTCGTTCCTCCCCCGCAAAGACGTTCAACGACCTTTTGGTCAACCCTGCGATCAAAAATGGTATTAAGCTCCCAATGCCTCCTTTGCATAGGCGAGGCATTTTTTGGTTTCCTTTACCGCATCGGAGCCGTCGGGAATTTTATACTCAAGCTCAATGCTGGCGGGGATGTCGTATTTCTTTTCTTTGAGAAGATTGAGGATTTCTTTAATGGGCGTATCACCCCGGCCCCAGGGCAGGTTGGCAGCACCATTTTCTTTGGTTTTGCGGTCTTTTATATGGAAGCTTGTAATGCGGTCGTGCTTTGCCTCGATAAGAGCCAGTAAGCTTTCTTTTGTATTGTTGCCTCCCGCCGCTATATAATGGCCGCAGTCGAGGTTCATGGAATTGTAAGGCGACTGGCTCAATGCCTCATTCCATGCGGTATCCGTGGCCTGGGTGTGGGCGTGGTAACCGATGTATACCTTATGTTTTGCGGCAAGTGTTCCCAATCGTTGGGAGTGGGCAGGATCTTTGGGGAGCTCAACCGTAACAGAACGGGCCCCCAGCGTTTTGGCAGCCCTGAGCGCATACTCAATTTCTGCATCGGTATTGTTTGTGCCCAGTGCGCTGGGTTTGAAAGCGTAGATGCTTACACCGGCCTTTTTGAACATCTTCTTTACCTCCCTGAACTTATCCATAGAAACCGCGGCACGCCATTCAGCCACCCTGCTTTTATCTGCCGGTTTGCCCGCATAATCCTCCACCGATTCCCCCATCAGCTCTATAGCGCTGATGCCGCTGTTAACAATATACTGCAGCAATTGCTCCACATTGTGAGGCATGCTGCGGTATGAATACGTAATTACACCGATCTGTACACCAAAGAATTTTGAATTGGGCACTTTACCAAACGAAAATGCTTTTGACCATGCAGCAGAACCGCCAATCAGCAAGCCTGCCGAAGCCATGGCACCTTTTAATAAAAACGAACGGCGTGAAGCGTTGTAAGCATCGTTATTGTGAGCAGGCATATCGAAATTTTTTTATGAATATTATTTGCAAACCCGAAACGCCGGGCTATAAGAAATCATGTATATTGGACACACCGTGGAACGACAAATCTGAAACGATAAGGCTTTTCCGCCGCCGCCCTCTTATGCCCCCTTTACTTCCCAGCCCTTACGATAGGTCCGGCGCAAATACTTTTCAGCATCAGGATAGTTGGGGAACTTCATGTTCAGCGTATCCCATTCCAGCAATTGTCCGGGCACTCTGATGGCTACGGTACCCAGAATAATAGCCTCGGTCATTGGGCCGGATTGTGCAAAATGCGATTCGGTTTTCGGCCCGCCCAGGCAGGCGTCAACAAAATGATGGTAATGATTGCGTTCTTCCAGTTCAGGAACTGTATGCGCCCCGAATTTATCTTCCGGCAATAATACCGGCATCCCTCCGTGTGGTATCAGCAGCGCACCTTCCGTGCCGATGAGCATAGCGCTCTCTGCAGGGTATTCTTTGCCGTTATACAAAGACCGTATTTCCTGTGGCGGATAAAACGCACCATCAAACCATTCCAGCGGCAACACTTTACCTTCCGTAAAATCATTTCCTGGGAACATCCAGGTAATGTGATCACCCTGTGGCCAGGTATCCGCCCTCCGTTCCGGTGAATCTTTCCATGATTGCTGTACTTCCGCAACAACAGATATGGGTGGCTTTAAACCAAGCCCCTTCCAAACCGCGTCAAATATATGGCAGCCAATATCACCCGACCAGCCCGTTCCAAAATCCTGCCATGCCCTCCATTTGGTAGGATGATAAATTTCAGGCGTATAAGGACGCAACGGAGCTGTGCCGGTCCAGAGGTCCCAGTTGAGATGTGCAGGTGGTTCTTGTCCCTCTGCCGGCCGCGGGCCCACCAGCCGGTAAGTATCAATGGCGCCCGGACGATTAGAGCACAGGTACGCATGTTTGATCTTTCCTATAGCGCCTTCTTTGATCCATCGCACGGCCGTTCGGTCGCCCTTACCCGAAGCGATCTGTGTTCCCAGTTGCGTGACAACCCCGGACTTAACGGCAGTTTGCGTAAGCACCCGCACTTCAGCAACATCATGGCACATGGGCTTCTGGCAATACACATGCTTGCCGTTCCTTAAAGCCTGCATGGCTATGGGAAAATGATTGTGATCGGGCACCGTTACGTTTACCGAATCAATTTTTCTGCCTTCTTTTTTAAGCAGTTCCCGCCAGTCGCTGTACAACCTTGCGCCGGGAATAAGCTCCGATGCTTTCTTCAGGTGACTGGCATCTACATCGCACAATGCAACAACCTGTACATTGGGATGGCTTTTGAATTGCTGCAGGTCGTGGAAACCCATTCCGCCAACACCGATGCTGGCATGATTGAGTTTTCCGTTCCGGGAAGCGGCCTGTGCCGTTTGGCTAAAGATCGCAGGGGCGGTAACGGCAGCAGTTGCTGCAGTGGCAACAAATTGCCTCCGGGATAATAAGCGTTTTGCTTCTTTCATAATGTAAAATGGCTTAGTGAGCGTTTTCCTCTGATATTTTATTAAGACCTTTCCGGTTAAAGATATTTTTTTTAACCGAAAGAATGTGATTTTTATATTAACTATTTGGGTGCATTCCAAACCCTGCCTCATTATTTAACCCCAATAAAAATATCAACTTCGGCATTGCTCCAGTCTTTGCTTCTTTCATCGTATAATTCAAAACCGAACCGGTATTTACTTTACAACCGATGAAATATGCAAAGCTCAATCCTGATCGTGCCTTAATCTTTCTCCAAGCTTCACCCATTCCCAAAAAACAACGGAGTCTTTTGGATAAGGTACCGTAATGTGACCGGTTTCCGGTAGTGGCTTATTCAGGGCATTATATGAATGGTGCAGTGCTCCCAAAATGTAATCCGTTAAATCAACCGGCGCAAAGCTGAGCCTGAACTCGGGGCGCACTTCTTCACTATTGATAAAACATACCTCACTTTCTTTCTCCTTTTCCGGCACAAAGGATAACCCAAGCTGTGTGGCTATTTTTTGGATGACGGCGGGGTCAAGGGCAGATACAGCCTTTTTTGCAAAATCAATATACGATGTCATAGTCCGCATATTATCTGCCGAAATATCTAAAAACAATCGGGGTACGGGAAATCCCTGTTGGTACTGCGCTTCCATATTAAAATCGTTTGCTTTTCTGATAAAGACCGTCTACCGCTCTAAAAAGATGAACACATATCCTTACACCTTCTGCTGTTTCAAATTAGGGAGAAATCCGGTAAGCAGCCCGATCAACGGCAAAAAGGAGCATACTTTGTATACATATTCAATACTGGTGATATCGGCCAGCTTGCCCAGGAGCGCCGATCCTATACCTCCCATGCCAAAGGCAAAGCCAAAAAAGAGCCCCGATACCATGCCCACTTTACCCGGTAATAACTCCTGTGCATACACGAGAATGGCTGAAAATGCCGAAGCGAGTATCACACCAATAATAAAGATCAGAATACCCGTCCAGAAAAGACTGGCATAAGGCAATACCAGCGAAAAAGGGGCTACGCCCAGTATGGAACCCCATATTACGTATTTACGGCCGAACCTGTCGCCAATGGGTCCGCCAGCCAGCGTGCCCGCAGCAACTGCAGCAAGGAACACAAACAGGTAAACCTGCGATTGCTGTATGCTTACGCCAAATTTATCTATTACATAAAAAGTAAAATAAGAGCTGATGCCCGCCATATAAAAATACTTTGAAAAGATCAGCAGCAGGAGTATGACGACAGACCTGGTTACCTTGTTTTTTGAGAGGTGATGCGGGATAGCAATGGTCTTCGTTTTTTTGGCAATGTGCAGGTAGCTGGCGCCATACCACAAACCTACCCTCCACAATACAAAAATAGCCAGCAGGGCGATCGTGGAAAACCACAAAATGCTGTGCCTGCCGTGTGGAAGAATAATGAATGCCGCAAGCAAAGGGCCGATAGCAGAACCTGCGTTGCCACCCACCTGGAAAATAGATTGTGCCAGCCCGCGCCGCAGGCCCGCAGCCATATAGGCCACTTTGGACGCTTCAGGATGAAAAACAGAGGAGCCAACGCCGATCAACCCAACAGACAGCAAAACGCCGTAAAAACTTTCCACGCCTGAAAGCAATACCAGTCCTGCAAGGGTGAAAGCCATGCCTACCGCCAGCGAAAACGGCTGTGGTTTTTTATCGGTATACAATCCCACCAGGGGTTGCAGCAATGATGCGGTGAGCTGAAAGGTGAGCGTTATCAATCCTATTTGTACAAAATTCAGGGAAAAAGATTCTTTGAGCTGCGGGTATATCGCAGGAATAATGGATTGAATGGTATCGTTTAAAAGATGCGAAAAACTAATGGCGAAAAGTATGGGAAAAACAGTTTGCTGTGTTACCCGCTCCATGCTCACGGTTAGGCCTGTTGCTTTATTACGATTCATACTGACTGGCTTTGAGGATGCAAAATTAGCGCTTCCGGGCTTTACTTACGGCAAACGGGAAACGTAAAAGTCGCACGTTTGTCTTTTCTCTTCTCCCCGCATATATGATACTATCTGCCTCAGGCGTTTACTACACCGCCAGCAAAATGGCTACATAATGGCAAATGGCAGCTGCCAGCACAAAGAAATGCCACACGGCATGGTTGTAGATATATTTATCCCACAGGTAAAAAATAACACCCAGGCTGTACAGTCCGCCTCCGATAAGCAGCATGACGAGCACCGGTTGCGGCAGGGCTACAAAAAATGTGCGTCCGCCGGTTACCAGTATCCAGCCCATGGCCAGGTAAATAAAAGTGGATAATTTATTCCACCGGCCTGTATAGAATATTTTAAATACCGTACCCAGTGCCGTTAGTCCCCACAATACACACAGCAATGTAATACCAAATCCGTTGTTCATATAGATGAGCAAAAAAGGGGTGTAGGTTCCTGCAATGAGGAAATAGATACTGATGTGATCAAGCACCTGCAATACTTCTTTAGCCTGCTCGTGCTGAAAGCCGTGATACAGTGTGGAAAAGGTAAACACCATTAAAAAGCAAAATCCGTAAATGGCAGCGCCAACAATGCCCGGTGTATTTTCACTTTTGGTGGCCATTGCTATAAGGATGGGGATACATACAATACCGAACAGTATACCAAATCCATGCGTAATGCTGTTAACGAGTTCCTGTTTTATCCGCACCTGCGGGTCTGTGCTTTGCATATGTATATTTTGGGTTGCCGGGTAAGACGGTGATAGCGGTTGCGAAGTTAGAACATTTGCGCGGTGCAGGGAGGTGGGATTTCCCGAGCTTTATTCGGCACAAGAGCATTAAGCAACCGGCCTTTAGTCTGGTTCTCCATCCAGGTAGTGATAATGTTGCTGACTTGCAGATGAAAAAGAACCAATAAAATTGGGGGATTTTTCTTTTTCTTTTGAAGGAGTAAAATATCCTTTGTTTAAAGCCCAGTCATAAGCCCCTTCATTTAAGGGATATAAGGTAAGTACCCCGGTAAGCTTATGTTCCCGTATCCAGTTTTCAGCTTTAGCCTTGTCCGAAAAAATACCTCCTGGGAATTTACCTTCCTCGCTGTTAAATATCCAAACCGATTGAAGAGAGCCGTTCATTCAATTTACTGTTTACTACTATTAATCTATTTCAGAATAATATGCTACTCTTTACAACAACTCACCCGGAGTATACCTAAAGTCATTTAACCATAAATTTATACACAGTTACCTGGTGGTACTTTTCACCGGGATGCAGTATGGTACTGGGAAAACCGGGCTGGTTGGGTGAATCGGGATAATGCTGTGTTTCGAGGCACAGACCTCCATGTTTGTTGTATTTGATATTACCGGGCGTATGTTGCAGGCTGCCATCTAAATAATTACCGGTATACAACTGAACCCCCGGCTGGGTAGTTGATGTTTCCATGCACCTGCCGCTGGCTGCGTGATACAATGTGCTGATCGTTTGCAGTTTACCGGTGAGATTATCCAAAACAAAATTATGGTCATAACCATTCCCTGTTTCGCCTATATCCTTCCCAACTTTTTTGGGAGAGGTAAAATCAAAGGGCGTATTCTTTACAGGAAGCAGGTCGCCGGTAGGAATAATTTTGCTGTTCGTGGTTGTGATGTATTGAGCATTGAGTGTTAATTCGTGATCAAGAATGTTTGCATCGCTGCCTGCAGATAAATTAAAATACGCGTGGTTGGTAAGGTTTACAGGCGTCGGTGCATCTGTAACGGCGGTATAGTCAATGATCAGCTCGCTTTTTTCGGTTAAACTGTACACTACTGTCACCTTCAGGTTACCAGGATAGCCTTCTTCACCATCCTGGCTTTCATAATAAAGTTGAAGTGTATTGCTTTCAGGCGCATAAGCGGCGTCCCATACTTTTTTATCAAAACCTGTGATACCGCCGTGCAGGGTATTGCCATTGTTATTGGGCGCAAGGCGGTATTCCTTTCCATTGAGCAAAAAACGGGCATTGGCAATACGGTTGGCATAACGTCCTACCAGGCATCCGAAAAAGGGATTGTTCTTTTGCAGATAGCCTTTAAGGGAAT